>NZ_LRRB01000004.1 GCF_001646865.1 Aldersonia kunmingensis | reverse complement strand
ATTACGACCTCGACACCGACAACGTGCGGCTGCTGGTCAACCCGACCGGCAAGTTCGTGCTCGGCGGCCCGATGGGTGACGCCGGTCTGACCGGCCGCAAGATCATCGTCGACACCTACGGCGGCTACGCCCGCCACGGTGGCGGCGCCTTCTCCGGCAAGGACCCGTCGAAGGTGGACCGTTCGGCCGCCTACGCCACGCGCTGGGTCGCGAAGAACGCCGTCGCTGCCGGTCTTGCGGATCGCATCGAGGTGCAGGTCGCGTACGCGATCGGCAAGGCTGCTCCGGTTGGCCTGTTCGTCGAGACGTTCGGCACCGAGAAGACCGACCCGGACAAGATTGCCGCCGCGATCAGCGAGGTCTTCGACCTGCGTCCGGGCGCGATCATTCGCGATCTCGACCTGCTGCGCCCGATCTACGCGCAGACCGCGGCCTACGGCCACTTCGGGCGCACCGATGTGGACCTGCCGTGGGAGCGCACCGACCGGGCGGAGAAGCTGCGCGCTGCTGCCGGTCTGTAGACCCGATTGGCGCTGAGCCAGCCCGTCGCACGGGTGCTGCCGCTACTTCCGCTGCCGCACCTGGATCGCGAGTTCGATTACCTCGTCCCTGACGAGCTCGATGCCGCCGCGCAACCCGGGGTCCGGGTGCGCGTGCGGTTCGCAGGACGACTCGTCGATGGCTTCGTGCTGGCCCGATCGGAGACGAGCGACCATCCGGGCAAGCTCGGAAAGCTCGACCGCGTTGTGTCGGCCGAGCAGGTACTCACGCCCGAGATTTCGGCATTGGCCGAAACGGTCGCGGCACGGTACGCCGGCAGCCGAGCGGACGTGCTGCGGCTGGCGATTCCGCCGCGGCATGCCCGCGTCGAGGGTGAAGCGCCGAAGTCTGTTGATTCCGAACGCGATCCCGCCGATCCGAGCGACCTCGTCGAGCACTGGGCCGACTACACGTACGGCGAGGCCTTTCTGCGTGCCCTGCATGAGGGCCGCGCGCCGCGCGCGGCCTGGCAGGCGTTGCCGGGCGAGGACTGGCCTGCTCGGCTCGCGGAACTCGCGGCGGCAACGGTCGCCAATGGTTCCGGGGCTGTGCTGCTGGTTCCGGACCAGCGTGACCTCGATCGGGTCCAGGCCGCCTGCGAGGCGCTGCTCGGTGCCGAGCAGGTGGTGGGGCTTGCTGCGGGACTCGGCCCGGCTGCGCGCTATCGGCGCTGGCTCGCCGCATTGCGTGGCTCTGCACGGGTGGTCGTCGGCACGCGCAGTTCCGTCTTCGCCCCCGTCGCCAAGCTCGGCCTGATCGCGATCTGGGACGACGGTGACGACACGTACGCCGAACCGCGCTCGCCGTATCCGCACACGCGCGAGGTCGGACTGCTTCGCACGCATGCGAGCGGCTGCGCGTTCGTCGTCGGGGGATTCGCACGGACCGCGGAAGCGCAGGCGCTGGTGGAGTCCGGCTGGGCCCGCGATCTGGTTGCGCCGCGCGCGCTCGTGCGCATCCGCTCGCCGCGAATCGTGGTGCCCGGTGACACCGATATCGCACTCGAGCGGGATCCGGGCGCCCGCGCCGCGCGCTTGCCTGCGGTGGCGTTTGCCGCGGCGCGCACCGCGCTGGCGGCCGACCTCCCGGTGCTCGTTCAGGTCCCGCGTCGTGGCTACGTTCCGACCCTGGCCTGCGCGAAGTGCCGAACGGCAGCGCGCTGCCGAAAGTGCAACGGCCCGATGCAGTTGCCTGCCGGTGCTGGGGATCAAGCGGCAAGCCCGTCCTGTCGCTGGTGCGGCAGCGTCGACGCAGCGTTTCGGTGTTCGGCATGCGGTTCGCGCGCCCTTCGTGCCCAGGTGGTCGGCGCCAGCCGTACCGCAGAGGAACTCGGGCGGGCGTTCGCCGGTGCCGTCGTGCAGTCCTCGGGCGGTGGCGAAGTCCTCGACGCGGTCGAGCCCGGGGCACGGTTGGTCGTCGCCACTGTTGGCGCGGAGCCGGTCGCGCCCGGCGGGTACGGCGCGGCCCTGCTGCTCGATGCGTGGGCGCTGCTCGGCCGCGCGGATCTGCGGGCCGCCGAGGAGACGCTGCGCCGCTGGATGACCGCGGCCGCGTTGGTACGTCCGGCAGAGGCCGGGGGACAGGTGATCGTGGTCGCCGACCCTGCGCACACCACGGTGCAGGCGCTGGTCCGCTGGGATCCGGTCGGGCATGCCGCGAGCCAGCTCGCCGAGCGTGCCGAGGTCCGCTTCCCGCCCGCGGCGCGAATCGCCGCGGTGGACGGCCCGCTGTCCGCGGTCGAGGACCTGGTGGCTACGGCCGAACTGCCGGACGGGATCGAGGTCCTAGGGCCGGTGCCACTGCCCGACAACGCAGACCGATTGTTGCTGCGGGTGCCGAAGTCGGCTGGGCTTACGCTGTCGCGTTCCCTGGCCGCTGCCCAGGCGGCCCGGAGTGCTCGGAAGGCCGATCCGCCGGTCCGCGTCCAGATCGATCCGATCGATCTCGGCTGACACCAACCAAAGCAGGTCGCCGCGGTAGTTCGCGCCGCATGACGACCCGCGGCCAGGCATCGAGGCCGGCCTGAGCCTCGTCGAGGTGAATTTCACGGAGCCCGGCGCCGAACCGGTTCTCCGGGATCGGGCGGAAACCGAGCCGCCAGTAGTAGGGCGCGTTCCAGGGCACATCCCGGAATGTCGTCAGCGTCACCGCCGCGAGGTGGTGGGATACCGCCCAATCCGCGGCCGTCTCTATGAGCTGCGCGCCGATGCGCCTGTGTGCGCATTCCGGATGCACGGAGACCTGCGCGATATGCGCACACCCGTCCACTACGTCCGCGATGAGATAGCCGCCGACTTCGGCGCCCGGTGCGTCGGGCGTCCAGACCCAGGCTCGCCTGCCCTCGACGTAGCCGTCGAGGACCGCTGCGGATGGCGCAGGGTCTTCGGCGATGACGTTCATGTCGAGCGCGCGGAACGCCTCACCGGCCGCCGTCTCGATATCTCGGACGCGGTCGATGTCGGCTTCGGACATGGGTCGGATCAAGCCGCTCACGGCCGCGAACTATACGGGAACATTCCGGATTCGGCTTGCGTTCGATAGATTGACGATATATCGTCGATATTACGAACGAGATGCCTGAGGAGGCACACCATGCAGAACCACGAACATCACCACGATGAATTCGGACCATGGGCGCAACGACGCCCACGCGGCGGCCGCGGCGGTCGCCCCCAGCTCGCCGAGCGAGCGCGTGACCATCGGCACGGGCCGCGGCCCGGCTTCGGTGGCCCAGCATTCGGCGGTCCCGGTTTCGGGCCCGGTCCCGCGTTCGGCCGAGGCCGCGGCCGCGGCGGACGTGGCCGGCGCGGCGACGTCCGGGCGGCGATCCTGCTGCTGCTCGAGGACCGGCCGATGCACGGCTACGAGCTCATCCAGCAGATTCGCGAGCGCAGCGACGATGTCTGGCGGCCCAGCCCCGGCTCGATCTATCCCGCGTTGTCCCAGCTCGAGGACGAGGGCCTGCTGCTGATCGAGAAGGTTGCCGGACGTAAGACTGCGACCCTCACCAATTCTGGCCGCGAGTACGTCCGCGATCATCGCGACGAACTCGGCGACCCCTGGGCCACGGTCAACGCCGAGGTCGGTGACCAGGCGATCGACCTGCGCGATCTCGTCGGCCAATTGATGGGCGCTGCGGGGCAGGTCGCGATGGTCGGCAGTCCCGACCAGGCGCGCCGGGCGGGTGAGGTGCTCACCGAGGCGAGGAAGGCGCTGTACCGCATCCTCGCCGAGGACGAGACGCCCGAGGCCGAAGAAACCGGTCACGATCCGGAGTAGCGCGGGTCCATCGACCGGCCTGCGTGATTCCATTGCCGCATGAGTCGGTCGACGTTGCCGCGGCTCGTCGCGGCGCTCGCGTGCACTGCGGGCCTTGGCCTCGGTGCGTTGCCTGTTGCCGGCGCGGATCCCGCGCCGTCCGTCCCACCCGCGGTCGTGCCGATGCAGCCCGGGCCCGAGCAGTTCACGCCCGGCGATGCGATCCGCTACGCCGCGACCCATCCCGACACCGCGCCGCCCGGGGCGAACGACTTCGCGTGCCGCTCCCGCCCGGGTCAGCTGCCCGTCATTCTCGCGCACGGCACGGATACCACGGCCTACACCGACTGGGCCGGCCTGTCGCCCAAGCTGAAGGCCGCAGGCTACTGCGTATTCGCGCTGAACTACGGGGGCAAGGCCGGAGCTGATCACTACGGCACCGAGGAAATGTCCGAAAGTGCCGTCCAGCTACGCGATTTCGTCTCGAAGGTGCGCTCGGCGACGGGCGCGGCCGAGGTCGACCTGGTCGGCTTCTCACAGGGCGCCACCGTCACGCGGTATTACATCAACCGGCTCGGCGGCGCTTCGGAGGTCCGTCGGTGGGTGGGACTGGCCTCGCCGAGTTACGGCGGTGCCATGTTCGGAGCGGTCGCGCTCGCCCGGGCCATCCCGGGTGGCGTTGAGGCAGTGCAGGACTTCTTCTCGCTCGCCGTCGTGCAACAGATGGTCGACTCACCGTTCCTGGTCGGGCTCAACGCCGGCTCGGACACCGTGCCGGGCGTGGAATACACCACGATCGGGTCCCGCTACGACGAGATGATCCAGCCCAGCAGCAATATCGCGCTGCATGGGGCCGGAGCCACCAATATCGTCGTGCAGGATCTGTGCCCGATCGATATGACCGGACACTTCAACATGCCCTACGACGCGTTCTCGCAGCAGTTGGTGCTCAACGCGCTCGATCCGTCCCGGACCGTCGTGCCCGAGTGCCGTTTCGTGCCACTCGGTACGAATATCGCGGGTGTCGTTGCGGCCGCAAACTTCTGAAGGATGCAGATGGCCGGGCGGGGAATCGGCACCCGCCCGGCCACTTGCCGTTCTACCAGGGCTATTCGCGTCCCGCGCACGATATCCCCAGATTGCGCACCCGGGCGTGGCGCAGGGCCGGAGGTGAACTCCCTAGACTGAGGCGGTCAACCCCGAGCAATTGGAGCAGCCTGTGTCCGTAGTTCCCGTCCGCCTGTTCGGCGATCCTGTGCTGCGCAGTCGCGCCGCCGAGGTCGTCGACTTCGACCGTGAGCTACGCAGATTGGTCACCAATCTCACCGACACGATGCACGAGCAGGGTGGTGTGGGGATTGCGGCGCCGCAGATCGGTGTTGGGCTGCGCGTTTTCGCGTACGACGTGCACGGCACCAGCGGACATCTGGTGAATCCGACGTTCGAGGTGGTCGGCGACGAAGAGCAGTTCGGCCCCGAAGGCTGCCTGTCCATTCCGGAGTTGCGCGCGGAATGCCTGCGCGCGATGCAGGTGATTGCACGCGGATTCAACATGCACGGCGAGCCGGTCACACTCGACGGCGAAGGACTGCTGGCGCGGTGCATTCAGCACGAGGTCGACCATCTCGACGGGGTGCTGTTCATCGATCGACTCGACGCGGCCGCGCGTCGCGAGATGATGCGCCAGATCCGCGAGGCGGAGTGGTTCGGCACCGAACCGCCTGTGGTGAAGGCGAACCCGTTCGGCCTCCATGGAACGGGTCGCTGATGCGCTTGCTCTTTGCGGGAACTCCGGAACCAGCGGTGCCGTCTCTGCGACGCCTGCTCGACTCGCCCGATCATGAAGTCGTCGCGGTGCTCACCCGCCCGGATGCGGTTGCGGGCCGCGGGCGGCGCGTCACACGCTCGCCGGTCGGCGAGCTCGCCGACGAGGCCGGTGTGCCCGTCCTCACCCCGCGCCGGCCGAGCGATCCGGAATTCCTCGACCAGTTGCGCGAACTCGCGCCCGACTGCTGTCCGGTGGTCGCCTACGGGGGACTTCTTCCCGCCGATGTGCTCGCCGTGCCGAGGCTGGGCTGGGTCAATCTGCACTTCTCGCTGCTTCCCGCCTGGCGTGGAGCCGCACCTGTGCAGGCGTCGATCAATGCCGGTGACGAAATCACCGGCGCAACCACATTCCTGATCGAGCAGGAACTCGACACCGGACCGGTTTTCGGCGTGATGACCGAACGTATCCGCGAACACGACACTGCCGGTGATCTCCTGACGCGTCTCGCAGACGCCGGCGCCGCGCTGCTCGAATCCACCATCGATGGCCTGGCTTCCGGTGCGCTGCACGCTGTTCCGCAGCCGGACGAGGGAATCTCGTACGCGCCCAAGGTCACCGTCGAAGCCGCGCGCGTGGTATGGCAGCGGCCCGGTGTCGCGGTGGACCGGCACATTCGTTCGGTGACCCCCGCCCCCGGTGCTTGGACGACAGTCGCGGGCAACCGGTTGAAAATCGGCTCGGCACAACTCGATACCGATGCACTGCCGCCCGGACGCATCGAGGTGCGTAAGTCGGGTGTCTTCGTTGGGACGGCAACCGAGGCGTTGCGGCTGAATACGGTGCAGCCGCACGGAAAGAAGATGATGGCCGCGCTGGACTGGGCGCGTGGAGCACGATTGCCCGAGGATGTGGTTGCGGAATGAGTGGCGAGCAGAGACCGCAACGGCGGAGGCCCCGTTCGCCGGGCGCAGGCCCGGGTGATCGCAGCAGGCGACCGAAACGGCCAGAACCGACAGCACCGTCGCGCGACGATCCGCGGCTCGTGGCCCGCGATGTGCTGCGCGCTGTGCGCGAACGTGACGCCTATGCCAACCTCGTGCTGCCCGCGATGCTGCGCGAACGCAAAATCAGCGGCCGTGACGCGGCCCTCGCGACCGAACTCACCTACGGCGCTTGCCGATCCCAGGGTTTGCTCGACGCGGTCATCGCCGAGGCAGCGGCCCGCCCGATCACGGAGATCGACGGTCCGCTGCTGGACGTACTGCGGCTGGGCACCTATCAGTTGCTTCGCACCAGGATCGCCGCGCACGCGGCTGTCGACACGTCGGTCGACATGGCCCGCGTCGAGGCCGGCAGCGGCAGAGCGGGCTTCGTCAACGCGGTGCTGCGAAAGGTGGGCGCGAAGACCGAGCAGCAGTGGGTTGCCGCACTCGCCCCCGATAGCAAGAAGGATCCGGTCGGGCACCTCGCATTCCAGTACGCCCATCCGCGCTGGATTGCGCAGGCGTTCTCGGATGCACTCGGTTCGCATGCCGCGGAGCTGCGCGGTGTCCTCGAGGCCGACGACGCACGCCCATCGGTTCACCTCGTGGCCCGACCGGGCGAGATCTCGGCCGAGGAACTGGCGCTGGTTACCGGCGGTGAAATCGGGCAGTACTCGCCGTACGCGGTGCACTTGGTCGCGGGCGGTGATCCCGGCGCACTCGAACCCGTACGCGACGGATTCGCCGGAGTTCAAGACGAGGGAAGCCAGCTGGTCGCGATCGCGTTGACCCGCGCCGAGATCGACGGGCCCGATCGTGGCCGCTGGCTCGATCTGTGCGCTGGGCCCGGCGGCAAGGCAGCGCTGCTCGGCGCGATTGCCGCGATCGACGGATTCCGCGTCGACGCAGTCGAACCCGCGGAACACCGAGCGGAACTGGTCCGCAAATCGGCGCGCGATCTGCCAGTCGACGTCCATGTCGCGGACGGGCGCGAGTCCGGTCTGGAGCCGGGTTACGACCGCATCCTTGTCGACGCACCTTGCACCGGTCTGGGTGCGCTGCGCCGCCGGCCCGAAGCGCGATGGCGCAGGCAGCCGTCCGATGTCGCCGGCCTGGTCCGGCTGCAACGCGAACTGCTCGCCGCAGCGCTCGAGCTCGTCCGCCCGGGCGGGGTGGTGCTGTATTCGACGTGTTCGCCGCACGTGCAGGAGACCGTCGGCGTGGTGGCGGACGCGGTTCGCCGGTTCGGTGCCACGCAACTCGACGCCCGTGCGCTGCTGCCCGGCGTGCCCGACATCGGTGACGGCCCGCATGTCCAGTTGTGGCCGCACCGGCACGGCACCGATGCGATGTTCCTGGCCGCGCTGACCCGCTGATCGGGCCGAATCTGCTGCGGCGGGGCCGATCCGTGTGCCTACCATTGGGTGCCAAATCGCGTCCCGCCCGTCGAACGGATCCGGAATGACGAAGCCGTCGAAGCTACTGACCGAAGACGAATATCTGCTGGTCCGCGAGGCCAAACGCAGGCAGATGTCCAAGCTCGACGAGGACGACCTAATCGATCTGCACACCCGGATCCGGCGGGCCCGCAACAAGCACGTCAAGCTGTACCGCCGTAAGGGTGCCTCGAAGGTGGAATCGAAGGGCGCACGGGGGCAGGCGAAGGCGGCGAACAAGCGCAGGGCCGAGAAGGCCGAGGTGTTCGAGGACGCGCTGAGCCGGGTCAGCCTGCGGCTGTCCACCCTCGCCGCACGCGCCGCCCTGGAACTCAAGGAGGAGCGGCTTGCGCGGGCACAGAAGGAGGGGACGTCGTTCGGTACCGCGCGAAGCGACGGCAAGGTGGCCTCGGCAGGCCGAGCGCATCGCGACACCACAAGGGACTCCGCCGGTCGAAAGAAGTACGAGGCATCCGCGATCGCGAAGGGCGCACGTCGCCAGGCCAAGAAGGACAAGCGCGGAGGGTAGCCCCGCGGCCCGTTCGGACGCGCGAATCGGATGGGCGTCGTTCCCGCCGGAACACCTCTGCACTCGCCTAGGCTCGCGAACGTGATCGCATCGCCGGCAGAGCTCACCGCTGCGCTCGACGCGACCGGATATCTGGCCGATGAAGGCCTGTCGATGTCCGCGTTTCTCGCGCTGCGGATGGGTCGGCCGCTTTTCTGCGAGGGCGAGCCGGGCACCGGAAAGACCTCGCTGGCGGTCGGTCTCGCGGAGGCGCTCGGACTGCCGCTGATCCGGCTGCAGTGCCACGAGGGCATCGATTCGACTCAGGCGCTTTACGACTGGGACTTTCCCCGTCAGCTGCTGCACCTGCGTGCACTCGAGGCGGCCAGCGGGGGACACCTCGACGCCGACGAGGCCGAGCGATCGCTCTACACACCGCGATTCCTACTGGCCCGACCGTTGTTGCGTGCGCTCACCGAGGCGCCGTGCGTGCTGCTCGTCGACGAAATCGACCGAGCCGACGACGAGTTCGAGGCATTCCTGCTCCAACTGCTCGACGAGAACGCGGTCACTGTGCCCGAACTCGGTGAAATCCGTGCCGCGACACCGCCGCTCGCCGTGCTGACCTCCAATCGGACTCGCGAGGTGCACGACGCGCTGAAGCGGCGGTGCCTCTACCACTGGCTCGAACATCCCGATCTGCCGCGCGAGGTCGCGATTCTGCGACGGCGGCTACCGGGCATCGGGGAGCGGCTCGCCGAACAAGTTGCCGGTGCAGTTCAAGCGCTGCGGGCGCAGGAGCTGCTCAAACCACCCGGCGTCGCCGAGACGCTGGATTGGGCGCGGGCGCTGCGCGAGTTGGACCGCGACGAACTCGACGCGCAGACCGCGGCAGCGACATTGGGCGCGGTGCTGAAGTACCGCGAGGACCACGAACGGGTGGTGCGCGCCGGTCTCGATCGGCTGCTCACGTCATGAGCACCGAGCTCGCGGGGCTCGCCGGGTTCGCGCGGGCGCTGGCCCAGGCCGGGTTGCCGGTGGCGACCGATTCGGTGGATTCCTTCATCCGTGCCGTCGGGTTCGTCGACCTTGCGGATCCCGCCCAGGTGTACTGGGCGGGCCGCGCGACGCTGTGCCGGGACCCCGACGACCGCGCCCGCTACGACCTGGCGTTCGAGGCGTGGTTCGGCGGTCGGCCGCCGCCGGCCGTGCCGCGCCAGCACAGGCCGCGTCCGCGGCGCGCGCTCAGCGCGGCGCTCGAGCCGGCGGGCCGACCTGGGACGGTCGATACCACCGACGTGCACGCTGTGGCTGCCGCGAGCACCGAGGTCCTACGCCACCGCGACCTTGCAGAACTGAGCCCGGCGGAGCGTGCCCTGCTGGCCGAGATGGTTGCCCGGCTGAGGCCGCGCCCGCCGACCAGGCCGGCGCTGCGGTTGCGGCCAGACCGGCGCGGCAGTGTCGATCCACGCCGGACCGTGCGGGCCATGCTCGCCGCGGGTGGCGAACCGGTGCGCCCGCGTCGCCATCGTGCTGCCCAACGGCCCCGGCGCGTGGTGCTCCTGATCGATGTCTCCGGGTCGATGAGCCCCTATGCCGACGCACTACTTCGCTTCGCTCACGTGGTGACGCGGTCGAGTCCCGCCACGACCGAGGTGTTCTCGCTCGGAACCCGATTGACCAGGCTGTCGAGGGCCTTGCGAGCCCGTGACCCGGAGGCCGCGCTCGCCGCCGCCGGGCGGACCGTCCCGGATTGGGCCGGTGGCACGCGGCTCGGCGAGACGATGCGCGCCTTCCTCGACCGGTGGGGCAGGCGCGGGCTCGCGCGTGGCGCGGTCGTGGTCGTTTTCTCCGACGGCTGGGAACGCGGCGACCCGAGCTTGTTGGCCGAGCAGATGGCGCAACTGCAGCGACTCGCTCGGACGGTGCTCTGGGTAAATCCGCATGCTGGGGTGGCCGGATTCCGGCCCGTGCAGTCCGGAATGGCCGCCGCGCTGCCGCATATCGATCGGCTACTCGCCGGGCACAGCCTCGCCACGCTGCAGGAACTGCTCGACGAAGTGCACGCGGCATGAGGTGATTCCTCGCCCAAATCGGGTACGCAAGCGTGGCAACGGATTCTGCGATTCCCCGGCACCCGCCCGCCGAGAGAGCGCAAAGTGGTCCGGACAGCGACACCACGGAGGCGTCATGCGTATCAACCTGACCGTCGACGGCGTGAAATACACCGACGAAGTTGAGCCACGAACCCTACTTGTCCAGCACCTACGCGACCGGCTCGGCAAGGTAGGCACAGTTATCGGGTGTGACACCAGCAATTGCGGCGCGTGCACCGTTTTGCTGAACGGCCACAGCGTCAAATCCTGCTCCGTGCTCGCGGTGCAGGCCGATGGCGCGGAGATCACGACCGTCGAAGGACTGGCCACCAACGGCACTCTCCATCCGGTGCAGGAGGCGTTCCGCGACAATCACGCACTGCAGTGCGGGTTCTGCACTCCCGGGATGATCATGGCCACGATCGACCTGCTCGCCGACAATCCGAATCCGGATGAGCACGACGTACGGGAAGGCCTCGAAGGCAATCTCTGCCGCTGTACGGGGTACCAGAACATTGTCCGCGCGGCGCTGGATGCGGCGAAGCGGATGGAAGCCACCGACGCAACCGCTGGAGGTGGACGATGACCGCGACCGTCGAACCGAGCAGCGCCGAGATCGGGCGCGCCCGCGTCCGCAAGGAAGACGACCACCTCATCACCGGCCGCACCCGCTGGACGGACAATCTCGTACTGCCCGGCATGCTGCACGCCGCGATCCTGCGCAGTCCGGTCGCGCACGCGAAGATCACCCGCATCGATGCGAGTGCCGCGAAATCGATGCCCGGCGTCGTCGCGGTGTACACCGGATCCGATGTTGCCGAGGAGCAGGGCAGCCTGCCGAACGCGTGGCCGATCACCGAGGACATGAAGGCGCCGAATGCGCCGTCACTCGCGGTCGACACCGTGCAGTTCGCCGGCGAGGCGGTCGCGCTCGTCGTCGCCCGCACGCGGGCCGAGGCACAGGATGCGACCGAGGCGAT
>NZ_LRRB01000154.1 GCF_001646865.1 Aldersonia kunmingensis | reverse complement strand
TCGAGAGTGTGGAGGTACCAGTCAGACAGTTCGGCGACTTCGGGTCTATTCCGAAGAATCCAGCCCCACGGGCCGCGCTGGATGTATGCCGTTCGCATACCGGCCTTCTTGGCTGGAGCGACGTCGTTGTCGATTCGGTCGCCCACGTAGACGATCTCTTCGGCAGCGCATTGACAAGTCTCGACTACTTTATCGAAGAAGCCAGAGTCTGGCTTCTGCACGCCCCAATCATCTGATGTAGCAATGAAATCGGCTGGTAGCTCAAGCTCACGAAGAATCCGTCCCGCTCGGATGGTCTGGTTGCCAACGATTCCCACGCGAGCACCGAGATGCTGAAGTGAGCTCAGTGCAGTGCGAACGTCTGGATATAGATCATCTTCCCCAAACCACTCGGGCTTTCCAGCGGCCGCGCGCGCCTCCCGCTCACGATCGAGGTCGAAGCCCGGCTGGAATACTTGAAACGTGTCGCGGTAATCAGCACCGGAAGCAATCACCGCGCCGAAGACGGCGACAAACGTGTGGCGCGGAACGCCGAGCCAGTCGGCCCAGGTGCCGTATTCGCGAGTTTCATCGACGAGTGTCTCACCTACATCGAACACCACTGCAGAAATCACAGTCGCTCACCCTACCCATCTCGCCCGGCGGCGTCAGCGGCGAGAACCACGGCCCGCAGTCCCCCTGGCTCGACTGGAAGCATCGCTGAATTCTCGCAGCGGTCCAGGTGAGTCCCTCGATGCGACACACTCACCGCCCGTCGAGATCCTTTACTCTGCATCGTGCCCCCAGCGAGGGGGTGTATACGGTCCGTCCGCACGTCGTGCACCAATGTGTGCGGTGGAGCCGGCCGCATGCGCACTGTTGCGATCCGACTAGAACGTGGCGTGGACCGAGTCGGTGGCCGGCTGGGCAGTGCGTCGGTGCATCTTCTGACCAGCCGCGGCGCGTACGGCGGAGCATCACACTTCGATCATATGTTCGAAGGATGTTCCTCGGCGATCCCAGGTTCGATCTTCTCCAGACGGGTTCGTTAGTTAAGCCAGTTTCGGCCGTAGGCGCAGCACGCGGCGCGTAGTGACGTCGTTTGGGGAACACCCTCGACTCAACACTGTATTGACTTTCGACTACGGGGTGGGCGCCACATTCCAGTCATTACTGGGCCATCGCTGACGAGAGGGAATTCGGTGGTCACGTCGAAGCCGAACCGCCGATAGAACGGAACTGTCTCTGGGCGTGTACTGACGAGATAGGCGGGTAGGTACTGCTGGTCGATCGTTTCCAGCTGCTGGCGCATGATTCCGGACGCGTAACCTCGCCCACGAGCGTCGCCGACGGTACCGATGTGGGCGAGGTACCAATGCGGCTCTTCGGGTTGTCGTCGGTCGAGGGTTCGACGTACCCCGATGGCGCGCGGGAGCGCGGAACGGAGCGCGGCAATCAGGTGTGGGCTGGCTCGAACCGTACTGAGTAGTGACTGGCTGGATCTGTTCGGCGGGTCCCAGTCGGCCGCTGCGGTGGGACTGCCCTGTTCGTCAAAGGCGACTGCAACCCCGCCTCCATGGATGTGGTGATAGCGGATGGAGGCGTCGAAGTATCGACTGAGCAGCCTGTGTCGGTCGCTCGGTCGAGGCCAGAGCACGGTCATGAGGGGATCATCGGCGAAGGCTTCAGACAGAATCCGGGCGCAAATGGGGATATCTGCAACCGTGGCGCGACGAACGAGCACGTTGCCGATTCTCGCACCGACTCCGGTGGCTTGCGCGGCGGCGATCAACCCGGCGTTTCGATGTCGTGGATTCCGGCGATCGGCCACCGTAGAGTTGAAGGACGGGAGTCTGTTCTTGCTCCTCGCAAGCGCCTGGGGGAGGCGACCGCGTGTGTCTAGCGTCGGGTGGATAGTCGTTGAAACTTTTAGTGACACAATAGGTGTCATTGGTGTTGATGGGCGCCCGAAACAGCGGACGTCACTGTTGCGAACGCTGAGCGAGGGGGCAAGCGGCCGCATCGCTCGCACGGTGATGGAAGCCGTCGAAGGCGAGATCGCGGCGTGGAAGAATTCCCCAGCTGAAGCGAACGAAACGCTTCACCGAGTTGACGTTGGCGACGCTGCGACTCAACTGATCGCCCGGCCGCTGCTGGGTCCCGGACCCGATCTCTTCGGTGCGATGATTTGGGTTGGGCGCGTGGGTGACAGCCCGCGACCTCCAAGGGGAGTTCTGCCGTTTACCTGGAACTCAGGCCACCGCCTCGTGGAACTCCCGCCGCAGCTTCCCGACGCGTTCACCCGTGGATCGAGATACGACGGACGGAGAACGCTGACGGCTCCGGAGGCGTTTCGACTCTTCGAGATCGACAACTCGTTCGACTTGATCCGGAAAGTGCTTGGGCGCGAGCCGAAGTCGTTCTGGAGCGGGTTGGTTAAGCTACGGAGAGTGGACGCATCGCGCGCCTCAATGCATTTGGCGATGGTGTCGGGGGATGCATCCGAACCGGAGCTGTGGCGCGGGATCATTCATGAAGTTTCTGTGCCGTCGACTGGTACATGGGAATCGCTCGAATCTGCCACGCTGGCAGCAATCCCCACGTTGTCGGGTGATTCCTATTTCGCCTTGGTCGACATTAAGAAGATGCGCTTGATTCGCTGGATCACAGACCCTCTGCCCGACATTCAATGGAAGGGGATGGTTGATGATCGCGACACACCGCATCCTGAGGACGTTCCGAGGATCTTCGCGGTGGCAGCCGATCTGTTCGCAGGCAAGAAGGATCATGGCGGGGTGAGCGGTGTGCGCTTGCGTCGGTTCGGCGGTGGGTGGACCGTTGTTGATGGCGAGGGTGCGCTCGTAAGGTCGCCCGACGGTGCAGGTCCGCAGCTCGGATTGATCCAACTGAAGATTGTCGGGGAGACCAACGATCCCGATCCGGTGCCGGTCACAGACACGGGTCACCCTGGCCTCGGTTGACTTACGAGCGAGCTCCGTGAGATTTCGCCCGACGTCTCAGGATCGATTGCGAGTGTGATCCGCACCACATAGTATTTGGCGATACCCGATTCCAGTCTCAGACGGTTTCGGATGATTCCGGTACCTCGTCTGTGCCGGCGAACAACCAAGAACTATCTGGGTGGGGGTTCGCATGCTCGAATATGGTTCTGTCACCGATACTTCAGGCCGGTGTGCCCGGCGGTCGCGTGCGGGCGCGTTCATAGGCGTCGTGCACTTGGTCGGGCGAAATCTCGAGTACATGTGCAATCGCGTCCGCGGC
This sequence comes from Aldersonia kunmingensis, assembly GCF_001646865.1. Classification (GTDB taxonomy): domain Bacteria; phylum Actinomycetota; class Actinomycetes; order Mycobacteriales; family Mycobacteriaceae; genus Aldersonia; species Aldersonia kunmingensis. Next base: position 8,372 of record NZ_LRRB01000154.1, on the reverse strand, counting down.
ATGTTGGGTGATCGGACGCTCGGCGCGTTCGAGCCGTTGCACCGTCGTCGTGTCGAGGCCAGCGGCACCTGCCAGTTCGGCTTGGGTCATGAGTCGCAGGTGGCGGTAGTCGCTCAGGAACCTGTCCTCGGGGTCTGTGATGAGTACTTGTTCGGCCGCAACGCCGAGCCGGTCGAGGGCGCGCCGAAGAATGTCAATCTGTGGCGAGGTCGTGCCGTTCTCCCAGCGCTGGATGGTGACAGCGCTGAGCGGTGCGGCGAGTCGTGCAAGATCGCCCCGACTCATGCCTGCGGCGACCCGGGCGGCAGCGAACCGCTCACTGTCGAATCCTCGCAGGGCGCTCCGGCTCATCGGGGTGCTTTCTCGGTCATCGGCCAACTAATTGCATTAAACCGTCTCACGTCGCTTGACTGCGTCCCTGGTGAATGTAGCGTTTAGATGTATTGACGTGGGTTGGAGGTAACCCGAAAACAATTGGTCTGATTCGACATCAGGCGAGAAACCCCCGGTCGTTCGCAGCGACCAGGGGTTCGAAACCAAGCGGTTAGTGGCCGCTCAGTTCATTTCTCGTGCAGAGAGGGACTCTGCCTTGTTCACGATAGTCGACTCGTCGCGCCTTGCCCAGGATCGCAGGGCGGTGGACGACTCCGCACATCAGGCGGTCCAGCGTAGACAGCCACCATTCTGCGCGTCATGTATCGACGCGGTCCGAGGACTGGCGCAACCGTTCTTGCTCGCAAGGCCCATGGAATCGCTTTGCAGGGAACCGTTTGCGACATCACATCTGGCCTTCGTGAAGCCGAACCGGTCGGGCAATTCTCGACCGTCATCCCCACCAGCATCTCGCGGACACCGAGCATGGGGTCGACGGGATTCCGGCCAGATTCTCTTGGCCACTGCACATCCGGGTGAGGAACCCAGTCGGGCCCCTTCGATCCGAATCTCCCCGATTCGGCCCGTGCTTGCGCACTCCGGTTCTTCGCCGGCGTTGCGCCCCGCGTAATCGATTCTACGGCAAGGAGTCTGGAGTGAGATCGGGACAAACTAGCGCTGCGAAGTACACGAGTCGTTTCAGCCGTGCGAGCCGGATCTCCGGGTGGCACGGGCCGATTCTGCACACGCGACGTACAGGTCCTCGCGCCGCGATCGGTGCGGGACCCAGCGCTCGGCCGGCTCTGGCTGTCGCGGTCGCGGCGGTGCTGGCCGTCTCAATCCCGCAGTACGCCGCAGCAGCGCCCTCGACCACCGCCCAAGGTGCGAACTGCCCGGCAGTGCTGGCAGCGTTCATGTCCGGCACTGGGGAAGGTGACCAGGCATCGAATCCGGCTGTGCCGGTAGGGATGCTCGCCGACACTGCCAACGCCCTGCGGACGCGGTTCGGAGACGACGTGGAGGTCGTCTTCCCAGCTTCGGCGCGGTCCGCATTCAACAAGGGCCTGTCCTATGCCCAATCGAAGGATGCGGGGACCGCAGCGCTTAAGGACACTCTCAGGTCGTTCACCGCGCAGTGCCGGTCGTCTAAGGCCACGATCGTCGGCTATAGCCAGGGCGCGGACTCTGCGGGCGACGCCGTCTCCGAAATCGGTTGCCGCAGTGATCCAATCACCGCGGACCGGGTGATCGCGGTCGGTTTGATCGCCGACCCCCGCCAGGGCACCAAGGGCGGCAAACTCGTTGGCCCCCCGGTCGCGGGAACCGGGATCGCGGGTCCGCGTCAGGAGGGCTTCTGTGGCCTATCTCCCGTCGTGGCGCAGTTCTGCGACCCGGCCGACAAGTACTGCTCGACCGACGCCACCCAGAACCCGCTGATCGCGTCGCTGGGACGGATGCTGGACCCGGAAAGCGGGCAGCAGTCACCAGACGGATTGACTACAGACTTCTCCGGCGCGGATCCGGCAAAGCTGGCCGAGAATGTCGCGACGATCAGCGAGCGCGCCAACTCGACCGACCCGGCAGATTCCCAGGTCGTCGCGGATGCGGCGAGCTCGGCGCTGGGCACCCTGCAACCCCTGTCGGACGTGACCGCTTGGGCGAAGTCGAATCCGGCAGTGCGGCAACAACTGGGCACGGCGCCACCAGATTCGCTGCATGCACAGGCGGGGGGAGTGCTCAGCACTCTTGAGTCGATGGACCTGCCCGGCGCGATCGGCTCGCTGCAGACGATCGGCGCGCGGATCGCCAGCGCAACCACGCCGAAGACGGCCGGTGTGGCGTACTCGGCGGGGCAACTGTCGGACCAGACAGCTCCATTGACTGCCACGCCCGCGGACCAGCTCTCCGCCGTGTCCGGTGTGCTGTCGGTGTTGAAGCCGTCGACCTTGATCGGGCAAGTCACGAACGTTGTGAAAAACGGCGCCGATCTGGCGGTGAACTTGCCGGAGATCCTCGATCGGCTTAACCGGGTCGGCCCGATTCTGCTGGGTCCCGACACCCCGGCGGGGAAGGTGGAGCACTTGCAGGCGGTGTTCGGGGAGCTGAACAACCTGCTGCGCCCGGTGGTGGTTCTGGCGGCGGGCGTGGACCTTCACATGGTTTCCGGCCTGTTGAGTGTGTTGGGTCCGCTCGATCCCTCCGGACTGGTGTCGATTGCCGCGCTGGTGGTGGACTTGCTCGGCAACATCGACATTGTCGGTCTCGCAAAGCAATTCGGGCAGCTGCAGAACGATCTGTGGGGTGTGGCGCGCGCGATCGCGTCCGGCGCGGATCTCGTCAGCGTCGGCGCCTCGCTACTGCCGATCATCCCGACCGCACTGGGTTTCGCCACAATCGCCGTGAAGGCGTTGACCGGTGGCACCAAATCCGACCCGGCCGCGTTGAGCGGCCTACCGAGCGCCGCTGGGCAGCTCGTGTCCGCGCAAGGCGCGGATTCCCTGTCGGCGCTGCTCACCGAGGGAACCGACGCGTTGCAGTTCTTCACCTCCGGCGCGCATCAAAGCTACGACACGACGGCGATCGACGCGGCGGGCCGCACTGCCGTGCAATGGCTGACCCAGTGGCTGATCAACCGCATCACCGCGATCACCCGTCCAGTGAGCAGGTGACCACGATGCAGGTCCGACGCGGGCAGCGAACCACCACCCGGGGGTCGGCACGATGAACGGCGGTGGAAGCGGATCGGGCACGCTCTGGCTGCTAGTGGCCGCGGCCGCGCCGTTTGCACTGATCGCGGTGTTTCTGGCGGCGGTGACCGGACATCGTGAACCCCCGGACCCGAATTGCTTGCCGGACATGCCTCGTGGCGGTCCGGTCGGGTCGGGGCGAGTGGTCAGCCCGGTCGCGCCGGGTGCGTTCCAGCTCAGCAGTGGGTTCGGGCCGCGCGATGGCGGGTTCCACTCCGGGCAGGACATGGCGGCACTGGCGGGCACTCCGATCCTGGCTGTCACCGACGGCACGGTGGCAGCGGCGGGGCCTGCGACTGGGTTCGGCGACTGGATCGTCCTGGACACCACGGTCGACGGGCAGAAGGTCTCGACGGTTTACGGGCACATGTACCCGGACGGTGTGCTCGTGCATACCGGCGACACCGTGCGCGCTGGCCAGCACATCGCCAACGTCGGCAGCAACGGCGAATCCACCGGCCCACATCTGCATTTCGAGGTCTGGCCGGGTGGCCGCCTATCCGGCGGTCACGCGATCGACCCCGGACCATGGTTGGCCACCCACGCCACCACTTCCGTTGGCGCCGAGCCCGATCCATACCGTACGGACGCAGTGGCCGCCCGGACTCGCACGAATACGGGTGGGGTCGAGATGGCGGCGCTGCCGGCGAGCAAGGGCAGCGAAGCGCATTGGCAGATCGACACGATACGCCTGGCGCGCGCGATCTCGGTCCGGTTCCCGCAGATCACCACGATCGGCGGGTGGCGCCCCCAGGACGCGTATCCGGATCATCCGTCCGGGCGCGCCGCGGACATCATGATCCCGGGCTGGGACACCCCGGAAGGCAAGGCCCTCGGTGATCGGGTTGCCGACTACGTCATGGCCAACAAGGCGCCGTTCGCGGTGGTGTACGTGATCTGGCGCCAGCAGTACCGTCCCGCCAACGGGACGCCGAACACGATGGAGGACCGCGGGTCGGCGACCCAGAACCATTTCGACCACGTCCACGTCACCACCGAAGGCCACGGCTTCCCGGCACCTGGGCAAACCTACGGCCCCGTGCCGGGTGGCCCCGACACCGGAACGCCGCGGTCGGGCTGCGACCCGACCCCGTCGGGGCCGGGCGGATCATTGAAGGCGGGGTCGGTGCCGGCACCGTTCCAGCCGTGGATCCGCAAGGCCGCCACCACATGCCCAGAGGTCACTGCCCCGGTGTTGGCGGCGCAGATCGAGAATGAGTCCGGGTTCGACGTGAATGCGCACAACGCGGCCTCTCAGGCCGATGGGCCTACGCAGTTCGTGCCCGGCACGTGGGCGGCCAAGGCCGTTGATGGTGACGGGGACGGCGTCAAGAGTACGCGTTCGATCCCGGACGCGGTGATGACCCAAGCGGCGTATGACTGCGAACTCGTCGGGATCGTCAAAGATGCTGTCGCGCAGGGCCACCTGCACGGTGACGTGGTGGAGCTGATGTTGTCGATGTACAACTGCGGGCCCGGTTCCACGCTTGCTCAGGGCGGGGTGTGCCAGAACCCGGAGACCCGCAACTACGTCCGCGTGATTCCCGTGCGCGCCGCGACCGTCTTCGCCGCACCCATGGAGGTGGCGGCATGACCGGCCGTCGGACGCTCACCCGAAATGTTTGCGCGGCAACACTGCTCGCGGTCGTCATCGCCGGGTGCAGTACGGGCGCGCACCCGCCCGCACCGTCGGAGGCGCTGGCGCAGCAGTGGACCCCGCCGGCTGCGGCGGTCGAGGAATTCGCCGGCTCCACACCGACCATGCCCGCACGGGAACGCTCCTCGACGGCCCCGCCGCTGGCCGGGGTGGATCGCACCGATCCGGACGCGACCGCACGTGCGGCGCTGACCGTGTGGTTCTCGTGGAACACCAACACCGATTCCGGTCCCAACGATGCTGCCGCCCGGGCGGTTCCGTTGCTGGACGGCTCGCTCGCGGCCGCGGTCACGGGGTCGTCGTCGGTGACCGATGCGGGCGGGCAGTGGAACCGGTGGGCCGCCGCGCACGCCACCGTCGATGCCCGCGTCGACGCGTCCCCCGAATTGGTTCCGCCCCAGACCGCGTCCGAGGCGTTCCGCGTGTACTTGGTCACCCAGACCGTGTACGACCCGCAGGGCCGCGTGCTGGATACCCGCACCCCCACAGTGGGTCTGGTCCTGCACCGAGGCCCCACCGGCTGGGAGGTGAGCAGCATCGATGAACGATGAAAACCACTGTGCAGCAACAGTACCGAGCAGCGACGAACGGAAGGAAACCCGGATGAGCCACGACGAACAGGCCTACTGGGCCGAGGAGCCGGTGAACCTGATCCTGCAAGGCCGACCACGCACTCCGGCTCCGGTGAACCCGACCGACACCGAACCCGACGGTGTCGCGGAGGGGTCGGTCGCGCCCGTGACCGGCGCCGCGTCGGAGCCGGAGACCGTACCCGATCCTGAGCCTGCTCTCGCCCCGGATCCGGCGCCGATATTGCTGGCCGACCCGCCGGGACCCGAGCACGACCCAGCGCGGTGGGGGATCCGGGGTGAGCTGAACCGACTGCTCGGCGCTTGGGGCAGGTTGAAGCCGCGCCCACCGGAGGTCGAGCACCGTCTGGCCGAACAGGCCGCGCAGGCCCATTGGGCGGGAACGCAACTGGTGATGGTGGCCAACCCGAAGGGCGGTGCCGGCAAGACCCCGGCCACCCTCATGCTCACGAGTACTTTCGCGCTGCTGCGCGGTGGCGGCGTGGTCGGCTGGGACAACAACGAAACCCGCGGCACTCTCGCCCTGCGCGCCGCTGCGGCACCCACCGACTCGACGGTGTGGGATCTGATGGCGCACGCCCCGCAGTTGGCGACCGGGTCGGCGGCGCAGATCGCGGCCTTCCTGCGCCGCCAACCCACCCGCGAGCACATTCTCGCTTCCGACGACAGTCCCGAGCACATGGACCAGATCGGGTGGGACGAATGCGCCGACATCTACCGCGTGCTGGCCCGCCACTACCCGTTGATCGTGGCCGACACCGGGAACAACGAACGCGCCGGTAACTGGCGCTGGACCGCGCACCGCGCCGATCTGCTGGTGATCCCGCTGCAGTATCGCGAGGACACCGCCAGGATCGTCGGCGGCATGCTCGACCGGCTTGCCGGGCACGGCCTGGACGCGCTGGTGGCTAACGCGATCGTGGTCGCCTCCACCCCACCGGACGGCACTAGCCCCGGGATCCGTGACACGGTGCGAGCGCTCCTGGAGCACAAGGGCATCACCGCGATCCTGGAGGTGCCGCACGATCCGATGCTCGCCGGTCGTGCCGGGCGGATCGTCTACGACCGGCTCACCCCCGCCACCCGCCGCGCCTGGACCCAGGTCGCAGCCCAGGTCTCCCGCGCGTTGCACGACGGGTGCCGCGAGCGGCCTATCGACCTCGAGCCGATCCCGATCCCGACCACCCGACACCGCGCCACCCATCCCACGGTGCGCGCGGCGGCGAGCCCGGCGCGATCCAGCACCCCGATCCCAGCGCCCGTGCTCGTGCCGGCCGCGGAAGCGGTGGGTGCGGTGGGGCACAACGGAAACGAGGTGCACCATGACTGACACCACGACGTGTCCACCGCGACGTCGGCGCGCCCCCGAACCCTTATCTGTGCGCGGTGTCTGGTTCCTCACGCTGGCCGCGGCGGTCGCCGTCGTGGTCACGATCGCGATCCTGGCCCCGGGTTTGGCGCACGCCCAGCCACCGGTGCCCCCACCCGGTGACGCGCCGGGTGGGTCCAGCGGTGTGGGGGATGTGTGGAACGGCGTGAAACCGGACTTCTCCATCTTCGGGGTCGAGTTCAACAACTGGCGCAAGATCGCCCTCGGTGGTGCATGGGCGCTGGGGTTCTTCGTCCTCGGTGTCTATTCGATCTATGCGACCGCGGCGATGGCGATCGCCCGCAAACAAGCCCACGTCGAAGACACCGTCGAACGCACCCAGAAAGCCCGCTGGTCCTGGCTGGGTGTCGCGGTCATGGTGGCGCTGCCGTTCATGTGGACAGTCGCCGCGAACTTCGCCCCCCACTGACCCGAAAGGACGGCAGAACCCAATGCGCAGCAACTACTCCCAACTCGGTGCCCGCACCCGCGACACCGCCCCCGCCGACCCCGGCGATCCCGGTACGCCACTGCCGTCGTTGTGGTCGGGGACATTCCGGTGGGTCACCGTCGGCCTGGTCGCACTGATCGTGCTCGCGGTGATCGCGGCCTGCGTCCGCGGCTGCACAGCCGCCGGCGACGACACCACGGCGGGGGAGCAGGCCGGGATCGGCGTACCGATCCGCACCGCTCACGGCCCCAGCACGATCGTCGACGGCGTCCCCAACGGCTACACCCGCGACCCGGACGGGGCCGCCACCGCCGCCGTCAACACCGTTCAGGCACTCGATGACGCGGCGGCAGGCCGAATCCGAATGGGGTCGGTCGAAAGCACCCGGATTGCCAGCGCGGCGACCACAGGACTCCGAAAGTTGGTCGACGACGGCAAGAAGCCGGTGCCGAATGCGGGGACTTTGACGGTGGCACCGGCTGCGGTGACGGTGACGTCGTACAGCGACGACGCGGCCAAAGTATCGATCTGGCAAATGTCGACCTCGCAGTACTCGATCACCCCCGGCGATCCCAAGGCCGTGCGCGTGGCCTGGTCCACCGACGAGGTCTCGCTGGTGTGGGAAAACGGCGACTGGAAGGTGCAGGACAAGACCTTCCGGACCGGTCCGGACCCGTCCGATCCCGCGGTGACCGCGCCACCGGCGGACAGCGCCCTGGCCGACCCGGTGCAGCAGGGCTACTACTCCTTCTACGTCAACTAAAGGACCGCCAGCGATGCGGACTCGACGGTGGCAGCGAATCATCCTGATGCTCACGACAGTTGCGCTACTGGTGCTCGGCGGGCCACACGCGGCGTGGGCCGAGGACACCGTCCCCGACGCGGACACGGCACCGAGTTCGGGTGCCGCATCGGGGGCTCCGCAGTTGCCCAAGGGGTTTCCGGCGGATCTGCGCAGGTTCGTGGCCGGTACCGAGGAGTTCAAGTCCGCGTCCTGGTTCAGCGCCGGCCCGTGCCGCGAGCGGGGCGGGGATATGGGCGCCTACCTGCGGGCGATGTTCCCGGTCGAGGAGCGGCTGTTGTATTGGCAGTTGCCCGATACGGCCAAGGCGCGTGTGTGGCGAAGCGGTGTGCGCGACAACGGGATCCCCGACCCGCAGGTCCAGGCCGCGGTCGCGGCGGGCCG
>NZ_LRRB01000051.1 GCF_001646865.1 Aldersonia kunmingensis | reverse complement strand
ACAGCGATCAGCTAACGATGGAGGAACGCAGGAGTGCCCACCAACGAACAGCGACGAGCGGCCGCGAAGCGGAAACTGGAGCGCCAGGTCGAGCGCCGCGAACAAAAGGCACGCAGGCGTAAGCAAATGACGATCGCGGGATCGATCGTCGGCGTCATAGTGGTGGTCGCCGCCGTCGTGGGCGTCTATTTCCTGACGAACGATGACAACGACACCTCCACTACCGCCGCGGACTCGACCAGCGCGAACGACGAGTTCGTCTCCGAGAACGCCCCCGGCCAACTACCCGAGCCGAAGGCCAAGCCCGAGACGGTGAGCTGCGAATACCCGGCCTCGGCGCAACCGGCTTCGAAGCCGAACAACCCGCCGCGCGCCGACGGCATCCAGACCGGCGGTGACAACGCGACCGCCAGCGTTAGCGTCACGACCAACCAGGGCAACCTCGGTCTGACCCTGGACAACGCGCACGCGCCGTGCACGGTCAACAGCTTCATCAGCCTCGCAAGCCAAGGCTACTTCGACGGCACCACGTGCCACCGAATGACCAGCTCGGACTCGCTCAAGGTGCTGCAGTGCGGTGACCCGACGAGCACCGGAACCGGCGGACCGGGCTACCAGTACGCGAACGAGTACCCCACCGACCAGTACGCCGAGGGCGATCCGGGTGTCGAGGCGCCCGTGCCCTACCAGCGCGGGGTGCTCGCAATGGCCAATGCAGGACCGGGCACCAACGGCAGCCAGTTCTTCATCGTCTACGGCGACTCGCAGCTGCCGCCGCAGTACACGATCTTCGGCACGGTCGACGAGACCGGACTGGCGACACTGGACAAGATCGCCGCGGCCGGCATCGAGGGCGGCGGTCAGGACGGTCCCCCGGCGCAGCCGGTTCAGCTGACCAGCGTGCAGCTCGACTGACGCAGGACTGATAGTCGCCCGGGCGGCGTGCGCACATGCGCACGCTGCCCGGGCGATTTTCATTTAGGGGTGTGAGACTTCGTGCCCGCGAAGAAGATTCGCACCCCTCTGGACACACTTCCCGAGTGCGAAATGTGTAAACGGGGCCGAAATTTCGCACCCATTGCGAAGGTTTGCACTCACCAGCGCGCGCAAACGGGGACGAATTGTGTTCCTGCGGTTTCAGCGCTGTGCTGGGCTCGGATCATGCCGCGGATGTCACGCGGTACACGTCGTAGACACCCTCGACGTTGCGCACCACATTCAGCACGTGCCCGAGATGCTTCGGGTCGCCCATCTCGAAGGTGAACCGGCTGATCGCGACCCGGTCCCCGGATGTGGTGACCGAGGCAGACAGGATGTTCACCCGCTCGTCGGCGAGCACCTTCGTCACGTCGGAGAGCAGTCGGTGCCGGTCGAGTGCCTCGACCTGAATCGCGACCAGGAACACCGACGACGCCGAGGGCGCCCATTCGACCTCGATGATCCGCTCCTGCTGCTCCTGCAGCGACCCCGCGTTCGTGCAGTCCGTGCGATGCACGCTGACCGCGCCGCCGCGCGTGACGAAGCCGAGGATCTGATCGCCCGGTACCGGGGTGCAGCATTTCGCCAGCTTGGCGACTGTGCCCGGCGCACCCGGGATCAGCACACCGACGTCGCCGCTGGTCCGCGGACGCATCGGCACGGTTGACGGGGTCGCACGCTCGGCGAGCTCTTCCTCGACGTCACCGACGCCGCCGAGATGCGCCACCAGGCGCTGTACGACGTGGTGCGCGGACACATGACTCTCGCCGACCGCGGTGTAGAGCGCGGATACGTCCGCGAAGCGCAGTTCGTGCGCGATCGTGGCCATCGAGTCGGCACCCATGAGGCGCTGCAGCGGGAGCCCGACGCGGCGGACCTCCTTCGCGATGGCGTCCTTACCCGTTTCGAGGGCTTCCTCGCGGCGTTCCTTGGCGAACCACTGGCGGATCTTGGTCTTTGCTCGGGGCGACCGGACGAAGCCCTGCCAGTCCCGGCTCGGCCCGGCGTTCGGCGCCTTCGAGGTGAATACCTCGACGACCTCGCCGTTCTCGAGCTCGCGCTCGAGCGCCACCAACCGTCCGTTGACCCGCGCGCCGATACAACGGTGGCCGACCTCGGTGTGCACCGCGTACGCGAAGTCCACCGGCGTCGATCCGGCGGGCAGCGTGATCACGTCACCCTTCGGCGTGAAGACGAAGATCTCCTTGACCGCGAGGTCGTAGCGCAGCGATTCGAGGAATTCGCCCGGGTCGGCGGCCTCACGCTGCCAGTCGAGCAACTGGCGCATCCACGCCATATCGTCGATCTCGGCCGCGTCGCCCGGCTTGCCATCCCGGAGTTCCTTGTAGCGCCAGTGCGCGGCAATGCCGAATTCCGCGGTGCGGTGCATGTCCCGAGTGCGGATCTGCACCTCGAGCGGCTTGCCCTCCGGCCCGACGACGGTGGTGTGCAGCGACTGGTAGACGCCAAAACGCGGTTGCGCGATGTAGTCCTTGAACCGGCCCGCCATTGGCTGCCAGAGCGAATGCACGACGCCGACCGCGGCGTAGCAGTCGCGCACCTCGTGGCACAGGATCCGGATGCCGACCAGGTCGTGGATATCGTCGAAGTCGCGGCCCTTGACGATCATCTTCTGGTAGATCGACCAATAGTGCTTCGGCCGGCCTTCGACGTCGGCGTTGATCCGCGACGCACCCAGGGTGGATGTGACCTCGGCGCGCACCTTCGCCAGGTAGGTGTCCCGCGACGGCGCGCGGTCGGCGACGAGGCGCACGATCTCGTCGTACTTCTTCGGGTGCAGGATCGCGAACGACAGATCCTCGAGCTCCCACTTGACCGTGGCCATACCGAGCCGGTGGGCAAGCGGCGCAATAACTTCGAGCGTTTCCTTCGCCTTGCGCGCCTGCTTCTCCGGCGGCAGGAAGCGCATTGTGCGCATGTTGTGCAGCCGGTCGGCGACCTTGATCACCAGAACGCGCGGGTCGCGCGCCATGGCGATGATCATCTTGCGGATGGTCTCGGCTTCCGCGGCGGTGCCGAGGTTGACCTTGTCCAGCTTGGTGACGCCATCCACCAGGTGGGCGACCTCGGGCCCGAAGTCGGACTCGAGCTGCGCGAGCGAATAGCCGGTGTCCTCCACCGTGTCGTGCAGCAGCGCTGCAACGAGGGTGATCGTGTCCATGCCGAGTTCGGCGAGGATGTTCGCCACCGCGAGCGGGTGGGTGATGTACGGGTCGCCCGACTTTCGCATCTGGTGTGCGTGCTTGTCGTCGGCGATGTCGTAGGCGCGCTGCAGCAGCGCGAGATCCGCCTTCGGGTACACGTCGCGGTGGACCGCGACCAGCGGCTCGAGCACCGGCTTGATGGCGGTATGGCGCTGCGCTGTGATCCGGCGGGCCAGGCGTGCGCGCACACGCCGAGATGCGGACGTGGGGACCGGCGCGGTCGGCGGCGGCGTGGCGGCCGGCGTGTCAGGCGTGGGCTTACCCGTGGAGCGATCGACTCCCTGCGTCATGCCTGCACCTCCTTCACCGCCGGAAACCTGCGGTGTACCGCGATCTGGAGTCCAACGCCGTCCGATCCGACTTTAGTCCTCAGACCCTAGCCGTCAGATCTGGACCAGCGAGGTCAGCGGGTAATCCCCTGCCCGGGCGCGTCCGTTGAGCGCCATCAGTTCCAGTACCACGGCGACCGCGGTGATCTCCGCACCCGCGGCGTTGAGCAACTCGGTCGCGGCGGCGAGCGTCCCCCCGGTGGCTAGCACATCGTCAACGAGCAGGACCCGGCGACCGCGCAGGTCGAAGTCACCCGGGATTTCGAGCCGCGCACTGCCGTATTCGAGCTCGTAATCGCGGCTCAGGACCGGCGGCGGCAGCTTGCCGCCCTTGCGGACCGCGAGCACACCCCGGTTCATCGAGACGGCGACGCCGGCACCGAGGAGGAACCCGCGCGCGTCGATACCGGCCACCAAATCGGCGTCCGGCGCGGCGGCGGCAAGCCCGTCGATGACCGCCCGCAGGCCCTGCGGGTCGGCGAAGACCGGCGTCAGGTCGGCGAACCGCACTCCCGGGGATGGGAAATCGTCACGCCACCTGGTCAACCGGTTGACCGCATCGGCTGCGCTCACCGTCTCAATACCCATCGGTCCATGTTCCAGCCCGTCCCTGCCTTCGTAGGGTTCGGCACGGCCGAACCCAGGCCGTCCGCAAACGCTATCGTGCGCGGCTCACTGAACAGCGGAATCGACGGCATCTCGCTCCACAGCAGATTCTCGGCCTCGGTGGAGAGATTGAGCTGGGCATCCGGCGAAGGATCGGTCGTGAGCTGGTCGACGATGTCGTTGTAGCGCGGATTCGCGAAGCCGCCGTAGTTCGACCCGCTACCGGCGCGCAGTGCGGACAACGCGTCGGTGTCGATCGCGGCACCGGCACTGCCGGGCGCACTCGCGGTACCGGCCAGCACCGCATCGACGCGGCCGTCGCGCAGGTCCTGCGGATTGAACTGCGGACCGCTCGCGTCCTCGACGTTGATTCCGGCCGCCTTGCACGCATCCGCGATGGCCGAAACCGTGCGGGCCCGCCGGTCATCCGGTGCGAGATAACCGATGCGTACCACGGGGTTTGCCACGCCTGCCCGACCGAGAGCACCGATCGCGGCGGCGACGTCCCCACCGGGGTACTGCGTACCGGACGCGGCCACCGGCAGGTAGATCAGCGTGTCCTGTTGGACGATTCGCGAATTGAGCACGCCGGAGCCGAGTCCGCGTGGGTTTTCGTAGCCGGGATGGCCGAGCTTGTCGAAGAGATCGTTTCGCGGGGCGCACAACGCGAGCGCACGGCGCGCCTCCGGATTGGCGAAGGCTCCCCCGGTACTGAGCACGAGCTGCTCGACGCTGCGGGACGGAATGTTCGCCGCCGCGAACCCGCCCAAGTCGATCGCGGGCACCGATTCGGCCCCGATGTCGACGACGTGGACAGCGCCATCCCCGATCCTCGAACCGATATCGAAGTTCTTCGGCCACAACACTATTCGCGGGGTAGCCGGCTTGTTGCCCCACCAGCGCTCGTTCGCGACGAGCACCAGACCGTCGTCCTCGGTATACGAGGAGATCCGGTAGGGACCCGAGGACGGGAAAAGCGAGGTGTCCAGCTGACCGGGCGTCAACTGCCAGCCGGTGTTCCAGAAGTCGGCGATCCGGCCCAGCCCCTGCTGATCACCGGCCTGCAGCGTGGTAACCACGCTGTCCACCCCCGCCGCGCGGGCGGCGACATGCGCCGGCATCAACTCGGTTGCCGAGAACAGGCTCGACCACGCGGTGAAGCTCCGGCCGGGCCGGAACACGACGGTGGCGTCCTTGGCTCCGGGTTGGCATTCCACCCGTTCGATATCGGAGTAACCGGCGGTGCTCGCGGCGTCGAACAACGGGCGCTGAGCGCCGTCCTCGCTGCCGCGGGTGTACCGGCCGCTCTTGGCCACCCAGGCGAGCACGAGGTCGTCGCACGTCGTCGGGGTGCCGTCGGAGTACACGCCGTCCGGGTTGAGGCGGTACTGCACGGTGAGCGCCTCGCCGGGTACCACCGTGGCGGTGCCGAAATCGGTGTCGGTCACCGGACTTCCCTGCGGCCCGATATAGCTCAGCCCGGTCAGGGTGCGGCCGAATGCGGCGAGCGCGCCGGAGGCGGCGCCCGCCGTGGTGTTCGCGTTGTACGTAGTGACCAGATTGTCGATCGCGTAACCGATCGACGGGACTTGCGACTCCGAGGAGCACCCGGAGACCGTGCCGACGGCAACCAGTGCCGCCGCCACGGAACCGAGGATGGCACGGGTCCGCCGGGCGGTCGCCAAGCGACCGCCGGTCATACCGGCCCGCACGTCAGTGCCGCTTCTTCTGCCGCTTTCCGGTAGGTCGGGAGCCGGGTCTCGGCGCACCCGTCCGCGGTTCGCGATCCGGTCGCTCGACTGTCGCGGTGGCCGTGCGGGCAGACCGCGCGGCCGGGGCAGCTCCCGAACCGGCAGCTGCCGGGCGCGCGACGCCGGACCGTCCCTGCTCCCGGCGAGAAAGCACCTTCTTGGTATGTGCAGCCACTGGTCCCCACCGTTCCTTGATCGACACGAGCAGCAGTGTTGCGAAGAAGATCGACGAGTAGGCACCGACAATCATGCCGACGAGCTGGACCAAGGCCAGATCCTTGAGCGTGCCGACCCCCAACAGCCACACCGCGACCACCATGAGTCCGATGACCGGCAGGATACCGATGACGGTGGTGTTGATCGACCGCATCAGCGTCTGGTTGAGCGCCAGGTTCGCCTGCTCGCCGTAGGTGCGTTTGTTCAGATGCAGGACCCCGCGCGTGTTTTCCTCGACCTTGTCGAACACCACGACGGAGTCGTAGAGCGAGAAGCCGAGAATCGTCAGCAGGCCGATCACCGTGGCGGGTGTAACTTCCAGGCCCACCAGCGAGTACAGGCCCGCCGTGACCACAAGGTCGAAAATCAACGCCGCCAGGGCCGCGAGCGCCATATCGCGCTCGTAGCGGATCGTGATGTAGATGCTGACCAGCACCAGGAACACCGCCAGCGCGATCAGCGCCTTCTTGGTGACCTGCGAACCCCAGGTTGAGCTCACATCCGAGGTGCTGATCTCGTTGCGGCTCGGATTACCTTCGGAATCCTTGGGCTGGAACTCGTTGTACAGCGCATCGGACAGTTGGTTGACCTGAGCCAGATTTAGTTCCTCGGAACGGATCTGGATCGTCGCCGAGGAGCCCGAGCCGACGGTCTGCACCGACACCGGCTCCATGCCGAGCGTGTCCGAGTAGACCGTTTCGACCTGCTCGGTGGTCACGTTCTCCGCGGCCGGGAAGGAGATCTTCGATCCGCCCTCGAAGTCGATGCCGAGGGTGAAGCCGCGAACCGCGATGCTGAGCAACGAGATCAGCATGATCACGGCGGTGATGATGTAGAACAACCGCCGGCGCCCGACGACCTCGAAGGCGCCAGTACCGGTGTAGAGCCGCGAGAAGAAACTGTGGTGCGGCGCGAGATCGGTCGTGGTGTCCGTATTCGACTCGGTCATCTCATGCCTCCCGTCCGGCGAGAACCGCCGCCTGCTTGCGTTCACGCGCGACCTGCTGGATTGCACCGAGCCCATTCACACCAGGCTTCGACCAGAAGTGCGAGCGGGACGCGATCGTCACGATCGGCGCGGTCACCAGGAACACCACGATGACGTCGAGGATCGTCGTCAGGCCGAGGGTGAACGCGAATCCGCGAACCTGCCCGACGGCGAGGATGTACAGCACCGCGGCGGCGATGAAGCTGACCGCGTTGCCGGACAGAATCGTTCGGCGCGCTCTGGCCCATCCGCGCGGGACCGCCGAGCGGAAGCTGCGGCCTTCCCGCATCTCGTCCTTGATGCGTTCGAAGAACACCACGAACGAGTCGGCCGTCATACCGATACCGATGATCAGACCTGCGATGCCGGCGAGGTCGAGGGTGAAGTTGATCCACCGTCCGAGCAGCACGAGGATGCCGTACACCACGATGCCCGAGCAGAACAGCGACCACGCGACGATCACACCGAGCAGGCGGTAGTAGGCAAGCGAATAGATCAGGACCGCGATCAGGCCGACCAGGCCGGCGAGCAGACCCGCGTTGAGCGAGGCCAGGCCCAGTGTCGCCGAGACGGTTTCCGCCTCGGATGCCGAGAACGACAGCGGCAGCGATCCGTACTTCAGGGTGTTCGCGAGCTCCTTCGCCTCAGTCGAGGAGAAGTTGCCGGTGATCGACGTGGCGCTGCCGGCGGGCGTCGCGCCCTGCACGACCGGTGCACTGACCACCTTCGTGTCGAGCACGAAGGCAGCCTGCTTGCCGATGTTTTGCGAGGTGAACTCCGCCCAAGTCTGGCTGCCGCCGGACTTGAAGTTCAGGCTGACCTCGTGCCGGGCCTGCTGGGTGTTGTAGCCCGAGCTGGCATCGGCGATCTCCTGGCCGTCGATGATGCTCGGGCCGAGAAGGTAGACGTAGGTGCCGTCGACCGAGCATGCGACCAGCGGCAGCGCCGGGTCGTCGTTGCCCTGCAGCGGGTCCGGTGCGGAGCAGTCCAGTGCGGCCATTGCCTGCTGCTGGATCGCCGGATCGGTGCTCTGCCGAGTTGCCTTGGCCTGATTGATCTCGTCTGCCGCCTGCTCCGCCGTGCTCACAGGCTTGTCGCTGGCCGCGTCGGGCGACTGCTGTCCAGGCGTCGGCTGCGGGGTGGTCGGTTCCTGTGCCGGGAACGGACGGTTCTGCGGCGCGGGCGCGGCCGGCTCGGCCGGTGTCTCCGTCTCGGCCGGCTGCTGGGCCGGGGCGGGCGCAGCGGGTGCCTGCGCGGCCTGTCCGGCCGGCTGCGAGGAGGTCACCGGGCGGATGTAGAGCCGCGCGGTCTGGCCGAGCGAGCGGGCCTGCGAGCTGTTGTCGCCCGGCACCGTGATGACGAGGTTGTCGCCGTCGATGACGACCTCCGAGCCGGAGACGCCGAGACCGTTGACACGGGTCTCGATGATCTCCTGGGCACGTTTGAGGCTGTCCGGGCTGGGCCTGCTCCCATCGGGGGTTCGCGCCGTAAGCGTCACCCGGGTGCCGCCTTGCAGGTCGATGCCCAATTTGGGCGTCGGGTCTTTATCGCCGGTAAAGAAAACCAGCGCGTACACCACGGCTACGAGCACTGCAAACAGTGCAAGCAACCGGGTGGGGCGCATTTCCTGCGAGGGTGCCACAGTCCGTCGTTCTCCTAGGTCTTTGCCAAAGCTCAGCGTGCGCGAGCCATGCGCGCCGAAATCGCCGCGTGCGCGCCGAAGCCCCCGCGCTGCCGTTGCGGCATCCGCGAGGGCTCCGCATGCGTCATTCCTGGTTCAGGCGGCGTTCGGTGTCCTCCGGGGCTTCCTCGGCGGTGTCCGAATCGGTGTCGGTGTCCTCGGCCTCGTCGCTAAGCACCTCACGGATGGCCAGCTTCAGCCAGGTCGTCACGACGTCGTGCGCGATCTCGAGGTCGATCGTGGTGGTGTCGATCTCCACGATCGTGCCGTAGACGCCCGACGAGGTGACCACGCGGTCGCCGACCTTCAGCGAGTCCTGCATATCGGCGGTCTTTGCCATCTCCTTCCGCTGCTTCCGCATGCTCAGAAACATCGGAACGAGCAGGGCAACGATCAGGAGCGGAAACAAAAGTTCCATTGTCGAAATCAGTCCTCGAGATTTCAGGTGTGGTCGGCGCGGGCCCGGGTTGGGCCAACGCAATAGACCAGTCTGCCACTACGTGCGGCGGGAACCTACGTCGCGAGGGGAAAACCAGCGGTTTCGGCTCTCCCTACCCTGCAGGTCCGCATCGCTCGCACGGCCGTACGCAGGCAGTTTGCCGCACGAGGCGGGAAGTGTTCAATCGAATAGGCCATTTTGCGGCTCGTTGGCCCGAACCTCGATACCGCCGATCGCAAGGTCGGGCGGCGGAACCAGGCCCAGTTGTTCCCAGGCCGCCGCGGTGGCAACCCGGCCTCGAGGAGTGCGCGCGACCATCCCGGCACGGACCAGGAACGGCTCGCACACTTCCTCGACCGTGGCCGGTTCCTCCCCCACCGCGACAGCCAGCGTGGAAACGCCGACCGGTCCACCGCCGAAACTCCGGACCAGCGCGCCGAGCACCGCGCGGTCGAGCCGGTCGAGCCCGAGCCGATCCACGTCGTAGACGGCGAGCGCGGCATGAGCGATGTCGACGGTGATCACGCCGTCCGCGCGCACATCGGCGTAGTCGCGCACCCGACGCAAGAGCCGGTTCGCAATACGGGGCGTCCCGCGCGATCGCCCCGCGATTTCGGCCGCTGCATCGGCACCCAGTTCGATCCCGAGAATCCTCGCCGATCGGGCGAGGATCTGCTGCAGCTCGAACGGCTCGTAGAAGTCCATGTGTGCCGTGAAGCCGAAGCGATCCCGCAGCGGGCCCGTCAGTGCTCCGGACCGCGTCGTCGCGCCGACCAGCGTGAAGGGTGCGACATCGAGCGGGATGGACGTGGCGCCAGGTCCCTTGCCGACCACCACGTCGACACGGAAGTCCTCCATGGCGAGGTACAGCATTTCCTCGGCCGGCCGCGCGATGCGGTGGATCTCGTCGATGAACAGCACGTCGCCCTCGACCAGGTTGGACAGCATTGCCGCCAGGTCACCGGCACGTTCGAGCGCCGGGCCCGAGGTCACGCGCAGCGCGGTGCCGAGCTCGGCGGCGATGATCATCGCCATGCTGGTCTTGCCAAGGCCGGGCGGACCCGAGAGCAACACGTGATCGGGTGTGCCGCCGCGCATCTTCGCGCCCCGCAGCACCAGCGCAAGCTGCTCGCGCACCCGGGCCTGACCGATGAAGTCGTCGAGCGATTTCGGCCGCAGGCTGGTCTCGATCTCGCCGTCCGAGCTGAGATACCGCGCGGTGACTGCGGATTCGTCGGAATCCGCGCCTGACATCTGCTCGCCCGGCCCGGTCACTTGTTCTTACCGAGCAGGGCGAGCGCGGCGCGCAGCGCTCTCGAGGTATCCAGCTCGGGCTCCTCGGCGAGAACCGCGTCGGTGGCCTGTTCGGCTTGCTTGAGCGCGAATCCGAGGCCGGTGAGCGCCTCCACGATCTGCTCGCGGACGGCCGCCGACGACGACACGGCAGGGACTCCGCCCGGAAGGTCCGTCGTCGGCACGGCTTCCACTTTGTCGCGCAGTTCCACGACCATCCGCTCGGCTCCGCGCTTGCCGATGCCGGGGACCCGGGTGAGTGCGACGACGTTGCCCTCGGCGAGTGCCTTGCGCAGCGCCTCGGGTTCCAGCACTGCGAGGATCGCCATCGCCAGCCGCGGTCCGACGCCGGACACGGTCTGCAGCAGGCCGAACAGCTCCCGCGACTCGGTATCGGCGAAGCCGTACAGGGTCATCGAGTCCTCGCGCACCACCATCGTGGCGTGCAACCGCGCCTCCACGCCGCGCGCCAACGTGGCGAGCGTCGCGGGGGTCGCGTTGAGCCGGTAGCCGACGCCCGCGGCCTCGATCACCGCGTGGTCCAGTCCGATATCGAGCACCTCGCCACGCACCGATGCGATCATCTGGTCTTCGTCTCCTTCCGCGCCCGTGCCAGCGAGGCTTCGTATTTACGCTTCTGGTCGGCGGCCAGCGCCTCGGCTTGTGCCATCCGCTCGATCATCGGGGCGCGCCAGCAATGACAGATCGCGAGGGCAAGCGCATCGGCGGCGTCCGCGGGGCTGGGTTTGGTCTGCAGCCCGAGGATGCGCATCACCATCGTCGTGACCTGCGCCTTGTCCGCGCGGCCGTTGCCCGTGACCGCGGCCTTCACCTCCGACGGCGTGTGGAACCGCACCGGCACATCGCGCTGAGCGGCAGCCAAAGCGATCACCCCACCCGCCTGGGCAGTGCCCATCGCTGTCGAGACCTGCTGCTGCGCGAAGACCCGCTCGATCGCGACCACGTCCGGCTGATGCACATCGAGCCAATGACACGCGGAGGTATAGATCGCATGCAGCCGAGCGGAGAGCTCCATCTCGGTGGGGGTGCGCACAACGTCGACGTCGAGGGCAGTCACGTGCCGGCCGCGGCCCGACTCGACCAGTGCAATACCGCATCTGGTCAATCCAGGGTCGACGCCCATCACACGCACTCGCTCAACTCCCGCCGGTCTACGAACAGCTGTTCGAGAGCCTAGCGGGTGACGGAGACGAGACGGCCGCGCGACACGAC
>NZ_LRRB01000327.1 GCF_001646865.1 Aldersonia kunmingensis | reverse complement strand
GCTGTCCGAACGAGGGCTGTTCGACGGGCTGTTCGTTGCCAACACCCCTGCCATTCCAGACAACGATTGGGCCTACCTGTTCTCGCCCCTCGAACCGGTCACATTGCTCTCCGCGCTCGCACCGCTCACGCGGCACATCGGCCTGATTGCCACTATCTCGTCTTCCTTTACCCACCCATACAACATCGCGCGACAGGTCGCCACGCTCGATCACCTCAGTAGGGGCCGGGCGGGAGTCAATATCGTCACCACTGGTTCGGAAGCCGCGGGACAAAATTTCGGCTTCGACGCGCTCGAACCGCACGAGCAGCGATACGACCGAGCCGACGAATATATCGATGTGCTGTTTCAGCTGTGGGACAGTTGGGCGGAGGATGCGATCATCCTCGACCGTGCCGCTGGCGTGCAGGTGAATCGGAACTCCGTCGTGCCGATCGAGCATCGGGGCAAGCACTTCGCGGTGCGCGGGCCGCTCGATATTCCACGACCGCCCCAGGGCCGTCCATTGCTGTTCCAGTCGGGCGCGTCCGAGCGGGGCAAGCGCCTCGCGGCCAAGTACGCCGATGCCGTCTACTCGGTCGCGCAGGACCTTCAGCACGCCATAAACTTTCGCAGTTCGTTGCACGTCATGCAGCGTGCCGGTGGATCGAGGCGGCCTCGGGTCAAGGTGCTGCCCGGCCTCATTCCGATCGTTGGGAGTACGCAGCGCGAGGCCGAACTCCTTCACGAGGAGATCAGCTCCTTGAATCCACCGGAGCGCGGGATAGCGGCACTGGAACAACGACTCGAGATCGATCTGGCGGGAATTGCCCTCGACGCGCCATTCCCGGTCGACCGGCTGCCGGACCTCGCCGAGGTCGAGGGAAGCGTGAGCACGCACGAATCCATCCGTCGTTTCGTCACCGGGCCGGACGTCACGCTCCGACATGTGCTCAGGCTGACCGATGCCGGTAACAGCCACCTCCGGTTCGTGGGCACACCGGAACTCGTCGCGGACCGGATCGAGGAATGGTTCGTCGGGGGCGGCGCCGACGGATTCAATATCAACCCCGCGATCACGCTGTCCGGACTCACGGATTTCGTCGAGCACGTGGTGCCACTGCTGCAAAAGAAGGGCATCTACAAACTCGACTATGCCGACACAGATCTGCGGACCGCATTCGGTTGAGCGGCCCCGCCAGCCACCCGGCTTACTTCACAGTCGGGTTTCGGTCATAGCGAGGTAATTCATTGAGCGTCAGCTCGATCGAGCCTTAGCTTGACGCAAAGCATGTGGGCCGCGGGGTGCACGCATGGGTTTCCGAAATTCGAATTCGAACGTTCGCCTGCAGAGCAACGTTTCGCAGCACAGTGAGGAATTCATGTCAGGAGTCAAAAAGGTCGTCGCCGCCCTCCTCACGGCGGGCGTGCTGGCCGGCTGCTCGCAGGGTGGCACCACCGCATCGAGCGGCCCTACCGGTGAGCCTCAGCGCGGCGGCACCGTCGTCTACTCCGACGTCATGTACGTGCAGGATGCGCTGAGTAGCTTCTACTCGACGGGCAACCTTCTGCTGCAGGTTGTCGACCGGCTGGTCTATATCGACCCGACCAACGGGGAGGTGACGCCATGGCTTGCGAAGGAATTCGCGCACAACGCTGACGCGACGCAGTACACGTTCACGATCCGGGACGGTGTGACCTTCAGCGACGGCACGCCGCTGAACGCCGACGCGGTCAAGGCAAACCTTGATCAGGTTGCGCTCGGTGACCCGAGTAAGAAGATCCCGCCCTTTAGCGACTTCGTGGGATACGACCGCAGCGAGGTCTCCGGCAACACCGTGACGGTGTTCCTGAACAAGCCCAACGCCAACCTCTACCGGGTTATCTCCGGCGGTCGCGCCGGGATCCGGGGTCTCTCGACGCTCGCCCGTGACTACGACGGTCAGTCGAGGATCGAGAACGTGATCGGCTCGGGGGCCTTCATCTACGAGTCGCATGTGCCCGACCAGAAGGTGGTGCTGAAGCGGCGGGGCGACTATGCCTGGGCCCCAGCGGTTTCCCCGAACCAGGGCGCGGCCTACGTGGACAAGCTCGAGATCCGCGCCATCGGCGAACCGGGCTTGCGCGCCGGCGCGGTGCAGTCCGGCCAGGTTGACGTCGCACGTGGCATTCAGCCGACCGACGAGGCCAGCCTCGCCGCGGCGGGCAAGCAGGTCATCCCCGTGCCTGCGCCGTTGCTGACCACCAACATTGCTGCGGTGCGAATCGGAAACGACCAAGTAAGCGATGTGCGGGTGCGCCGTGCCCTGCAGTTGGGAATCGACCGCGACGCGCTCGTATCGACGGTTCTCTCCGACAGTTACCAGCGCGCGGATTCGGTTCTCAACCACGATGATCCGGCCTACACCGACGTCAGCGGGGAGATCGCGTACAACCCGGAGGAAGCCAAGCGACTGCTCGACGAGGCCGGATGGAAGGTCGGTGCGGACGGTATTCGCGAGAAGGACGGCAAGAAGCTCGAGCTGAGCATCTCCGCATCCGTGCAGAGCGTCGTCATCCGGCCGGCCTTCGAATTCATCGAATCCCAGTGGCGTGAACTCGGTGTGAAGCTCATCAACAACGCCGGTGACACCACCGCGTACAACATTGCGTTCGCCGATCCGTCCAAGCCGTTGCTGGGCACCCGGACCTATTACAACGTCGGTCTGGCACTGCTCTTCGGCCGCGAGAAGAACACCATGACCTTTGTTGCCGACAACGAGCTGATCGCGCTGTCCGCCGAAGAACTCTCGGCGACCGATCCCGAGAAGCGCAATGAAGTGTTGGCGAAGGTCCAGGAGGACATCATCGCCAAGCATCTCGCGCTGGTGCTGTGGGACGAGGTCCAGGTGCATTCGGCCTCGCCGGACGTGCACGTCGACTTCACCAATCTCACCGAACCGCTGTTCCAGAGCGCTTGGAAGGTTTCGAGCGCCTCCTAGGCGAACGGTGACGGGGACAGTGAGGCAGGGGCGATGATCAGGTACGCGTTGTCGAGAATCGGGCAGTCGCTACTCGTGCTGGTGTTGGCCTTCACGGTGGTGTTCTGGGCGGTAAGTGTGCTGCCCTCCGACCCGGCCACGATCTTCGTGGCCAAGGGGGATGGCTACTTCAACCCGGAGGTTGTCGAGCAGGTCAAGCAGTTCTACGGGTACGACAAGCCGCTGCTGGAGCAGTACTTCGGGCAGATGGTCCAAGTGGCGAGCGGAAATTTCGGTTTCTCGCTGTCGAGCGGCCAAGCGACGCTCGATCGCATCAGCGGAGTCATCGGTGAGACACTGAAACTCGCCACGACCGCAACGGTATTCGCGATCGCCATCTCGATCGGCATCGTGCTGCTCGCCACCACGAACCGGTCGAGCCGGCTGCGCAAGGTGATCCTCAACATCCCGCCGCTGTTCAGCTCGGTGCCGACGTTCTGGCTCGGACTGGTTATCCTGCAGATCTTTTCGGTCCAGCTGGGGCTGTTCTCACTGTTTCCCGACGGGTCGGTGGCGTCTTTCGTCATACCCGCGCTCGTTCTGGCCGTCCCGCTCTCGGCTCCGATCGCACAGGTGCTGCTCAAGAACGCCGAGGACACTATGCGGTTGCCGCATATCGCAACGGCGCGTGCAAAGGGCGGTACGCCGGGATGGGTGGTCCGCAAGCACGTCCTCAAGAACGCGGCGGGTCCGGCTCTCACGGTGACCGCAACCACGCTGGGTGCACTACTCGGCGGTTCGGTGGTCACCGAGACGGTGTTCTCGCGGTCCGGGCTCGGCTCCGTACTCATGGATGCGGTTGCCACACAGGATATTTCGCTCCTGCAAGGACTGGTGCTACTGACCACCGTGGTGATCGTGGGGATCAACCTCGCCGTCGATCTCATCTATCCGCTGCTCGATCCACGGGTGACGAAGGTGCAGAGCAACGGTTTCAACACGCGACTGGG
The DNA here is from genome assembly GCF_001646865.1 of Aldersonia kunmingensis. Lineage (GTDB taxonomy): Bacteria > Actinomycetota > Actinomycetes > Mycobacteriales > Mycobacteriaceae > Aldersonia > Aldersonia kunmingensis. The sequence continues at coordinate 8,230 of NZ_LRRB01000327.1, read as the reverse complement.
CAGGTTCAAATGAGCGATTCGACAACGTTGCCGCACATCACCGCGCCGGCCGAGAATTCCGTTCGGTCGCATCTACTCGGCCGGCTGCGGGGGCTTTCGCTGCCAGTCGTGTTGTCGGCGGCATTGCTGCTGTTGGTCGTGATCTGGACGTTTGCCCCCGGGTTGTTCACCTCATTCGACCCGCTCACCGGCAACCACGTCGAGAAGTTCCAGCCGCCGAGCTGGGAACATTGGTTCGGCACAGATCATCTCGGCCGCGACGTGCTGGCCCGGGTGATCTATGGAACGTCGCAGACGGTCCTGACCGCGGGACTGGCGGTGGCAGTCGGATTGGTTGTCGGCAGCATCATCGGAGTCATCACCGGAGTCTCGGGGCCGGTCGTGGATGCGGTGGGAATGCGGATCAGCGACGTGCTGCTATCGCTACCGGGCTTCCTGGTGTCGATCTGGATCGTTACCGCGTACGGATCTGGACGGCTTTCGGTTGGCATTGGTGTCGGAATCGGTTCGATCGCTATCTTCGCGCGGGTGTTCCGGAGCGAGGTAATGCGTGTGCGCGCGCTCGATTATGTCGAGGCGGCGTTTCTTTCCGGCGCGAACCGGTGGTCGGTGATCCGAAGGCACATTCTGCCCAATACTGCGGGCTCGGTGATCGCGCTCGCCGTGATCGATTTGAGCGCAGCGATTCTCGCGATCGCCGCGCTCGGATACCTCGGCTACAGCGCGCCTCCGCCAACTCCGGAGTGGGGCCTTCTGGTTGCCGAGGGCCGCAACTATATCGCCACCGCCTGGTGGCTCACGACGCTCCCGGGAATCGTGATCCTCTTGGTGATCATTGCCCTCGGCGTAGTCAGCCGCCGACTGCTCGCGGCCAACAGAATCTGAACGGCGCTCACCGCCGACCGTCGGGAATGGAATCCAGATGTCCGAAACTCTGCTCGAAATCGAAGACCTCGCGGTCACCTACGGGGTGGGTGATGCCGCAAAGGTGGCCCTTGCGGATATCGATCTGATCCTCGAGTCCGGTCAGTTCACCGCAGTGGTCGGTGAATCCGGTTCCGGCAAGTCGACTCTCGCCAATACCGTTGTCGGACTACTTCCGGAATCGGCAACTGTGCAAGCGTCGGCGCTGCGGCTCGACGGTCGCAGCCTGCTCGGCCTGTCCGAGGGACAGTGGAGCGGGATTCGCGGCGATATCGTCGGGCTGGTCCCGCAGGATCCAGGTGCATCACTGAATCCGGTGCGTACGATCGGTTCTCAGCTTGCCGAGGTGTTCGAGCTGCAGAAGTTGAAGCTGAGTCGCAGTGAGGTACGTCGCCGCAGCATCGAACTGCTGCAGCAGGTCGAGATCGACAACCCGGAGCGGCGGCTGCGCCAGTATCCGGGCGAACTGTCGGGCGGCATGAAGCAACGAGTTTTGATTGCCATCGCGTTCGGACTCAACCCGAAGCTGCTGGTCGCCGATGAACCGACGTCGGCTCTCGACGTCACCGTTCAGAGTCAGGTACTGCGTGTCTTCGACCGTCTGGTGGCCGAGCATGGCACCACGGTGCTTTTCGTTACGCACGACATCGGCCTGGCGACCGACCATGCGTCACGCATCGTGGTGATGCGCGATGGCCGCGTGGTCGAGCAGGGTGACGTCGAATCCATTGTGACCGCACCGAAGTCCGATTACACGGCAACCCTCGTCGGCCGGGTCCACGCCACCACTCCGCCGCCGGCGCAGCGTTCGCACACCGAGTCCGCGGACGAAGTCGTGCGTGTTCACAACTTGGGCAAGGAGTTTCGCGTCAAGGGGCGGCAGAAGCACAAAGTTCTCGATGGAGTGGGTTTCACCGTCCGGCGGGGCGAGACGCTGGCGCTGGTCGGTGAATCCGGGTCAGGAAAATCCACGACAGCGAAGATCATCATCGGTCTGTCCTCCCCGAGCAGCGGCACCGTCGAAGTTCTGGGCAAGGATGTTGAACGTCTCGGGAACCGGGATCGGCGGGAGCATTGGCGGCGGGTCCAATTCGTTTATCAGAACCCAGATTCCGCACTGGACCCGCGCTGGTCGGTCGAGCGGATCCTCGAGGAACCGCTGCGCTCGTTCGGCATCGGGGCCGACGGGTCGCGCGCCAAGCGGATTGCCACGGCCCTTGACAACGTGAATCTGCCGGTGAGCACTCTGAGCAAGGTCGCCGCCGAACTGTCCGGTGGCCAGCGGCAGAGGGTGGCAATCGCGCGCGCGTTGGTTGTGGAGCCCGAAATCATCCTGCTCGACGAGCCACTGTCCGCGCTTGATGTCGTTACACAGGACCAGATCATTGGCCTGCTGACGGATCTGCAGCAGAGCCTGGGCCTGACCTACCTCTTCATCTCGCACGACCTTGCGGTCGTTCGGCAGATCTCCCACCGAGTCGCCGTACTGAAAGCCGGTCGCCTCGTTGATATCGGTGACACACAGTCGGTATTCGAGGATCCCACCTCCCAGTACACGCGAGATCTCATCGATGCCGTGCCGGGGCGCCGATTCCAGCGGTCGCTCCTTGTCGGCGTGTGACCTCGCGCCGCATCACGACGTTGCTGTGATGGCCCGAAGCTCGACACAGCATCGGCCCGTGGCCGGGGCCAGCGCCGCCTCTACCGTGGTTGCCTGCAGTCCCTCGATCAGCCCCTGCATGAACGTGTGGTTGAGGCGGCACACGAGTTCGGGCGCTGACTGGGCGATCGGGTGAAAGGGGCAGTTGCGCAACCGAATTACGCTCGAGTCGGTGCGTTCGGGCTCGAATCCGCAGCTGCTGAGTAACTCCCCGGCGACGGTCAACGCGCGCTCGCTGCCGAGCCGGCCGGGGCGGAGGCGCTCGCGTTCCGTGGTCGCTGCGGCGAGGCCGCGTTTGTGCGCTGCCCGTTCCGCGGCGGCCTTGGCGGAGCCGTGTTCGTCCTCGGTCAGGACCGCCTCGGTAAGGATGTCAGCGAGCACCGCATGCCGGCGTGCGGGGAGGCTGACCTGGACGTCGATATCGGCTGGCTCGTACATTTTCGGCCGACGCCCAACCCGCGCGGCGCCGGCGCGATGGAATCGGTAGCGCAGCAGACCCACATCGACCAGTTTGTCCAGGTGGAATGCGGCGAGCTTGCGTGAGATGCCCACCGCCTCCGCTGCGTCCTCGCGGCTCACCGGCCCGGGGGCGGTCTGCGCGTACCCGTACAGGCGGTAACGCAGATCCTCCGCCAGCGCGGCCACCGCCTGGATCGAGCCGTGTTCGTCGGGGCGGGCGAGGTCGGTCATTTGGTCAGAATATCGCCGATAGTGGTTAGTCAAACGGATTGTGGGTACGAATTTCCTGGAAAGCTTGACGTTCGCCGCGAAAAAGACCAACACTTGTTAGTGAAATAGCGGATGGAGAACGGCTATGGACCTCGAAGTGCGGCAGCACGGCAAACAGCCGGTCAGTACCGCCCTCGCGGGGCCGTATGGGCACCCGTTCCACCCGATCCTGGTCACCGTGCCGATCGGCGCGTGGGTTGGCAGCCTGGTCTTCGATGTGGCGTCGCACATCGTGGAGTCGCCGGGATTCCTCTATCAGGGCTCGCAGTGGCTGATCGCGATCGGCGTCGTGGGCGCGCTCGCCGCGGCCGCGGTGGGGTTCCTCGACCTGCTGTCCATCCCGGTCGGCACGCCGGCATTCCGCACCGCTTTGGTGCATATGAGCCTGAACCTGCTGGTTACCGCCGCATATATCGGGAACTTCCTCTGGCGCATCGGCGACTACGACAAACCGGCTGCGGTGGGTGCAGGCCCGCTGGTGCTGTCCGTGGTCGGCCTGGCCGCACTTGCGGTATCTGGCTACCTCGGCGGAAAACTTGCCTACCGCTATGGCGTCCGTGTGGCCGACGAGGCCGTGCAGTCCGAAGGGTTTCGGACGTGACCGTGTAATTCAACGCATTCGAAGAAGGTCGACATCATGGGTATCGCAGCATTGATTACCTGGATTCTCACGGCGCTGGGCGGGTCGCTGATGCTCGCCAAATGGGTACAGGGCGGTGGCCATCGCAAACCAAGCAGCACCAGGCTATCGCCTCCAATTATTTTGGGGCACTTTGCACTTGCGGCGGTTGGGCTGGTGCTGTGGATCATCTATCTGGCGGCGGACAGCAACCCGATCGGCTGGATCGCGTTCGTGTTGCTGGTTCCCGTCGCGCTGCTCGGCTTCGCCATGCTGATTCGGTGGATCCCCACCTATCAAGCGAGCCGCAATCCTGCCGCCGTCGGCGCCGGTTCCTACAGTCCCGGGCCTGATGGCCCGATGCCGGGCGAGGGTGCTGCCCCGCCCGAGCGTCATTTCCCTGTGGCGGTGGTGGGCGGCCACGGCGTACTCGCCGTCGTGACCGTCGTGCTGGTTCTGCTCACCAACCTGGGTATCGGCGGGAGCTGAGCAAGGGCGAATTTCGTTGCGGCAGTTACTTCGTTCCCCGCGGCTCCAGCATCGGAACGATGAATTGCCTTGCGATGGAGGCGAGTTGAGCATCGTCATGCATGTCCACACGCGGACTCGGGACGGTGAGGAATGACGCCGAGATACGCACCATCATCTCGGCAACCAATTCGATATCGATATCCGCCGAGACGTTGCCCGCTTCTTGCTCCTGCGCGAGCTGCCCAGCCACGAACTGCGTGACCGCAGCGAGGGTACGGCCGTGGTCGCTGATGAGTGTGCCGACGAAGAGACCCGGCTCGGATTCGAGCAGGCCACCGATCAGCGGATTGCCCGAGATTGCGCGCAGTGAGCCGACGAATCCGAGGACAACTCGATCGGCTGCGGTATCGGCCTCGTCGATATCGGTGAGGAACTGCAAGAAGTACCGGCGGAACTCCCGCAGCAGTACCTCTTCGACGAGCGCGTCCTTGCTTTCGAACTTGCGATAGACCGTGATGCGGGTGACCCCCGCGCGCTGTGCCACCTGGGCCACCGATGCCCGCTGGATTCCCCACTTGCAGAACACCTCGAAGGCGGCGTCGAGGATGCGCGTGCGGGTCGGGTCGATTGCGGTCTCGGTTGACTCGCTCGTACCCGCTCTGACGTCGCCGTATGCGCGCGCGAGCAGTGCTATCGGGTTGGCGGAAGCCGCGAGGGCTGGCACCTCATTCACGACTTCTCCTCCCCAAAAAGCGACAACGTCGAATCTTATGGACATCCGCCCAAAGCGGCTTGTGACTCGAGCCACATCATGCTATCTATGTTACATATGTACAGCGCTTGTCACATCGTTACATCCTGCACCCAGGCGGGCGGAAAGGGACCATGACCGTGGAGAGTCTCAGTAGGCGAAACGTATTACGAGCCGGTGGAGTTATCGGTGCGGCCGGTGCTGTCGCCGTGGCCACATCCGCGACACCGTGGACGTGGTCGCCGGCCGGCGCTGTGCCGGGAACCGGTAGTGGTGCCGACCCGCGTGGTGTGTGGGACGACGAGGCGGATCGGGTGGTCGCCGGGCTACTCGATCGCGGTCAGGTGCCGGCGGTCAACCAGCTTCTGCGTGGGTGGACCAAGAACGGACAGCCGCTGCCTCCCGGGCTGCCCAATGAACTCCGTGACTTCATGGAGCACGCTCGTCAGCTGCCGTCGTGGGCGGACCAGGGCAAGCTCGCGGATGCGGTGCTGTTCAACCAGAAACGCGGCACCTACCTCGGCGTCCTGTATGGCTTCGCGAGCGGGATGATGAGCACCGTCATTCCGAAGGAAGCGCGCGCCGTGTACTACTCCAAGGGCGGCGCGGACATGAAGGACCGCATCACGAAAACGGCGAAGCTCGGCTACGACATCGGCTCGCTGAACGCCTATCAGCCCGACGGCGAAATGATTGTCACGTGCGTCAAGACCCGGCTCGCGCATTCCGCAGTCCGGCACCTGCTTCCGCAGTCCCCGCACTGGATCAACGCAGCTGAAGAAGACAAGCCCATCAGCCAGGCTGACATCATGGTTACTTGGCACAGCCTGCCGACCACGGCCATGCGGAACCTGCAGCGGTGGAAGGTACCCATTCCCGCCAACGAGTCCGAGGGCTTCCTGCACTCGTGGCAGGTCAGTGCCGCCATGCTCGGTGTGGACGATCAGTACATTCCGAACTCCTGGGCCACGGCCGATTCGCAGGCGAAGCAGGTGCTCGATCCAATCCTGGCACCCACCCCCGAGGGCATCAAGCTCGCCGACATCCTCCTCGACCTCGGCTTCAACCTCGACCTGACGCTTCTCAGTCGCGGCGTCCTCGGCGCGCTGACCCGGTTCATGCTTGGCGATCAGGTCGCGGGCTGGCTCAACATCCCCCGCGAGCCGGTCTGGAGCCCGCTGCTCGAGACGGCATGGGGCCCGTATGTCGCAGTGCGGGAAGGGGCACTCGATCTCGGTGTGCCGAAGGAGGCGTACTGGCTGTTCGACGAGTTCCTCCGCCAGTTCGTGCTGCTCTACATGTCCGAACTGCGGCTGCCGATCAACATCGACATCCCCGTGTTCAACAACCCGCACTACCGCTGACACATCTCCACACGCGCGTGATTCGATCGTGGGGTGAGACAGGAACCGGCATCCCCGCATTCGCTCTCGATCGAACTCGTCGGTGACGACGTTCGTGCTTCACGTCAGGCGTACCGAGCCCTGCTCGGTACGCCTGACGTCGATTCGTTCACCGTCGACAACGCGGCAGTGCGGGTGGAGTCCGGCGAGGGCGATCGCGGACACCGCGTCGTGTTCGGCACCGACGACTACGAGGCCACGTCCCGATTGTGGCGGCGGCGCGGGCTGGCGCTCACCGAAGCGGCTGCCGGGCGCGCCCTCGCGGAGCGCGAACCGGTAGGCATCAGCGCTGGCGTAGAACGGCTTTCGCACGTCGGACCCGACATCACCGCGATCGACCATCTTGTGTTCGATGCACCAACCCGCGACGGCGCGGTCGCATTGTTCGGTGCCACGCTCGGGCTGGATTTCCGGCTCGAACAAGCGATTTTCGATGACGCGATTCAGCTGTTCTTCCGTGGTCCTGCGGTGGTGATCGAAGTCCTCGTCCGTCGCGATGCTCCGGAGCAAACGACGTTGTGGGGAATCGCGTGGCGCTCGGAGGATATCGACGCGACGCATGGCCGGTTGAACGACGAAGGGTTGGCGCTGAGTCCGATTCGGGATGGCCGCAAACCCGGCACCCGGGTGTTCTCGGTCAAGGAGACTGCCCTCGTCGTCCCGACGTTGGTGATCAGCTGAGCGGTGCCCCGAGCGCGAGGCATCGACAGCCGGGTCCCGCACCTCCTACCGTTCATGGCACGGATGGCTTCGTGGAGAGGCGGGCCCGGCTGAGTGAGTCGAACGAATCCACGCGCACGCAGGTTGCCATCGTCGGGGGCGGTCCCGCCGGATTGATGCTGTCGCACCTGCTGCACGTCGCGGGAATCGAGAGCATCGTCCTCGACAATCGCACGGTGGAGCAGATCGAAACCACCCATCGCGCAGGGATTCTCGAACGCGACAGTGCGCGGCTCCTGGTCGAATCGGGGGTTTCCGATCGCGTCCGCACCGAAGGGCACGAACACGAGGGCATCTCCCTGCGCTTCGAAGGTGTGAACCACCGCATCGATTTCCGGGAACTCGTCGGTGCGTCCGTCTGGCTCTATCCGCAGACCGAGGTCTTCATTGATTTACACCGGGCCCGCACCCGCGACGGCGGTGACCTCCGATACGGCATCGACGATACCGAGCTCACGGACGTGCGCGACGCGCCGGTGGTCCGCTACACCGGCGGCGGGGCGCGGCACGAGGTGACCGCCGATCTGGTGGTGGGCGCGGATGGATCGCACAGCATCTGCCGGGAACAAGTCGCCAACCCGCATCAGTATTTCCGCGAATACCCGTTTGCGTGGTTCGGCGTGTTGGTGCAGGCGCCGCCGAGTGCACCCGAGCTCGTTTACACCCGATCGCGGCAGGGATTCGCTCTGCTCAGTCAGCGCACCGCCACGGTGCAGCGCATGTACTTCCAGTGCGACCCCGCCGAGAACCCCGACGACTGGTCCGACGACCGGATCTGGGATGAGCTGCACGGTCGGTTATCCGGCCACGACGGGTTCCGGCTTCACGATGGGCCGGTGCTGGAACGCACGGTGCTTCCGTTCCGGAGTTTCGTGCAGGCACCCATGCGGCATGCTCGGCTGTTGCTGGCCGGTGATGCGGCGCATACGGTTCCGCCGACCGGTGCGAAGGGA
>NZ_LRRB01000194.1 GCF_001646865.1 Aldersonia kunmingensis | reverse complement strand
GTGCACAACAGCAGTGCATCCGGATCGGTGGCTCCCGCGTACTCGAAACCCGCGGCGCGGGCGGCGCCGACGTTGCGGCACCGTACCGTCACCACCTCTTCACCCGCGGTCATCGAGGCCGATGCGTCGGTCGAATCGTCGAGTACCACCACGATCCGCGTCGGCACCTGCGCGTGCGCTCGCGCCCGCTGCAGCGATGCCAGGCACGCCGGCAACGTATCGGCCTCGTTTCGGGCGGGAACGACGATGACGACACCCGTCGGTACGGTCGTCCTCATCGCGTCCTCATCGCGTCCTCATCGCGTCCTCATCGCGTCCTCATCGCGTCCGACCGGTGCGGACCAGAGCGGCAACATTCATGCCCGGGGGAGTACCCGCTGCGCGGTGGCACACACGTGGATCGAACCGTTCCCGTCGCAGCAGGGGATGACCCAGGCGCTGTGTCGGTGATACCGGGCGCGGCTGCGTCGTCACAGTGGGTCCTCCGGCGTCGGGGTTCGTGTGAGTTTCCGATACTCGGCACCGCGCAGACGAATCCCCATCACTTCGCGGCCTTGCGGGTCAACCGGACCACGGCTCGATCGATAATGTCGCGGCGTTCGTCATCGGCCTTTGCCCGATCTCGAGGCACTATCGACCGGTCAACGACGGACGCCACCGCGATCTGCCAGCAAAATCTGTCCGTTCCTCGGTTCATACCTGCGCGGCGAACCGATCGAGGAGCGCTGCCCGATGCTCGCGCTGCACGGTCACGCGCACGCTGCCCACGAGCGCGGCACGACACAGGGCGGGGTGCGGTGCGCAATGTGGCGCAGTCGGTCATCCGGGCCGCACGCGCCGACTGACGAATTGCACCCGGCGACGCCCATGGCCGCTGCCGCCGACCGACACAAACAGGGCCGGCCCCGCGTCATCCGGGGCCGGCCCTGTGGTCGGCACTATCGCCGACCTCATTGCGCCGGCGCGGTGCTTACCGCTGGTGCGACTTTTGCCGTTCCTCGTCGACCTTCGCTTCGCCGCGCGCCTTCTCGGCTTCGGCTTCCTTCTGCGCGACCTCGCGCTGAGACTCGGCCTTGTCCTGCTGGGCGCGACCTTCGCGGGCCAGATCGTCTTGACCAGTGATGGCACCGGCGGCTTCCTTCACCTTGCCTTTGGCGCCCTCGACGACGCCCTTGATGCCTTCGCTGGGGCCACTGTTCTCGTCTGCCACTGTGTTCCCTTTCGTGGTGGACCGGTTGTGCCTTACGCCGATCGGCTACCCGAGGTCGCTCGGGACTAACACCCCGTGGCCGGATTTCACGTGGTGTTCAGAACGCCTTCACCACAAGTCCGACGACCGCGACCGCTCACACTCAACCGTTTGGTGACGCCCCCCAGGGGTACGCCGAATGAAAGCGTCGGCGACGACCAACGGGAAGGCATGAGCTCAATGGCACAGAACGGCCACGACAACGCCAAGCACGCCCAACTCGACAGCGCCCGCGTCAAACGAGACGAGGGTTATCTGACCACCCAGCAGGGCGTGCGCGTCGATCACACCGACGACGCCCTCTCGGTCGGCGAACGCGGGCCGACGCTGCTCGAGGATTTCCACGCGCGCGAGAAGATCACCCATTTCGATCATGAGCGGATTCCCGAGCGTGTCGTGCATGCGCGCGGCGCCGGTGCGTACGGGTACTTCGAGCCCTACGACGATTCGCTCGCGGCGTTCACCGCGGCGAAGTTTCTCACGACGCCCGGCAAGCAGACCCCGGTGTTCGTCCGTTTCTCCACCGTCGCCGGATCGCGAGGGTCGGCGGACACCGTGCGAGATGTGCGCGGCTTCGCGACCAAGTTCTACACCGACGAGGGCAACTACGACCTTGTCGGCAACAACATGCCGGTGTTCTTCATTCAGGACGGCATCAAGTTCCCCGATTTCGTGCATGCGGTGAAACCCGAGCCGCACAACGAGATTCCGCAGGCCGCGTCCGCTCACGACACCCTGTGGGACTTCGTGGCGCTGCAACCGGAAACTCTGCACGCGATCATGTGGCTGATGTCGGATCGTGCGCTGCCGCGTAGCTATCGGATGATGCAGGGCTTCGGCGTGCACACCTTCCGGCTCGTCACTGCCGACGGCAAGGGAACGTTCGTGAAGTTCCACTGGACGCCGAAGCTCGGCGTGCACTCGCTGGTATGGGACGAATGCCAGAAGGTGGCGGGCAAGGATCCCGATTTCAACCGCCGCGACCTGTGGGAAACCATCGAGGCCGGCGATTACCCGGAGTGGGAGTTGGGTGTGCAACTCGTCCCCGAGGAGAACGAGTTCGATTTCGACTTCGACCTGCTCGACGCGACCAAGATCATTCCGGAGGAGCAGGTTCCGGTGCGCCCGGTGGGCAAGATGGTGCTGGACCGGAACCCGGACAATTTCTTCGCCGAGACCGAGCAGGTCGCGTTCCACACCGCGAACGTGGTGCCGGGGATCGATTTCACCAACGACCCGCTGCTGCAATTCCGCAACTTCTCCTACCTCGACACCCAGCTGATCCGGCTCGGTGGGCCGAATTTCGCTCAGCTGCCGGTCAATCGACCGGTGGCCGACGTGCGCACCAACCAGTACGACGGCTACAGCCAGCAGAAGATTCACCAGGGACGCACGAGCTACCACAAGAACACGCTCGGTGGCGGCTGCCCAGCGATCGCCGACGAAGGCGTTTTCCGCCACTACACCCAGCGCCTGGACGGCGAGACAATCCGTAAGCGCAGCGAGAGCTTCAAGAACTACTACAGCCAGCCGGCGTTGTTCTGGCGCAGTATGTCCGAGGTCGAGGCCGAACACATCGTGGCCGCGTTCTCGTTCGAACTCGGCAAGGTGGAGACGGTGGAGATCCGCAGTGCGGTTCTCGCGCAACTCAATCGAGTGGATCGTGATCTTGCCGAACGGGTTGGGCAACAACTCGGACTGCAGTTGCCGGACGCCGAGCCAACCCCGGAGACCACGACGTCTCCCGCGCTCTCCCAGCTGAACCTCACGACGGAGAGCATCGCGACGCGCAAGATCGCGGTGCTCGCCGCGGACGGTGTCGACGTCAAGGGGATCGAGAAGGTTCGGTCCGCATTGACGAACCGCGGTGCGATCGTCGAAATCCTTGCACCGCACGGCGGAACACTGTCGGGTGGCTCGGGCGGCGAACTCGCTGTCGACCGAGTCTTGAACACGACGGCATCCGTGCTCTACGACGCGGTAATCGTGCCGTGCGGCCCGGACTCGGTCCCCACGCTTTCGTCGGATGGGTACGCGGTGCACTTCGTCGCCGAGGCCTACAAACACGCCAAGGCCGTCGGCGCGTTCGGCAAGGGCGTCGATCTGCTGCGTACCGCCGGCGTCACCGAGGAACTTGCCGACGACACCGGTGTGACGGCGAGTAATGGCGTCATCAGCAGCACGGCGGCACAGGACGACCTGCCCGACCAGTTCATCGAGGAGTTCGTGACATCGCTTGCTCAGCATCGTGACTGGGCGCGCAGGACGGATGCGATTCCGGCGTGAGAAAGGGGCGAACGGCTGCCGGAGGTGCGGCGCTACCGGGATCTGGTCCGGTTCGAGGCCGAGAATTGGCGCCAAGGTCCTCACGACAGGCGCGCGTTTGCATCGTCCAGCGTGCGGTTGATTTCGATGGATAATCCCGAAATAGGTAGTGCCCCGGGTGGCTCTCCCTGTCACCTGGCGCTCGGTCACGGTTGCCTCGTCGAGGCCGACCTGCCGCAGGTGGTGGTAGGGGTGATGGTCAGTGGTCGATGCTGGCCATGTTCGTCTCGTCGTGGCGGGCACCGACGGCCGGGGTCAGCCGGTCGAGCCGCGCGATCTGGTCGGTGGTGAGGACGACGGCGTCGGCGGCGGTGTTTTCTTCGACGCGGGCGACTCGGCGGGTGCCGGGGATCGGGGCGATATCGGTGCCCTGGGCCAGCAGCCAGGCCAGGGCGACTTGGGCGGGGGTGGCGCCGACCTCGTCCCCGACCGCACGGACCTCGTCCACCAAGCGCAGGTTCTGGTCGAAGGCTTCCCCGACGAATCGCGGATTGGTCTTGCGCCAGTCGTCGTCGGGAATGTCGGCGTGCGAGCGGAGCTGCCCGGTGAGGAATCCATGTCCCAGAGGGGAGTAGGGCACGAAGCCGATGCCGAGCTCACGCAGCAAAGGCAGGAGTTCGTCCTCGGGGTCACGGGTCCAGAGCGAGTACTCGGTCTGCAGCGCTGTCACCGGGTGTACCGCGTGGGCGCGGCGGATCGTCTGCGGTGCTGCTTCGGACAGCCCGATGTGCAGCACCTTGCCCTCGGCGACCAGCTCGGCCAGCGCGCCGACGGTCTCCTCGATCGGGGTGTCGGGGTCCACGCGATGCTGGTAGTAGAGGTCGATCCGGTCGGTGCCCAAGCGTTTGAGGGAACCCTCGACCGCAGCCTTCACATTCGCCGCGCTGCTGTCGGTCACGCCTGGACCACCACCGGAATGCGAGACCAGGCCGAACTTCGTGGCGACGACGACCTCGTCGCGGCGGCCGGCGATCGCCCGGCCGACGAGCTCTTCGCTGTGGAAGGGACCGTAGATCTCGGCGGTGTCGATGTGGGTGACGCCCAGGTCCAATGCGCGGTGGATGGTGCGGATCGACTCGTCGTCGTCCAAGCCTCCACCGGTTGTGTAGGTCCCGGCCATGGTCATGGCACCGAGCCCGATCCGGGATACCCGAAGGTCTCCGAGAGATACATGCTTCATCGTTCGACTCCGATCGACGTTGGTGATGACAGGGACGGCCACCTCGGCCCGCCGAGGGCAAGGTGACCCGGCCTCGATGTTCCCTGGCTCCAGCCAACACCGTGTCGCGTAGTCGAGACAGATCCTGCCGAGAGGGGTATTCGCAGTGACCCCTCGAGTGTGCTGCCGGCATCTAGGCTCGACACCATGGACGAGAAGGAGGCAGCACGCACCGCGATCCGCGAATTCCTCAGCACGCGCCGTGACCGGGTCTCCCCCTCCGACGCCGGGATTCGGGTGACCGGTACCCGACGCCGGGTGAAAGGCCTGCGGCGCGAAGAGGTCGCACTGTTGGCCGGCGTGAGCCCCGAGTACTACATCCGCCTCGAACGCGGCCGCGCCACTTTTGCTCGTCGCGTCGTAGGCGGCATATTTCGCGGCGATCGGCCGCGATCGACCAGGCGTGCCTGAGGGGCGGGGTTGATCAGGCTTGCAGGGCCTTGACGGCCTGCGCGGCCAACTCGTGGCCGATATCGATGACCTCGGCGGCGCGATGGAATTCCAGGCTGCGGCAAACAGTTCGGGGCACCTCGATCAACAGGTCGGGTGGGTAGGCCGCCAACGTGTGGCGGGCGAGCGCGGCCTGGGCGATGTCGATGGTGCGGTTCATCACCTCGAAGCTGCCCATTTTGGGTATCGACTCTTCGTCCGCGCTGTCGGTGAGTTCGTCCTCGCTCGCCGACTCGGTTTCCTCGGTGTCTTCCTGTGCAATTCCGAACCGGCTCAACATGGTCCGCCCTGTCGGCGTGTCGAGCAGTGACCGCGTCGCATTCGTGTCGAGCAGCGAAGTCGTGCTGCGCCACATCTTCGTCAACCATTCGGCGCTCGCGCCGGGTTCGGCTTCGGTTTCCTCGTGGTGGCCGCCGACTTCGCTTCCGCTCAGGCTGACCGCGATGGTGAGGTCGGCGTTCACGGACGCGATCGGCGCCATCGGCAGTGGATCGAGGATGCCGCCGTCGGCGAGAAGACGACCGTCGAGGACATGCGGGGTGATGAATCCCGGAATCGCGATGGATGCCCGGATCGCGGCGTCGACCGGGCCGCGTTGCAGCCACACCGACTTGCCCGCGATCAGATCCGTGGCGACCGCCGTATATGGGATCGGCAGGTCCTCGATCGTGACGTCGCCCAAGATGTCGCGTACCGCGTCGAGAATTTTCGCTGCCCGCAGCACACCCGCGGCGGTGATCGACGGATCCAGCAGACGCAGCACCGAGCGCTGCGTCAACGACATTGCCCACCCTGCGAAGTCGTCGAGCTTACCGGCGGCCTCCAAGCCACCGACCAGTGCACCCATCGACGATCCGGCAATCCCGACGATCTGGTAGCCGCGCTCTTTCAGTTCGGTGATCACTCCGATATGCGCGTATCCACGGGCACCTCCGCTGCCGAGTACCAGCGCGATGCGATTGCCAGCCATACGAGCATTGTGCGCCTCGGTCGTCGCCAATTTTGGGCGACAAAGTATCCGCGCATCATGTTCTCCGGCGCTGTCGCAGCGCTCGTCGCCCGACCTCGAGTCCCTTTACCTCCGGCGAGCGCATGGCCGTGAAACAGTAACTCCGGACAGATTTCCTTGACCGCGTCGCGCTGGAATAGACTCTCGAAGTGCCTGCTGCGCAACGCCTCTCATGTCCAACCACGCCTGGTGCCGACACCCACGAGATTATGTGGATCGGCTACTGGATTCAATGGCTTGGGTCCAAAGCGCGGCGTCCAGGAGACGGAGGGGCCCGCGATCGATCCGCAACTGCGCTTCATTCGCGCTGCTACGGAGGTCGGTGAGCAATGAGCTGACCGCCTCGTGCGTCATCAGGTACGCGAAGACCTGGATGTCGGTGGCGAACCGGCCGAGTCTGTCCGGACCGGCGCCCAGTGCCTTCCATCCCGAAAGGTATCCGCACACCTGACTGTCCCTGACGGGGAAGAGGTGCGGTCGTTTGCGTGCGCAAAGTTTGGCTGCGAATACCCAGTGATTTGAGTCCTTTGTGCCGGTGGAGAGCAGTGTTCGGAAATGGTTGTGGAGTTCCCACATCCGCTCTAGCACCGCCGCGTCGAGGTCATCGGTGATGGCGAGTGTCGATGGTAGTGATGCCAGGATCGTGTTGGCTCGTTGGCGAGCGGGCCCTGGCTCGAGGAGACATCGCCCCTGTCGGTTGGACACGGTGATGCTGAGGCGACTCACGGCATAGAGATCGTCCGCCTCGATCGAAGACTCTGAATTGCGACCAGCGTCGAGGAAGCTGGTGCCGGCGTACTCGCCACTCGGGTTGTAGAAGTAGCTGAGGCGTTGTGTCGACGAGTCGCCGGCCAGCGCAGTGAGGGCCTTTGCGAGCGTTGTTTCGAGCAACGCGGCAGAGACAGGCGTCCACGAGTCAGGGAGCGTGTAGCTGCGGCCGTCGGCATACCGTCCGTGTTGGCTCATGTCGCGACCGTAGCAATCAGTGATAGCACCGCTGAGATAATCGGCGAGGAGCCGTTGCGCGAGGCGATGTCGTCGGAGTGCTCGACCGCGAATCGAGATCAGGCGATTCGTCTGTGCAGGACGGGAGTGCGCGGTGCCGATCCGCCCTCCTGACACCGAATGTCACTAGGCGCGCCGGCATGCCCGGCACAAGGCGTCACCCAGTGCGGGGCTGACAGCACGCCAATTCACAGTCATTGACTGAGGTGCGGCGTCGGAGACTCGACCGATTTTCGATGTCGCGGCGATGCGTCTGATGCGCGATGCTCTTTGACGCGTCTTTGTGGGTTCGTACCGCGAGGCTGGTTGGCGCGGACCGTTTGGGGAATCGGACAGGAACCGCCGGCTTCCCGAACACGGCAGAACTTGGATCAGCAGGTCGATTTCGGCTCAGGCGAACCGCCCGTCGCGCGACCCGCTTTATGAAGCGGCTGAGGGCGTTCGCTTATCGACGAGTGCGTGTTCGACAAGGTGATCGACGATATGGGCCGCGTCCGCGCCGACGCCGAAAAACGTGCCGGATTTGAAGGTGTGCATCCAGTGCAGCCCAAGGAAGTACAGGCCTTCGACCTGCCCGATGCCGCGTTGCTGGATCGGTTCCCCGTCCACACCGAAGCAGGGCGCATGCACCCAGTCGTAGTCGAAGGAGTAGCCGGTCGCCCAGATCACGGTGCTGATCCCTGCGTTGCCCAGGGAGAGGCTGCTGGGATAGATGTGTGTATGCCGTGGCGGTGAAGGCTCCGGCATGGGCACATCGAAGCCTTCGGCGGTCGCGTACCGACCGACGGCGCGCATGGTCTCGTCGCACATGGCATCCGCGGCATCCAGGATTGCGTCGGCGTCGTCGGCCAGCCGTAGCGCTCCGTCGGAGACGCCGCGCAACGACCCGAGGAGCGTCGCGCCTTGTTGTTCGAGCGTGCGCAGGTTCATGTCGTGACCGCCCCCGATGCCCGTGACGAGAACAGTGGGCGGCATCCGGCCGTCGACCCAGTCCGCTCGGGTACGGTCCATCACTCCGATCTGAACCAACCACGTAAAGATGTCCTGATCCAGGAACCGCCGTGGGACGCGGCGGTGGCGACTCACGCAGGTGTAGGTCGTGCGGCCCACGCCGAGCAGTTCCTCGGTGATCTGCGCACCCGATGCGCCGCTTCCGACCACGAGCACCGCGCCGTCGGGAAGCAACTCCGGACTCCGGTAGTCCATCGCGTGGATCTGGAAAATGGTGCTGGGCAAGGCTTTCCATGCATCCGGTAGGCGCGGTACCTGGAACGGTCCGGTTGCCAGTACCACCACGCGAGCGCGCATATCGCCTTCGTCGGTGCGCACCCGCCAATGATCGCCGTCCCGATCGAGCGACGTCACGCGGGTTTGCTCGCGGATCGGTGCGCCGACGCAGTCTGCGTACCGTTCCAGCCACTGCACAACTTCGCGATGGTGAGCGAATCCGTCGGGTTCCGTGCCGTCAAAGGCCATCCCGGGCAGCCCCAGGTAGGTGTTCGGAAACTGGAACCGCAGCGAGTCCCACCGAGCGCTGCGCCACCTCTCGGCGACGCTCGCGCCCTCGAGCACGACATGGTCGATCGCACGCTCGGTGAGCGTGTGACTGGCAACCAATCCGGCCTGCCCGCCACCGATGACGACGACGTCGTGGGACTCCATCGAACCCCGCTTTCCTGTCCCAACCTCAGTCTGAACCCGTCGCATTCGGTCGACAACCCGTCGCCGCGAAGCCAGTCCGCCGGTTGGATCACGCGGCAGTCCGGCTACCGGCCGAACCCGCTCGGCGGCAGGGCATTGAGTTTTGAGACGGCTTCTCCGAGCAGTCAGGATGTCCCTGTGCGGTGGGTCACGGGTAAGTCAGCTGCGAGACCTGGTGGCTCGCCCAGCGGGTGCGCTCTCGGAAGGCGTGCATCCGGGCGGACTCAAACCTCATCTTGATCGACCGGCATTCCGCTGATCCTGTCACTGGTCGCATACGTATGCGCGCATTGCGGATGTTCCTCCTACGACCGTTCTGAGATTGCTCCAGCGTGTGTCCTATTGCAGGCATTGAGTTTTGGGACAGTTTGGCTGATCACCCATCGACTTCGCACGCCCACCAGCGGTAGTCGGCGTGGCCGCGCACCGGACGAGCGCGACAGAACACCAGCCCGTTAAGTACCTAGGGAGCCGGCCATCGGTCGGCGTGTTCACACAGCTCACCGACCGGGCTGATCGTGACATTGCCATGGGGTTGACCCAGACCGGTTCCCCTGCTCGGAGTCGAGGCACGAGGACGTGCCAACCTCGGCTAGGCCACTGGACGAACTCGTATCCCGCGAGGTTGTCCTGGACGATCTCTGCAACCCAAGCTGCCGCTTCACCGAAGGTGACGTCCATCGACAACCCACCACCGATCCCGAAGTCGCCGAGCCCGCCGGCGCCGCCCCAGCCGATCAAGACGTAGTAGTCGTCGTTGATCGCGAAGTCCCACACGAGCCGATCGGTGTCCGCATACCGTCCGTACCGCAGGCAGCGAAGATCACGGCCAACTGCGACGAGGGCCTGGGTCCATGGGGCCGGAGGGTCGAAGCCGGGTCCGTCGATGAATCCGGATCCGTCGTCGACCATGGGCAGTCGCCAGATCAAACTCTCGCTCCACGGAACGAAATGGGCCATGGCGTCATCCTTGCCTACGCGCGGTGGCACGGGCTCGGACTGTCCCGCGCGCATCGGTGACCCGTCGATGCGATTCTGATGATCGCAGAGATCGACGCGTCCGATCGACTTTGCTATTCCGCCGCCGCGCGGAGACCGACTCGGCCAGTTGAAGGGTGCAGTTCGACCTGAACACTGAGGAAATGCAGGGGCAATGGCAGGACTCGGATCTATGCCTCGACGTTTTCGCAGGCGAATGGATCCGCGACGGCTTGGCGCCCGATCGCACGTACCGGGTATCGATGCTCGTACCACGAGGTTTCGCTGCTTACGGGCGAATCCTTCATCCCCTGGAATCTGTCGATGATAACGGTCGAACCCGATGGCTGAGATGGTCCGACCTTGCCCGCGCCACCGGCGCGATCGAGCACGCCGGCATCCAGTTGGTACCGATGCTCGACCGGGTACCCACGGGACTGCTGTACTCCGCAGACAGGCCCGTGCCAGCTACGCCCGTCCTCGCCTGGGAACAGCAGCTCGACGCCCTCGAAGGAATCCTCGCCCAGCACACCTCAACCCCTGATGACTGCTACTTCGCGTTTTGGGAGGGCAACACCGCTTTCGAAGACATACCGGACGCAGTCCCGCGTCTGGAGGTCCGGGAATCGTTCCGGTGCTATCTCATTCGCGGCCCGATCCGGCGCATCGCGGACACGCTCCACGGTCTGCTGCCGAACCTCGCCTGGCCTGCCGACCGAGCGTGGTGCGTTGTTTCGAATTCCGATGTCCCCTCCACCTACATCGGAGCAACAAAGGCATGCCTGGAAGACGTCCTGCACACCGACGTCCTTGAGGCATGGGCCGCCACCATCGACGACCGCATCACCAGCGACAGCGACGAATGCAACTAGCCACAGTTGGTCGCAATCAGCGGGGGATCCCGGGCCGGCCCTTCGTCGTCGAGAGATTCCTTGAACTGGGTGGTTTGTAGAACTGGACAAAGCCCATTGGCGTCTCACCTTCGACCCGATCTGGGACTGCTGCTACTTGTGTCGCATTTGTGGGCATCAGGTTTTGGGACGGGCCCGGCTAAGCACACCGCAGGAAGAAACCGATGAACGACATCCCCGTAGTAATCGATGCAAGGGCCCTCGCGCGATGCCGACCCTTCGACCTCGGCGACCGTATTCAATGGCTGCTCACATGGAATGACCGGCTATCGCCCGAATATGGGCACCTCACCGGCAATTGGTCGATCCCAGCCACGATTGACCACACTTTCGAGCCGGGAAGTGCTGCTGTCCGCGCCGGTCGACTAAGCGTCCTGGCACGCACCGTCACGCCGGTCACGTGCTCCCTCGTCCTCACTGGAGCAGTGACATGTATCGGCGATCCCGGGCTAGTTTCCAGAAACACCTATCCCCAGACAGCCAAGCCGACTGCCGGCCAGATCCGGCAAATCCGTAGGCTTTCGCTCATCATCGGGGTCCACGACTCCAAGCGTCCAACCCACGAGTGGGTCACGTCGGCTCCGATCGCCGGCACGGAGGTCACATACAAACTGCTCTCTTCACCAACCGCACTGCAGAGCCGCGCACTCCTCCCAGAGGAGCACGGCGACGCCCGAGTTGAACTACTTCTCGTCGACCTGCTACTCGACGATGACAGCGACTAGGAGCACCTGGCCTCGTGCCAATCCGGCGGACCGCAGGTTCTCATATGCGATGGCGACTTCCGAAGATCTCAGAAGACGGGTTTCTGTGCGCAAACGGCGCATTGAGAACGGTCAACGTCCGGTGCCGTGATCGCATTGCTGCGCGCGCAGGCGTAATGACACAGGTACGGCGCTGGGGCATGGTCATACATCCATTCACGACATCCCACATCGGCACGATTTCGAGACACGATCATGCGCATTCGTCCGGCCCCGGCTTCGGCCAGGATCGAACTGTGTCATAACCCGTCTCGAAAACTATGTGTCAAAACCATTGTTATGGGCGAGTTCTGGAACACTCGGCCGTTGTGGGCGCAGACTCGCCGACAAGGTGAGGACATCGGTTGACTCGCACGATCGCCGACGAAGCGAGATCCGACCTCGTCAACGACATCACCGCGCGCACCGATGGCGGAGTGTCGGATCAAGTTCGTCACGCGCTCGCGCTCTTTCGAGCGCGCAAGGCCGACCGCAACCAGAAGCGGTCGTCGGTAGGACGCGGGCTCTCGTTCCTGAAGAGCCGCGTCACGGCGTGGTTGCCGAGGTACTGGATGTCCCGTGCACCCATATTCGGATCTGGATTCGCGCAGTGCAGTCGATGTCCCTCCACCAGGGTACTGGTAACGCTGCATATTCGATCCCGTCGTATTCCACTCGGCCTAGACTCGTTTCGGTGTGCTCGGAGACGCGGTATGTCTTGGGCGGCGACGTACATGTCGCCTACCGGGCATCGTGTGAAGGCGTTCGGGACATTGTCGTTGTGCCGAGCTGGTTCACGTGTTGTGAGTGATTCCGGAGCTACTGTCGATACAAGGGCTAGTTTGCTCGCGGTTCGGTCGGTTATGACGTAAGTGCCGATGGCGCTAACGCCATCGACTAGCACTTCGGGCTCAAGT
>NZ_LRRB01000086.1 GCF_001646865.1 Aldersonia kunmingensis | reverse complement strand
GATCATCGCCGAGCGCACTGACGTCGACACGATCCGGTACTGCGACGGTGCCCCCGACCGCAGGTCGGCCAATGGCACCGCCGAGGCCAGCGCGAATACGTACAACGTCCTGGACGTGACACTGCGCGCCGCCACCGGCGCAGTCGTCCCGCCCGACGCACGCAGTTTCCTCACCACGAGCGCGTGCGGAGTCTGCGGGAAAACCTCGCTCGATCAGGTGCGAACCAAATCGCGATTCGACATCGCAGCGACCGAACTGCAGGTGGCCGCGCAGGTTCTCGCCGATATGCCGGACACCCTGCGCGAACACCAGCGGGTGTTCGACGCGACGGGCGGGCTGCATGCGGCGGCCCTGTTCACCGCCGACGGCGAACTCGTGGTGTTGCGGGAGGACGTGGGCCGGCACAACGCCGTGGACAAGGTGGTCGGCTGGGCGCTCGACAACAGCCGTATCCCGGCAGCCGAGCTGGTGCTCATCGTCAGCGGCCGCGCGTCCTTCGAACTGGTGCAGAAGTCCGTGATGGCCGGAATTCCGATGCTGGGTGCCGTGTCGGCGCCGAGCTCACTGGCCGTGGACCTCGCCGAGGAGTCCGGAACGACCCTGATCGGCTTCCTGCGCGGCGACTCGATGAACGTCTACACAAACGCGCACCGGCTCCGCTGAGCCGGTGCGCGGGGTGAGCTTGTTGGGTGCGGGCTAGGCCGACTTGTCGCGGCGCTCCGAACGGTCGCGCTTGCGCGGCACGATGGTCGGTAGCACGTTGTCCACGACGGTCTCCTCGGTGACGACCACCTTCGCGACGTCGTCCCGGCTGGGGATGTCGTACATGACCGGCAGCAGCACTTCTTCCATGATCGCGCGCAGGCCACGGGCGCCGGTGCCACGCAGGATCGCCTGATCGGCGACTGCCTCGAGGGCATCGGTGGTGAACTCGAGCTCCACACCGTCCATCTCGAACAGTCGCGTGTACTGCTTGACCAGCGCGTTCTTCGGCTCCGACAGGATCTTGACCAGCGATTCCTTGTCCAGGTTCGTCACCGACGCCACGACCGGAAGACGGCCGATGAACTCGGGGATGAGACCGAACTTGATCAGGTCCTCGGGCATGACCTCGGCGAAGTGATCGCGCGTGTCGATCTCGGCCTTCGAGTGCACCTCGGCACCGAAACCGATGCCGCGCTTGCCGATCCGCTCGGAGACAATCTTCTCCAGTCCGGCGAACGCCCCGGCGACGATGAACAACACGTTGGTCGTGTCGATCTGGATGAACTCCTGATGCGGGTGCTTGCGACCACCCTGCGGCGGCACACTCGCCTGGGTGCCTTCCAGGATCTTCAGCAGCGCCTGCTGCACGCCCTCACCCGATACGTCGCGGGTGATAGACGGGTTCTCGCTCTTGCGGGCGATCTTGTCGACCTCATCGATGTAGATGATGCCGGTCTCGGCGCGCTTGACGTCGTAATCGGCCGCCTGGATCAGCTTGAGCAGGATGTTCTCGACGTCCTCACCGACATAACCGGCCTCGGTCAGCGCGGTGGCGTCCGCAATCGCGAACGGCACGTTGAGCATCTTCGCCAGCGTCTGGGCGAGGTAGGTCTTGCCGCAGCCCGTCGGGCCGAGCATTAGGATGTTGGACTTCGCCAGCTCGACCGTCTCACCGCGCGAATCGCGGCCCTTGTCGCCGGCCTGAATCCGCTTGTAGTGGTTGTAGACAGCAACGGCGAGCGTGCGCTTCGCGGTGTCCTGGCCGATGACGTAGTTCTCGAGGAAGTCCCGGATCTCGGCCGGCTTCGGCAGATCATCGAGCTTGACCTCGCTGGACTCCGCGAGCTCCTCTTCGATGATCTCGTTGCAGAGGTCGATGCACTCGTCGCAGATGTACACGCCGGGGCCGGCGATGAGCTTCTTCACCTGCTTCTGGCTCTTGCCGCAGAAAGAGCACTTCAGCAGATCGCCGCCATCACCGATGCGTGCCATCCGAGTCCCTACTTTCCTGTCCGGTCGGCCTGGTCAACGGGACTACCGCGTCGTCGGCCCTGTTGTGACGGTACCCGCACTCCGCGATTGCGGTCGACTTCTGCCGGGCGATTCGCGTACTGACATGCGCTCCCCGCCCGGGGTCGTTCGATCCTCGCGTTCGAACTTCGCCCAGCCTTGCCGGTTTTCACCGGCCTTCGCAGCAAATCGGCGGATTCGGCGTGTCGTCGTGTCGGACTACCGATTTGCCACATCGCGGTAGCCAACAACCTGCTACCAGTTCGGCCGGACACCGTCCGCAACGATGCCCGGCCGGCCCAACTACTTCTGCGCGCTCAGCTTCCGGTACTCGAACACCGTGTCGATGAGGCCGTACTCCTTGGCCTCGGCCGCGGTGAGGATCTTGTCGCGGTCGGTGTCCTTGCGGATGGTTTCCGCGTCCTTGCCGGTGTGCCGGGCCAACGTGGTTTCCATCAACCGGCGCATGCGCTCGATCTCGGCCGCCTGGATCTCCAGGTCGGAAACCTGGCCCTGGATGCCCCCCTCGACCGAGGGCTGGTGGATCAGCACGCGGGCGTTCGGGAGGCAGGCCCGCTTGCCGGGGGTACCGGCCGCGAGCAGCACCGCGGCGGCGGACGCCGCCTGGCCGAGGCACACGGTGGCAACGTCGGCGCGGACGTACTGCATCGTGTCGTAGATCGCCATCAGCGAGGTGAACGAGCCACCCGGCGAGTTGATGTACATGGTGATGTCGCGGTCCGGATCGAGCGACTCGAGCACCAGCAGCTGCGCCATGATGTCGTTCGCCGAAGCGTCGTCCACCTGCACGCCGAGGAAGATGATGCGCTCCTCGAACAGCTTGTTGTACGGGTTCGATTCCTTGACGCCGTAGCTCGAATGCTCGATGAACGACGGCAGGATGTAGCGCGACTGCGGCGCTGCAATCGGTGCCGAGGTCGGCATGCGGCTCGGGTCGAACAGATTGGCCATCTTCGTCTCCAAGAAGTTGTGGGTGGGCGTCGGTGCCGAGGCCCCCGGGGCGCTCGGGCCGAGGCTCGTTAGTTGCTCGTGCCGCCGGCCTGCTGCGCGCGCGAGATCACGTGGTCGACGAAGCCGTACTCGAGCGCCTGCTGCGCGGTGAACCACCGGTCGCGGTCCGCGTCGGCGGTGACCTGCTCCACCGACTTGCCGGTGTGCAGCGCCTGCAGCTCGTTGAGCTCCTTCTTCGTGTAGGAGAACTGCTCGGCCATGATCGCAATATCGGCCGCGCTACCGCCGATGCCCGCCGACGGCTGGTGCATCATCACGCGGGTGTGCGGCAGCGCGTAGCGCTTTCCCTTGGCGCCCGCGGTGAGCAGGAACTGGCCCATCGAGGCAGCCAGACCCATGCCGTAGGTGGCGACGTCGCACTCGGCGAACTGCATGGTGTCGTAGATCGCGAGCCCGGCACTGACCGAACCGCCGGGCGAGTTGATGTAGAGCGAGATGTCACGCTCGGAATCCTCCGCGGACAGCAGCAGGATCTGGGCGCAGAGCTTGTTGGCGATGTCGTCATCGACCTGGGTGCCGAGGAAGATGATGCGCTCGCGAAGCAACCGCTCGAACACCGAGTCGCTCAGGTTCAGACCCGCGGTCGCCGAGGTCATAGCACTGGACCTGGGCGCCTTCTTGTCGATTGTCACGGTACCTGCCTTCATTCGTGCGTTGTGCGATCGGCGAGCAAGCTCGGCGCGATCGAGAACTCCTGGCTTCCGACACAAACCCTAACGAAGAAGGGCGGCACCGGAGTCCCGGTGCCGCCCTACTTCGCTTAAAGCGGAAAAGCTACGTGCCTACTTCTCGTCGCCCGCCTCGGCGTCGACCGCCTCGGCAGCGCCCTCGACAACGGCCTCGGCGTCGTCGTCCGAACCGCCGCCGAACAGCTCCGACGTGTCGACCGCGTTGCCGTCGGTGTCGGTGACGGTGGCGCGCTCAACCACGGCGGCCAGCGCCTTACCGCGGCGCACGTCGGCGA
Source organism: Aldersonia kunmingensis (assembly GCF_001646865.1). GTDB lineage: Bacteria > Actinomycetota > Actinomycetes > Mycobacteriales > Mycobacteriaceae > Aldersonia > Aldersonia kunmingensis. Next base: position 8,608 of record NZ_LRRB01000086.1, on the reverse strand, counting down.
AAACCGCGCCGAGCTGGTTCGCCTGCTGGATCTGCTGGATGAACTGATCCGGAGACATGCCGTAGCGCTGCGCCTGGAACAGGATGCGCTCCATGAGCTCGTCCTGGCCGACCTGGGTGTTCTCGGCCTCAGCGATGGAATCGAGCAGCAGCTGGGTCTTCACCGAACGCTCGGCGGCCTCGTTGGTGTCCTTGTCGAACTCCTCGCGGCTGGAACCCTGCTCCTCGAGCAGCGCGTTGAACTTGTCCTCGTCGTGATCGAGACCGTGCACGGCATCGTGCACGACAGCGTCCACCTCGGCCTTGACGACGGCCTCGGGCAACGGCACCTCGACCTGCTCCAGCAACGCCTCGAGCACCTTGTCGCGGATCGCGCCGGCCTGCTCGACCCTCTTGACCCGGGCGACGCGCTCGCGCAGATCGGCCTCGAGCTCGGCGATGGTGTCGAATTCGCTTGCCAGCTGGGCGAACTCGTCATCCGCCTCCGGCAGCTCGCGCTCCTTGACCGAACCGACGGTCACGGTGATCACCGACTCCTTGCCGGCGTGGTCACCCGCGACGAGGTTCGACGTGAAGTCCGCCGACTCGCCGGCACTCAGGCCGATGATGGCCTCGTCGAGGCCCTCGATGAGCTGGCCCGAGCCAACCTCGTGCGACAGGCCGGTGGTCTGCGCCTCGGGAACCTCGGCACCGTCGACGGTGGCCGACAGGTCGATGGACACGAAGTCGCCGCTCTGCACGGCCCGCTCGACACCGGTGAGGGTGCCGAAGCGCTGGCGCAGCGACAGCAGCTGGTCCGCGACGTCCTCGTCGTTGATCTCGATCGGATCGACGGACACGGAGATGCCTGCGAAGTCCGGCAGGGTGATCTCGGGACGAACGTCGACCTCGGCGGTGAAGGTGAGTTCCTCGCCGTCCTCGAGCTTGGTGATCTCGATCTCCGGCTGGCCGATGACCTTCACCTCGGCGGTGGTCACAGCCTCGCTGTAGCGGGCCGGCAGGGCGTCGTTGACGACCTGCTCGAGGACCGCGCCACGGCCGACGCGTGCTTCGAGCAGCTTGGCCGGCGCCTTGCCCGGACGGAAGCCCGGGATGCGGATCTGCTGCGCAAGCGCCTGGTATGCGCGGTCGAAATCACCCTTGAGTTCCTCGAAGGGCACCTCAACGTTGATCCGGACTCGCGTCGGGCTCAGCTGCTCGACGGTGCTCTTCACGGACATGCTCCTTCTGTCTTACGTTCAATGGTTCGATTGCAGGGCAATCGGTCAGGCTCGCGACGCCGACTGCTCGACGCGATGGCTCCTGCTGGTCGGGGTGACAGGATTTGAACCTGCGACCCTCCGCTCCCAAAGCGGATGCGCTACCAAGCTGCGCCACACCCCGTTCCCGACACTGCAGTGCTAATCAGCACGCAATCCTACGGTTACCCGATTACCAATTCCAAAGCCGGGTTGGGTACAGTCTGACAACGCAGACGACATCGTGGCGATCCCATCGATGTCGTGTGCCTGCCGATGTAGCTCAATGGTAGAGCCCCAGTCTTCCAAACTGGCCACGCGGGTTCGATTCCCGTCATCGGCTCCAGATTCCCGTCGAAACGCCCGCCATTGGCCGGGCGTTTTTTCGTCGCTGCCACCGGCGCTGTCCCGCCGATCCGATCGGTACGCTGAGGTTGTCCGCTTCGCCCGCTTCGAAGGAGCCCTGGTGGAGATCCTGCTCATCGTCCTGATCATTGCGGTGCTCGCCGTGGTCGTCGTCAACGTGCGGCGTTCCTCGACACAGCGCGCCACGGCATCGCTGGAGGACGCCAAGGCCGACGCGCGCCAGGCGATCGAACGCCTCGGCGGCCAGATTTACAACCTCACCGGTACCGACGAGGCTTCCAAGCAGGCCCTCGCCGATGCCTCGGAGCGCAATATCGCGGCCGGTTCGCAGATCGAGCAGGCCACCACACCTGCCCAAGCGCGGCTCGCGAAGCAGACCGCGCTCGAGGGTCTCTACTACATCCGCGCGGCGCGCGCGGCGATGGGCCTGGATCCGGGGCCGCCGGTGCCCGAACTCGATGGCCAGAAGACCGCCGGCGAGGTGAGCGAGGACCGCCGGATCGAGTACGAGGGCCGCTCGATCGCGGCGTCGCCGAACCCGTCGGCACAGACCCCGAACTACTACCCCGGTGGCCGCGTCGCGGGCCGGCCGGTCCCCGCGGGCTGGTACTCCGAACCGTGGTGGCGCCCGGCGCTGGTGGCCGGCGCCTGGGGTGTCGGGTCCGCATTGCTGTTCACCGCGATGTTCTCCGGCATGTCCGGGGTGGGTTATGACGCACACGCCTTCGAGAACGGCTACGGCGAGGGGTTTCAGGACGGCGGCGCCGGTGATTCCGGCGGCGGCGGCGGTGATGCCGGCGGCGGCGGTGATGCCGGTGGAGGCGACTACGGCGGCGGCGGAGATTGGGGCGGTGGCGGCGATTCCGGCGGCTTCTAGCTCGCCGCTACAGCGTCAGTCCGGCTGACAAGCCGGGCACCAGAACAGGTTTCGCCCTTCGAGCACGGTGTGTAGAACCGTCGCGCCACACACTCGACACGGCTCGCCGGCCCGCCGATAGACGTACGTGCGCGGCCGATTGGGGGCATACGAAGGCGCGCCGTGATCGTGCTCGCGGCGCACCGTGATGATCTTGCCGCGACGCAACCCCACCTTCATGAGAGCGACGAGGTCGGTCCACATGAGCGACCACTGCTCCTCGGTCATCGCGACGCCCGCGCGGGTCGGTGAAACACCGTGGCGGAAAAGCAGTTCCGCGCGGTACACGTTGCCGACACCGGCCAAGACCTTCTGATCCATGAGCAGCGCGGCGATCGAGCGACGCGATGCCGCGATACGCCGGAAGGCGAGCCCGGGATCGGCACGACGCCGCAGCGGATCGGGCCCGAGCCGCGCCTCGATAGCCGCCACCTCGTCCGGCCCGAGTACCTCGCATGCTGTCGGTCCGCGTAGATCGGTGCCGAAATCGGCACCGATCATCCGCATCCGCACCTGGCCGACCGGCACGGCCATGGGCAGTTCCGAATCGGTGAATGCGCCGTACAGGCCCAGATGGACATGCACGATGAGGCCCGAATCATAGTGATGCAGAAGGTGTTTGCCCCACGCCTCGGCCCTGACGAGCACCCGGCCCTCAACCGCCCGGGCGCCCTCGCTGAACTTGCCCTGCGGACTCGACACCCGTACCGGCGCGCCGGCGAAGCGCTGCTGATGCAGCCGGGCGAGCCGGTGCAGGGTGTGTCCCTCCGGCACCGCCGATCAGTCGGCCGGCAGTGCGGGCGGCGTGCCCGTGCGCTCGTACTCCGCGAGGATGTCGATGCGGCGCTGGTGGCGCTCCTCGTTCGACCACGGCGTCTCGAGGAACGCGTCGACGATGGCGAGCGCCTCTTCCACCGAGTGCATCCGGCCGCCGATGCCGATCAGCTGCGCGTTGTTGTGCTGGCGGGCGAGCTGCGCGGTCTCCACGCTCCAGGCCAGCGCGCACCGGGCGCCGGGAACCTTGTTGGCGGCGATCTGCTCGCCGTTTCCGCTGCCGCCGAGCACAATGCCGAGGCTGCCCTCGTCGGCGACGGTGCGCCGCGCGGCCTCGACGCAGAAGGCCGGGTAGTCGTCGACCGCGTCGTAAGTGAGTGCGCCGCAATCCACCGCCTCGTGACCGTTCGCGGTGAGGTGTTCGATGATCTTGCTCTTGAGTTCGAAGCCGGCATGGTCGCCACCGAGGTATACGCGCATAGGAAAATTGTCCCGCGCCGCACCCTCGGCGGGGTGACCGGGTCCACCGGCGCGTCGCCCGCGGACGGCCCGCGCGGTTCGGCAAGTCCGCCCGGCCCTGCCGCAACGGCGAATACGCTGCGGAGATGCTGCCCATTCCGCCGATCGGCCTCCCGCCGCGTGGGCTCTCGCCGTTCGGCCGCCCCGCGCTGCACTCCCTGGAGATCCCGCTGCTCGTGGTCGTCGTTGTCACGACCGGCTTCATCTACCTCGGCGCTGCCGTTGCAATTTCGGTCGGCACCATCAACCCATTCGTCCTGCTTTTCCTGCTCGCGCCGCTCGTGCTGTATCTCGGGCGCGGCCAGAACTATGCGGCGCAACGGGTCAACGGAGTCCGGATGTCGCCGACCCAGTTTCCGGAGGGGCACCGGTTGGTTGTCGAGGCTGCGGAACGGTTCGGCATGGCGAGGGTGCCGGACGCCTACGTCGTGCTGGGCAACGGACAGATCAACGCGTTCGCATCCGGCCATGGCCTCCGACGGTTCGTCGTGGTCTACAGCGACCTGTTCGAAATCGGCGGCGCGGCGCGCGATCCCGACGCGCTGGCATTCGTGATCGGTCACGAGGTGGGTCACATCGCGGCGGGCCACACCTCGTACTGGCGGCAGTTGGGCATGTTCGCGGCGCCGTTTCTGCCATTCCTCGGGCAGGCGCTCTATCGCGCTCAGGAATACACCGCCGACAACCACGGCTTCTGCAATCGGCCGCAGGGCGGCCCCGGCGCGATGGCCACCCTCGCCGCCGGGAAGTACCTCAACCGGGTCGTGGGATTCGACGAATTCGCCGACCGTGCCTGGGATGAACGCGGCTTCTTCGTATGGCTGGTCAATGGCCTCGCGACGCATCCGGTCCTGACGTGGCGAGCCAACGCGCTCCGTGACCGCAGCCGCCACGGAAAGCTCTGGTGGCGACCGAACCCGCCCGAGCCCGCAGCACCGGGTGGGCAGTGGGCCTCCGCGCAGGAGAGCCGCCCCACCGGCCCCGAGCGGGTGCAACCGCCCTCGGGTTGATTACTTTGATTGCCGGAACGTTTCCCGCGACCGGAGTGAACGGAAGCGTTCACTCCGTCTAACGCAACGAATCTTCCGTTCACGACCCGAAATCACCGGCGGCCCGAGCATCGTTGGGCGCGCGGGCCGCCGAAACGAAACGCGGTGCTATTCGAAGCTCGGGCCCTCGGTCCGGGTGCGCTTGAGTTCGTAGAAGTGCGGATAGTCGGCGAGTATCACCGACGCATCCCACAGCTTTCCGGCCTGCTCGCCACGCGGGATCCGCGACAACACCGGGCCGAAGAACGCGACACCGTTGATGTGGATGGTCGGCGTGCCGACGTCCTTGCCGACGGCGTCCATACCCTCGGCGTGACTCTTGCGCAGGGCCTCGTCGTAGGCCTCCGAATTCGCGGCCTCGGCCAACTCGGCCGGCAGGCCAACCTCTTCGAGCGCATCGGCGATCACCGCAGCGAACGTCTCGGCGCGGCTCTCGCGCTCGTACTCGTCCTTGCGGTCGTGAATTCGGGTGCCCAGCGCGGTGTAGAGCGGCGACAGCACCTTGTCGCCGTGCTGCTGCGCGGCGGCGATGGCGACGCGCACCGGCCCCCACGCCGACTTCATCATTTCCTGATAAGCCTCGGGCAGGTCACGGCCCTCGTTCAGCACCGCAAGGCTCATGACGTGGAACTCGACGTCGATATCGCGAACCTGCTCGACCTCGAGGATCCAGCGCGACGTGATCCAGGCCCACGGGCACAGCGGATCGAACCAGAATCCCGCGACGTCCTTCGGCTCTTCGGCCATGGTGCTTCCTCCTCATTCGCCCGGCGCGCAAGGCCCGAGTGCGACAAAAACGTAGTTACCCGTAAGAAGCAACATCAACCACGCTTCGATGCTTCCCGCATACCCTTTCGATCGCAGTAGGGTCGAAACCGACATAGTCGGGCCGCGGCCCACGGCTGCGCGCCTCCCATGACACGTGAGGAGCACCGAAGATGTCCGCTCAATCCACCTTCGTCATCGTCGGCGGCGGTCTCGCTGCCGTGAAGCTCGCAGAAGCACTGCGGGACAAGGACTTTCCCGGCAATATCGTGCTGATCTCGGCGGAGGAGCATCTCCCCTATGAGCGGCCGCCGCTGTCCAAGGAGTACATGGCCGGCAAGAAATCGCTCGACGACGCCACCCCATTGCCAGCCCAGTGGTATCGCGATCATCACATCGATCTGCGGCTCGGCACCGAGGTATCGGCGATCGATCCGGGCGCGCACACCGTGACACTCCCCGACGGTTCGACCGTCGGCTACGACAAACTCGCGCTCGCCACCGGATCACGACCGCGAGTTCCCGACATTCCCGGCGCCGATGCCGACGGCGTGTTCTACCTGCGCACGGTGGACGATGCCGATGCCCTGCTCTCGGCGCTGGAGTCCAGCAAGCGCCTCGCGATCGTGGGCGCGGGCTGGATCGGGCTCGAGATCGCCGCTGCGGCGCGAGGCAAGGAGGTCGAGGTGACCGCGGTGGAATTCGCGTCGCTGCCGCTACTGCGCGTACTCGGTCCCGAAATGGGCCAGGTCTTTGCCGATCTGCACCGGGACCACGGCGTCGATCTGCGATTCGAAACCGAGGTCGCCGAGATCACCACGTCCGGCGGCCGGGCAACCGGGCTGCGCCTCGGCGACGGCACGACCGTCGAGGCGGACGCAGTGCTGGTTGCGGTCGGCGCCGCACCGAATATCGAACTCGCCCAAGCCGCTGGGCTCGATGTCGACGGCGGCGTCCTCGTCGACGCGAACCTGCAGACCAGCGATCCGGACATCGTCGCTGTCGGGGATATCGCTGCGCACGAGCACCCGGTGCTCGAACAGCGAATCCGGGTCGAGCACTGGGCCAATGCGCTCAACCAGCCGGCGACCGCGGCTGCGGCCATGCTCGGCCACCCGCAGCCCTACACCAGCCTCCCCTACTTCTTCACCGACCAGTACGACCTCGGGATGGAGTACACGGGCTACGCCAGCGGCGATGCGAAGGTCGTGGTCCGCGGCGACAAGGGTGCCCGCGAGTTCGTCGCGTTCTGGCTCGACTCGGACGATCGGGTCCTTGCCGGAATGAACGTGAACGTCTGGGACGTCACCGATACGGTTAAGGCGATGATCACCTCGGGCAGGTCCGTGGACACCAGTCGACTCGCCGATCCGTCGGTTCCGCTCGATACCGTCTGACCCACCCCCGCCCGACCATCGCCCACACGTCCCGTAGACACCGGCAGCGAACGAAAATGACTGGCCGCGCGTACATCACGTACCAACGAAGGAGCACAAGGCTGTGGTAGCACCCAACCTCACCCGGGACCAGGCGATCGAGCGGTCGCGTCTGCTCACGGTCGACAACTACCGGATCGAACTCGACCTCACCGACGGGTCGGGCGCTCCGGGTGACAAGACGTTCACTTCGCGCACAACGGTGACCTTCGGTGCGCAGCCCGGGGCGACCACCTTCATCGATATCGTCGCCGAGGGCGTCCGGTCCGCTGTGCTGAACGGCACCGCGCTCGACGTGTCCGGCTACGACGAGTCCGAGGGCATCACGCTGCCGGACCTCGCCGAGACCAACGAGCTCGTGGTCGAGGCCGACTGCCGCTTCATGAACACCGGCGAAGGCCTGCACCGATTCGTCGATCCGACCGACGGCTCGGTCTACCTCTACTCGCAGTTCGAGACCGCTGATGCCAAGCGCATGTTCGCCTGCTTCGACCAGCCGGACCTGAAGGCGTCCTTCGATGTTGCCGTCACCGCACCCGAGGACTGGCGGGTTATCTCCAACGCCGCGACCGTGCAGAACGCAGGTGCGGAGCCTGCGGAGCACCGCCAAGGCGCAGCGCACGAACCGGGCAAGCATGTCTTCCGCACGACGCCGCGGATGAGCACCTACCTCGTTGCGCTGATCGCGGGTCCGTACGCAGAGTGGACCGACTCCTACACCGACGACCACGGCACGATTCCGCTCGGCATCTACTGCCGCAATTCGCTGGCCGAGCACATGGACGCCGACCGGCTGTTCACCGAGACCAAGCAGGGATTCGCCTTCTACCACAAGAACTTCGGCGTCCCGTACCCGTTCGGCAAGTACGACCAGCTGTTCGTGCCGGAATTCAACGCGGGCGCGATGGAGAACGCGGGCGCGGTTACCTTCCTCGAGGACTACGTCTTTCGGTCCAAGGTCACCCGTGCGTCCTACGAGCGCCGCGCCGAGACCGTGCTCCACGAGATGGCGCATATGTGGTTCGGCGATCTCGTCACCATGAAATGGTGGGACGACCTGTGGCTCAACGAGTCGTTCGCCACGTTCGCCTCGGTGCTATGCCAGGCGGAGGCCACCGAATACGTCAACGCGTGGACCACATTCGCGAACGTCGAGAAGTCCTGGGCCTACCGCCAAGATCAGCTGCCTTCGACGCATCCGATCGCCGCCGACATCCCGGATCTGCATGCGGTCGAGGTGAACTTCGACGGCATCACCTACGCCAAGGGCGCCAGCGTCCTCAAGCAGCTCGTCGCCTACGTCGGGCTCGAGCCGTTCCTGGCGGGGCTGCGCGACTACTTCGCCGCGCACGCTTTCGACAACGCCACCTTCGACGATCTGCTTGCCGCGCTGGAGAAGGCGTCCGGCCGCGACCTGTCCGACTGGGGCGCGCAGTGGCTGCGCACCACCGGCCTCAACACGCTGCGCCCCGAGTTCGAAACCGACGCCGACGGGAAGTTCACCTCCTTCTCGGTGGTGCAGGACGGCGCGTTGCCCGGTGCCGGC
>NZ_LRRB01000221.1 GCF_001646865.1 Aldersonia kunmingensis | reverse complement strand
GGCCTGCCATTGCTGCGCACGCTGCTCGCGCAGGTGGGGGTCGGTGTCGCCGACCTCTGGGCGACCAACTGACGCGAGCCGTCAAAGGCCTGTCCCTGGGGTGCGCCTAGGATCGTTGGGTAAGCCGCACCCACCACGCAGGAGCCGCCACGTGCCCGTGCCCGCCGATCCCAACCCCGGTTTCGCCGCATACGCCCATCCCGAACGGCTCGTCTCCACCGAATGGCTCGCTTCGCGTATCGGCGACCCCGCAATCAAGATCGTCGAATCCGATGAGGACGTGCTGCTCTACGACATCGGCCATATCCCCGGCGCGGTGAAGGTCGACTGGCATGTCGACCTCAACGATCCGGTCGCCCGCGACTACATCGACGGCGCGCAATTCGCCGAGCTGATGGACCGCAAGGGCATCGGCCGCGACGACACCGTGGTGATCTACGGCGACAAGAGCAACTGGTGGGCCGCCTACGCGCTGTGGGTGTTCACCCTGTTCGGCCATCAGGACGTCCGCCTGCTCGACGGCGGCCGCGACGCCTGGATCTCCGAGGAGCGCGATACCACCCTCGACGTGCCGAGCGCCAGCACGACCGGCTATCCGGTCGTCTCCCGTGACGATTCGAAGATTCGCGCGTTCAAAGACGACGTGCTCGGCGCGCTCGGCAGCGTGCCGCTGGTGGATGTGCGGTCCCCGCTGGAGTACACCGGCGAGCGCACCCACATGCCGGATTACCCGGAAGAGGGTGCGCTGCGTGGCGGGCATATCCCGACCGCGGTCAGCATTCCGTGGGCGAAGGCCGCGGCGGCGGACGGCCGGTTCCGCAACCGCAGCGAGCTCGACGAGATCTACAGCGACTTCGCCTCGGACTCCGAGGTGATCGCCTACTGCCGCATCGGCGAGCGGTCCAGCCACACCTGGTTCGTGCTCACCCACCTGCTCGGCTTCAACAACGTGCGCAACTACGACGGCTCGTGGACGGAGTGGGGCAACACCGTGCGCGTGCCGATCGTCAAGGGTGAAGAACCCGGAGCGGTCCCTGCTCGATGACTGATATGCCTGACTCCCTGGCCGAGATCGTCGCGGACTTCGCGGCGGTCGAAGGCCAGGACAAGTTGCAGTTGCTCCTCGAGTTCAGCCGCGAATTGCCTGCCCTGCCCGACCATTTGCAGCAGGAGGCGATGGAACCGGTACCGGAGTGCCAGTCGCCGCTGTTCCTCGCTGTGGACGCGAGCGACCGAGATCACGTTCGGCTGCATTTCAGCGCGCCGCCCGAGGCGCCGACCACGCGCGGATTCGCCTCGATCCTCCATCAGGGCCTCGACGGCCGGGGCGCGACGGAGATCCTCGATGTTCCCGACGACTTCTACAGCGCGCTTGGACTCGCCGAGGCGGTGAGCCCGCTGCGGCTGCGCGGAATGTCGGCGATGCTGACCCGGATCAAGCGTCACCTGCGGTAAGAGTTTCACGCGACGCCAAACCTACTGGTCAGTAGGTGTTCCCAAACAGTATCCGGTTTCAGTTCCGTGAAACCGACTGCTTAGACTCCGGAACATTGCATTAACTCCGCCCGATACGAATGTGAGGGTGCCGGGATGTTTCTCCCGGTTCTCCTTGGGTGTTAAGTGAACGTCGTGAACACAGGAGGCTCAGTGCCCACACATGCCAGCGCGCACATAACCAAGGTGCTCGTCGCAAACCGAGGCGAGATCGCTGTGCGGGTTATCCGGGCGGCGAAGGATGCCGGCTACGGCAGCGTCGCTGTCTACGCCGAGCCCGACGCCGATGCGCCCTTCGTCAAGCTCGCTGATGAGGCGTTCGCGCTGGGCGGCCAGACCTCGGCCGAGTCCTACCTCGTGTTCGACAAGATCCTGGATGCCGCCAAGCGCTCCGGCGCCGACGCGATCCACCCGGGCTACGGCTTCCTTTCGGAGAACGCCGACTTCGCCCAGGCCGTGATCGACGCGGGCCTGATCTGGATCGGCCCGTCGCCGCAGTCCATCCGCGACCTCGGCGACAAGGTCACCGCGCGGCACATCGCCGAGCGCGCCAAGGCCCCGATGGCCGCGGGCACCAAGGACCCGGTCAAGAACGCCGACGAGGTCGTCGCGTTCGCCAAGGAGTACGGCGTGCCCGTCGCCATCAAGGCGGCGTTCGGCGGCGGCGGTCGCGGCATGAAGGTCGCGCACTCCATCGAGGAGATCCCCGAGCTGTTCGAGTCGGCTACCCGTGAGGCTGTCGCCGCATTCGGCCGCGGCGAGTGCTTCGTCGAGCAGTATCTCGACAAGGCCCGCCACGTCGAGGCTCAGGTCATCGCCGACCAGCACGGCAACGTCGTTGTCGCCGGTACCCGCGACTGCTCGCTGCAGCGCCGCTTCCAGAAGCTCGTCGAGGAGGCGCCCGCGCCGTTCCTAACCGACGACCAGCGCTCGCGGATCCACGAGTCCGCCAAGGCCATCTGCCGCGAGGCGCACTACTACGGCGCCGGCACGGTCGAGTACCTCGTCCAGGGCGACACCGTGTCGTTCCTCGAGGTGAACACCCGCCTGCAGGTCGAGCACCCGGTCACCGAGGAGACCGCCGGTATCGACCTCGTGCGCCAGCAGTTCCGCATCGCCAACGGCGACGCGCTCGAGATCACCGAGGATCCGGCCCCGCGCGGCCACTCGTTCGAGTTCCGCATCAACGGTGAGGACGCCGGTCGTGGCTTCCTCCCGGCTCCCGGCCCGGTCTCCGTGTACAAGGAGCCGACCGGCCCCGGCGTGCGCGTCGATTCCGGCGTCGTCCAGGGCAGTGTCATCGGCGGCCAGTTCGACTCGATGCTGGCCAAGCTCATCGTCACCGGCGAGAACCGCGAGCAGGCGCTCGAGCGCGCCCGTCGCGCACTCGCCGAGTTCGAGGTCGAGGGCCTTGCCACGGTCATCCCGTTCCACCGCCACATCGTCTCGAACCCCGCGTTCGTCGGTGACGGCGAGAAGTTCGACGTCTACACCAAGTGGATCGAGAACGAGTGGGAAAACACCATCGAGCCGTACACCGGTGGTGAGCCGATCGACGAGGACGACGCCCTGCCGCGGCAGAAGGTTGTCGTCGAGGTCGGCGGTCGCCGTGTCGAGGTGTCGCTGCCCGGCCAGTTCTCGGTCAGCGGTGGCGGTGGCGGTAATGGCGCGATCCGCAAGAAGCCGAAGGCGCGCAAGCGCGGCGGTGGCGCCGGCGGTGCCGCGTCCGGTGACGCCGTGACCGCGCCCATGCAGGGCACCGTCGTGAAGGTCGCCGTCGAGGAGGGCCAGGAGGTCGCCGCCGGTGACCTGATCGTGGTGCTCGAGGCGATGAAGATGGAGAACCCGGTGAACGCGCACAAGGCCGGCATCGTGACCGGCCTTTCGGTCGAGGCCGGCGCCGCGATCACCCAGGGCACCGTGCTCGCCGAGCTCAAGTAGCTCACAGAACCAACGACGAACGGCCGCACCCACTCGGGTGCGGCCGTTCGTCGTTTCGAAGCGCGTTCGAGTGGCGGGATTCGCGGGGATACTCGATATTTGTCCCACGCGTTGCAGCGGGGCAGCGTGGCCAGCGACCCCGGCTGAGAGTGAGTCCCCGTGCCGCAACAAGCGATCGATGACTTCAACGGGCTCACGGACATCCAAGCCGCGCACGCCCTGTTTGGAATCTGTGCATCCCCCGCCTGGGCCCGGCAGGTGGCCGCCGGGCGGCCGTACGCGGACGCTGCAGCCCTGTTCGACAACGCCGACCGGGTGCTCGCGCAGCTACCCGAATCCGAAATCGACGCCGCGCTGGATGGGCACCCCCGGATCGGTGCCCGGGTGGCGGCCAATTCACGCTCCGCGGGCGAGCAGGCGGCGGTACAGTCCGCCGCAGACGAGCTGCTCGACGAGCTCGCTGCGGGAAACCGCGCGTACGAGGACCGGTTCGGCCACGTGTATCTGGTGTTCGCGAGCGGACGTTCGGCGCGGGACCTGCTCGACACGCTCATCGTGCGGCTGGCCAATGATCCGGCGACCGAACGGAGCGAAATGCGCAGCGAACTCGCCAAGATCAACCGCCTGCGGCTGGAACGGCTGCTGGCCGCGGGGCGTGAGTCATGAGCAGCGTCAGTACGCACGTCCTCGACACCGCGCTCGGGAAGCCGGCCGCGGGTGTCGCGCTCGCCCTTTTCACCGCGTCTGGAACAGAAGTCGCGCGCGCACGCACCGACGCCGACGGCCGGGTCGGCGAGCTTCTTCCAGACCTACCTGTCACCGGCGACTTTTGGCTCGTTTTCGCTACCGGCGCCTATTTCACCGGAACCGGCCGGACTGGCTTCTATCCCGAGGTGACGATCAGCTTCAGCATCACCGAGCCCGACGAGCACTATCACGTGCCGCTGCTGCTGTCCCCGTACGCGTACTCGACCTACCGCGGGAGTTGACGATGACCGAACTGACCGGCGATATCGTGCTGGGCCCCAACCGGTACGGCAAGGCGGAGACGCGGATCGTCCGCATCTATCGTGACTCCCCCCGGCACGAGATCCGCGATATCAACGTATCCAGCTGCCTCACCGGCGATTTCGCCGATGCATACCTCCAGGGCGACCAGGCCAACGTGCTGCCGACCGACACGCAGAAGAACACCGCGTACGCCTACGCCAAGGAGAAGGGCATCGAGTCGGTCGAGCAGTTCGGCCTCGACCTGGCCGCACATTTCGTCGATGACATCGCCCCCGTCCGACGCGCGTTGATCGAACTCGACGAGTACGCCTGGGCGCGCGCCGTTGTCGACGGCTCCGAGCACAACCACACCTGGCTACGCACCGGCCAAGAGGTGCGCACCGCGTCCGTGACCGCCGAAGGAAAGGGCGACGAGCGCAGGACCTACATCGTCAGCGGCCTCAAGGATCTGGTGATCCTCAAGTCCACCGGCTCGGAATTCGCCGGATTCATGCGCGACGAGTACACCACCCTCGAACCGACCCATGACCGCGTGATGGCAACGTCACTGGTGGCCCGCTGGCGCTACACCACAACGAAACCTGACGACTTCGTCGGGGATCTCGATTTCGATGCGTTGTACGCGGGCGTGAAGGAGGCGATGGTCGAGCGGTTCGCGAATCTGCAGTCGCTCGCCTTGCAACAGACCCTCTACGCGATGGGCCGCGCGGTGCTGGAGAAGTTCCCGGTCATCGCCGAGATCCGGCTGTCCGCACCGAACAAGCACCACTTCGGCTACGACCTGGCGAGATTCGGGCTGAGCAACGACAACGAGGTGTTCAACGCCGACGACCGCCCGTACGGGCTGATCGAGGCCACGGTGCAGCGGTCCGACGCACCCGATGCGGGACCGGCCTGGGCAAGCTTCTCGGTAGTCGGGTGAGCACCAATGGACCTCCCGACGATCGACACCATCGCGGTGCCGCGCACCCGCGCCGAGATCGACACGTCCGGCGCCGGGGTCGCGTTCCTCGCCGGCGGGACGTGGCTGTTCTCCGAACCGCAGGATGACCTGCGCAAGCTCGTCGATCTCACCGGGCTGGGCTGGCCGCCGATCACCGTGACCGACGACGGGCTCGAGCTCGCCGCCACCGCGACCATCGAACAGCTTGTCTCCGCGCAGGTTCCGGGCACATGGAAAGCGCAGCCACTCTTCCGTGAATGCGCGAGCGCGCTGTTGGCGTCGTTCAAGATCTGGCACAGCGCAACAGTCGGCGGCAATCTCTGTCTGTCGTTGCCGGCCGGCGCGATGATCACGCTATGCGCTGCGCTCGACGGCTCGGCGCTGGTGTGGCGCAGCGACGGATCGCAGTACCGGGTGCCGGTGCTCGATTTCGTGACGGGCGCGGGCCGCAATGTGCTGCTGCCCGGCGAGGTGCTGCGCAGCGTGACGCTGCCGCGCGTGGCGCTGCGCTCGCGCACCGCATTTCGAAAGGTGGCGTTAGCCCCGCTCGGGCGCTCTGGAGCGGTGCTCGTCGGGCGGGTCGATGCCGGCGGCGAGTTCGCACTCACTGTCACTGCCGCCACCGACCGGCCATACGTGCTGCGCTTTCCCACTCTTCCCGCCGCCGACGAATTGCGCCGCGCGATCTCCTCCGGCATCCCCGGACGCGCCTGGTACGACGACGCCCACGGCTCCCCCGACTGGCGAGCCGCGGTGACGCAAACCTTGGCGCAGCAGATCCGGGAGGAGCTCGTATGAGGCTGCGGATCAACGGCACCGATACCGACGTCTCGCCTCGGGCCGGTCAGTGCCTGCGCACCCTGCTGCGTGAGCTCGGGCATTTCGAGGTGAAGAAGGGGTGCGACGCAGGCGATTGCGGCGCCTGCGCTGTGCTCGTCGACGGCAAACCGGTGCACTCGTGCATCCACCCCGCTTTGCGGGCCGAGAACCGTTCGGTGACAACGGCATCGGGGCTCGGCACACCGGACGATCCGCACCCCGTGCAGCGCAGGTTCATCGAGGCCGGTGGTTTCCAATGCGGGTTCTGCACGGCCGGGATGGTCGTCACCGCCGCGGCGCTGTCCGAGGACGGTGTTGACGACCTGCCGCAGCAGATGAAGGGCAATCTGTGCCGCTGCACCGGTTACCGCGCGATCGAGGACGCGATCCGGGGCGTGACCAATATCGAAAAGCCGGGCGACGGCCCGTCGACGGGACGATCGCTGGCCGGTCCGGCCAGCGCCCGGATCGTCACCGGCACAGAGCCGTTCACTACGGACATCGCCCCACCCGGACTGCTGCATCTCGCGGTGCTCGGTAGCCCGCACGCGCACGCGCGCATTCTCTCGATCGATTACGCTGCGGCGCTGGCTCTGCCGGGCGTCGTCGCCGTGTACACCCATCTCGATAGTCCCGCGACGCCGTTCTCGACGGCCCGGCACGAGCATCGCACCGACGATCCGGACGACACCCTGGTGTTCGACCGGGTGCTGCGCTTCCGCGGGCAGCGCGTGGCCGCGGTCCTGGCCGAATCCATCGGCGTCGCACAGCGGGCCTGTCGGCTCATCGCGGTCGAGTACGAACCGTTGCCCGCAGTGTTCGACCCGGACAGCGCGCTTGCCGAGGGAGCACCCGCACTCCATGGCGACAAGGGTCCGCCGTCGCGCATCGCCGACCCGGAGCGCAACGTGGTCGCAGAACTGCACGGTGCGACCGGCGACGTCGATGCCGGTATAGCTGCGGCAACTGCATTGGTGCGCAGGACCTTTCACACGCAGCGTGTCCAGCATGTGCACCTCGAGACGCATGCCGCGATCGGCTGGCTCGATGACGACGGGCGGCTCATGATCCGGACGAGCACCCAGGTGCCGTTCCTCGTGCGCGACGAGCTTGCGCATATCTTCGGCCTCGAACCGGCACAGGTGCGTGTACTCACCGCGCGGGTCGGCGGCGGCTTCGGCGCCAAACAGGAAATGCTCACCGAGGATCTCGTCGCGCTCGCGGTGCTGCGCACCGGGCGGCCGGTGCAGTACGAGTTCACCCGCACCGACGAGTTCACCCGCGCGCCGTGCCGGCACCCCATGCGGGTCGAGGTCACTGCGGCCGCCGACGAGAACGGCGTGCTGACGGCCTTCGCGGTCGACGTACTCGCCGATGCCGGCGCGTACGGCAACCACAGCCCGGGCGTGATGTTCCACGGCTGCACGGAATCGGTTGCCATCTACCGCTGTCCGAACAAGCGGGTGGACGCGCGATCGGTCTACACGAACAACATCCCCTCCGGCGCGTTCCGCGGCTATGGGCTGGGCCAGCTGATCTTCGGCATCGAGTCCGTGCTCGACGAGCTGGCCGGCGATCTCGGCATCGACCCGTTCGAGTTGCGCCGCCGCAATGTCGTGGTACCGGGTGACGACCTGGTTTCCGCGCACCTCGAAGGCCCCGAACTGCAGTTCGGCAGTTACGGTCTCGACCAATCCCTCGATCTGGCCGAGCAGGCATTGCGGCGCGGCAACGGCGTTGCACCACCGCCGGGCTGGCGGGTCGGTGAGGGCATGGCCGCGGCGATGATCGCGACGATTCCCCCGCGCGGGCACTTCGCGGAGTGCTCGGTCACGCTGCAGCCAGACGGCAGGTACCTCGTCGATATCGGCACCTCCGAGTTCGGCAATGGCACCACCACGGTGCATGCCCAGATCGCGGCGACCGCGCTGAGCACAGGCGCCGATCGGATTGTGATTCGCCAATCCGATACGGATGCAACCGGTTACGACACCGGGGCATTCGGATCGGCGGGGATCGTGGTGGCAGGGCGCGCACTCGCCGCTGCAGCTCAGAAGCTTGCGTCGCAGATTGTCGAACGCGCTGCCGAATTCGCCGCTGTCGATGCGCAGCGGTGCACGCTCGGCCCGGAGGGGGTGCAGTGCCCCGAGCGATTCGTCGCGCTGAGCGAGATTGCCGCCGGCGGTGAGCTTCGCGCCGAGGGCGCCCACGACGGCAAGGCGCGTTCGCTGGCGTTCAATGTGCAGGCGTTTCGAGTCGCGGTCGAAGAATCCACCGGTCGCGTGCAGATCCTGCAATCGATCCAGGCCGTCGATGCGGGCGTGGTGATGAATCCGAACCAGTGCCGCGGGCAGGTGGAAGGTGGTGTGGCGCAGGCGATCGGCAGCGCCCTGTACGAGGTGATGGTTGACGACGGTGACGGGACGATCCTCACCGACACTCTGCGCAACTATCACATCCCGCAGTTCGCGGACGTCCCTCGCACGGAGGTGTACTTCGCCGACACCTACGACATCCACGGCCCCTATGGCGCCAAGTCGATGAGCGAGTCACCGTACAACCCGGTCGCTCCCGCCCTGGCGAACGCGATTGCCGACGCGACCGGAGTTCGGATGCGCGAACTGCCGATGGCGACCGACCGACTCTGGCGCGCGATCCGGGATCAGCGCGGTTCAGACCCCTCGCCGCACACTTCCTGAGCCCCCGCACACGCTCCCGCACCCCGCAACGTGTGCGCCGCGACAGGAGGTGTGCGACGGGCTTGTAGGGTCGAACGCGTGATTCGGATGTGCGGCTGATGGAACCGATCGAGGTCAACGCCGGTGCGTGGTACCTGCGTGCGCTCCGCGCGGACGAGCGCATCGACGACCGTCCCGCACTCGCCGATGGCGGCATCGACGACCCGGAATATGTTGGCAAGCGCACCGCGCAGTGGGACGCGGACACCCACTACTCGTGGGCGGTGTGCGAGCCCACCACCGCGGAACTGCTCGCCGAGATTGTGCTCACCCTCGGGCCGGACCAGACCGCCGAACTAACCAGCTGGACACGTCCCGGCTATGACGAGGCGCTGGCAACGGGGGTCGCTGCCGTGCGCCGATTCGCCGAGGGCGGGCTGGGCCTCACGCTGACCGACTGAGCACCCGGTCCAGCGCATCGATCGCCTCGTTGAGTTCGGCCGTGGTGACCGTCAGCGGTGGCCGGAACCGGATGCCGCGCTCACCCGTGCCGAGCACGAGGACGTGTTCGTCGGTGGTCATCGAGGCCACCACAGCATTGCGCCGTTCCGCGCTGTCGAGCGTGACCGCGCACATCAGCCCGCGCCCGCGTGGCTCGGTGATGCGGTCGTGCCGGGCTGCCAGCCAGCGCAATTTGTCGAGGAGATGCGTGCCGACGACACCGGCCCGGTGGATCAGCGAATCGTGCTCGATCACCTCGAGGATGCGGCGGGCGCGGACCATATCGGTGAGGTTGCCGCCCCAGGTCGAGTTGATCCGCGAGCTGACCCGGAACACGTTGTCGGCCACCTCGTCCACCCGGCCGCCGGCCATGACCCCGCACACCTGCGCCTTCTTGCCGAACGCGACGACATCAGGAGCCAGGCCGAGCTGCTGGTAGGCCCACGTTGTGCCGGTGAGCCCGACGCCGGTCTGCACTTCGTCGAGGATGAACAATGCGTCGTTTCGATGACACAGCCGCTGCATCGCCTGCAGGAATTCCGGGCGCAGATGGCGGTCGCCACCCTCGCCCTGGATCGGCTCGGCGATGAAACAGGCTATGTCGTGCGGGTTTTCGGCGAAGGCCGCCTCGGCCTGTGCCAGCGCTCGAGCCTCCGCGGCCTCGACGTCGCGGCCGTCGGCGAGGAATGGCGAGTCGATGCGCGGCCACGCGAACTTCGGGAAGCGCGCCACCTTCACCGGGTCGGTATTCGTGAGCGAGAGTGTGTACCCGCTGCGCCCGTGGAAGGCGCCGGTGAGGTGCAGCACCTTCGTCCCGGCCTCGGGGTCGCGTCCGTGCGCCTCGTTGTGGCGGCTCTTCCAGTCGAAGGCAACCTTGAGGGCATTCTCGACGGCGAGTGCGCCGCCATCGACGAAGAACAGATGCGGTAACGCGGGGTCGCCGAGCACGCGGGCGAATGCCTCGACAAACCGGGCCATGGGCACCGTGTAGATGTCGGAGTTGCTCGGCTTGTTCATCGCGACCGACGCGATCTCCGCGGCGAAATCGGCGTCGTCGGCGAGCGCCGGATGGTTCATACCCAACGCCGAGGACGCGAAGAAGCCGAACATATCCAGATACGAGCTGCCGTCTCGTTCGTCGACGAGCCGAACGCCGCGGGACCGTTCGAGATCCAGCACGAGGTCGAACCCGTCCACGAGTAGATGCGGCGCGAGCGCATCGTGCACGCCGGCGGCATCGATCGAGGTTGGAACGACAGCAGTCATGACGGCCAGGCTACCGTAAGAACATCGGGCCTGCCCGCTAATGACCGTAAGATTTAAGTGCTGCGAACTACTTGTCGTAAAATGTCTGGAGGATGATGGTGCTGCGGGTCTGCACGGACGCCGTCGATCGGATCTCGCGCAATAGCCGTTCGAGGTGCAGCGGCGAGGCCACGCGAACCATCAACATGTAGCTTTCCGACCCGGCCACCGAGTGGCACGACTCGATCGCCGGGATATGCGCCAACCGCGCCGGCGCGTCGTCCGGCTGCGACGGATCGAGAGGAGTGATTGCGACGAACGCCGACAACATGTGGCCCAGCGCTGCGGGGTCGACCTTCGCGGTGTACCCGCGAATTACCCCGCGCGACTCGAGGCGACGCACGCGCGACTGCACCGCGGACACCGAGAGTCCCGCCTTGTCGGCGAGATTCGACAACGTCGCGCGGCCATCGGCGACCAGCTCGCGGATGAGTAAACGATCGATGTCATCGAGCGCCGGCTTCACCGGTTCTTCGCGCGGCGCCGGCGCGACGGTCGGGGCTTGCCTCGAAATTTCCGCCACAATCGAAGGCTATCCCAGCCGAGACCGACCACATGGCCGAACTGAAGCCAACCGCACGGACGACGGAAGGAATCGCAGATGACGTCTCTGCAGACCCGGCTGATCGATGCACTGCACACGCTCGCCGCGCCCGATGCGCTCGGCGACGGGCCCGGCCTCTCGGCGCGCACGCCGATTTCCGGCGAGGCGTTCGGCTCCGTCGCAATCAGCACCGCCGAGGACGTGGATCGCGCAATTGGGTTGGTGCACAATGCGTTCGGTGGCTGGCGCACTGTGCCCGCGCCACAGCGCGCGGCCGTGGTGCGCCGGCTTGGCGAATTGCTGAGCGAACACAAGGCCACGCTCGCCGATCTGGTGACACTGGAAGCGGGAAAGATCCGCTCCGAAGCACTCGGCGAGGTGCAGGAGATGATCGACATCTGCGAGTTCGCGGTCGGACTGTCACGTCAGCTGTACGGCAAGACGATGGCCTCCGAACGCCCTGGGCACCGCCTGATGGAAACCTGGCATCCGCTCGGAGTGGTCGGGGTTATCTCCGCGTTCAACTTCCCGGTGGCGGTCTGGTCGTGGAATACCGCGATCGCGCTCGTCTGCGGCGACACCGTCGTGTGGAAGCCGTCCGACGCCACCCCGCTCACCGCGCACGCATGTTCTGCGCTGCTGCGCCAGGCGTGCATCGACGTGGACGCCGACCCCGACGTGCACCAACTCGTCCAGGGCGGTCCCGACGTCGGCGAGCGACTTGTCGACGATCCCCGCGTCGCGCTCCTCTCCGCGACCGGGTCGGTACGGATGGGCCGCACCGTCGCGCCGCGGGTGGCAGCCCGATTCGGTCGCTGCCTGCTCGAACTCGGCGGCAACAACGGCGCGATCGTGACCCCGTCGGCCGATCTCGATCTCGCCGTCCGCGGCATCGTGTTCTCGGCGGCCGGTACCGCCGGGCAGCGCTGCACCACATTGCGCCGACTGATCGCGCACACCTCGGTCGCCGACGAGCTCACCGAGCGCATTGCCGCGGCCTATCGGCAATTGCGCGTTGGTGACCCCTTCGACGACGGCGTACTCGTCGGCCCCCTCATCAACGCCCGCGGATTCGAAGCCATGCAGACCGCGCTGGACAAGGCGCGCAGTGACGGCGGCGAGGTCATCGGCGGTGACCGTGTGGACGTCAACGGACCCGACTCGTTCTATGTCACCCCCGCGATCGTGCGGATGCCCGCGCAGACGTCGGTCGTACGCGAGGAGACCTTCGCGCCGATCCTGTACGTCCTCACCTACGACTCCCTCGACGAGGCCATTGCGCTGCACAACGAAGTGCCGCAAGGACTTTCGTCGTCGATCTTCACAACCGATCAGCGTGAGGCCGAGCGGTTCCTGGCGGCGGACGGCTCGGACTGCGGTATCGCCAATGTCAACATCGGCACCTCGGGAGCCGAGATCGGCGGGGCGTTCGGCGGTGAGAAGGAGACCGGAGGCGGACGCGAGTCCGGTTCGGATGCCTGGCAGGCATACATGCGCCGGGCCACAAACACCATCAACTACTCCGACGAGTTGCCGC
>NZ_LRRB01000322.1 GCF_001646865.1 Aldersonia kunmingensis | reverse complement strand
CAGCTCTACATCGTCGGCGTGTTCGTCTCGTTCGTGCTCAGCCAGACCGGCATGATCCGGCACTGGACACGGCATCTGAGGAACGAGACCGATCCCGAGTCGCGGGCGCGTATGAAGCGTTCGCGGGTGATCAACGCCGTCGGGCTGGCGTTGTGCGTGACCGTGCTGACCATCGTGCTGATCACGAAGTTCCTTGCCGGGGCGTGGATTGCGATCGTCACGATGGCGGTGATCTTCGGAATGATGACCCTGATCCGACGGCACTACGACGCGGTCGCGAAGGAACTCGACGAGCACGAGTGGGAGGGCGTGCTGCCGAGCCGCACCCACTCCATCGTGCTGGTGTCGAAGGTGCACACCCCGACGCTGCGCGCGTTGGCCTACGCACGGGCGACACGGCCGGACACGCTCGAGGCGATCACCGTGAACGTCGACGAACCGGACACTCGCTCGCTCGTTCGCAAATGGGAGCAGAGCGATATCACCGTGCCGCTCAAGGTGATCGAGTCGCCCTACCGCGAGATCACCAAGCCGGTGCTCGATTACGTGAAGCGGCTGCGACGCGATTCGCCGCGTGACGTGGTGACCGTCTTCATCCCCGAATACGTGGTGGGCCACTGGTGGGAGCAGATTCTGCACAACCAGAGCGCACTGCGACTGAAGGGCCGACTGCTGTTCGAGCCGGGCGTGATGGTCACCAGCGTGCCGTGGCAGCTCAACTCCTCCGAGCACGCCAAGCGCGCCCATTGGGACAGTGCTCCCGGTGTCACCCGGCGCGGATTCACCGACCGCCCCGACGGCAACGCGCCGGATGGCAAGTAGCCGCGAAATGAACTGGGCGGGAGAGTCATTCGAGATCCGGCTGGGTAAGCCGGGGCATGGCGGATTCTGTGTCGGGCGGCACGAGGGACGCGTGGTGTTCGTCCGGCACGGACTGCCGGGCGAGCTCGTGCGCGCGACGGTGACCGAGGACCGTGGCGGCGCATTCTGCCGGGCTGATGCGGTGGAGGTGCTCGAGGCTTCGCCGGACCGGGTGCCCGCGCTGTGCCCGGTGTCAGGGCCGGGCGGCGCCGGCTGCTGCGATTTCTCGCACGCAACGCTGGCGGCGCAGCGCGCGCTCAAGGTCGACGTCGTCACCGAGCAGTTGCAGCGCCTCGCCGGGATCGAGCGCTCGGTCGAGGTGGAGGAGCTGCCGGACACCGGTGACGGGACCGGCT
This sequence comes from Aldersonia kunmingensis, assembly GCF_001646865.1. Classification (GTDB taxonomy): domain Bacteria; phylum Actinomycetota; class Actinomycetes; order Mycobacteriales; family Mycobacteriaceae; genus Aldersonia; species Aldersonia kunmingensis. The sequence goes on along the minus strand of NZ_LRRB01000322.1, from coordinate 11,776 downwards.
GGCGCACCCGGGTTCGGCTCGCGGTAGATCGCGATGGCCGTGCCGGCGTGCACCGGTACCGCAGCAACGATGTCATCGCCGACCTGCGCTGTCCGCAGCCGGTTTCCGGCGCGATGGCCGATATCGCCGAATCGCAGTGGGAGCCCGGCGCGGAATTGCAGGTCGCGGTCGATGGTTCGGGCCAGCGGCATGTGGTGGTGCTCGAGCCCGCGAAGGTGTCGCGGACCGGAAAGGCCAGCAGCGGCCGGCGCGGGGCGATGGCCCGGCGGGCAGCCGCGAACCGGCCGCGCCACCACGAGGTCGCGATCGGCAGTGGCCGGGCGCACGAAACCGTCTCCGGCCGAACCTGGGAACTTGATGCGACAGGCTTCTGGCAGGCGCATCGCGGTGCAGCACAGACATATTCGGATGTGGTGGCGCAATGGGCTGCCGCATCGCCCGGTGCTGTGGCATGGGATTTGTACAGCGGCGTGGGAGTTTTCGCGGCGCGCCTCGCCGATCAGGTCGGGCCGGGCGGAGCGGTGCGGGCGCTGGAATCCGCGCGCGGCGCCGTCGACGACGGGGCGATCGCGCTCGTCGACCTGCCTCAGGTCCAGCTGCGCTCCGCACGGGTCGAGCGCGTGGTGGGGGAGTTGGCAGGTGATCCCGAGGTGGTGGTGATCGACCCGCCACGGTCCGGCGCCGGGCGCCCGGTGGTGGCCGCGCTCGCCGAGCGTGCCCCGCAGCGGATCGTGCACATCGGTTGCGACCCCGCGTCATTCGCTCGCGACGTTGCGCTGTACCGCGAGCACGGCTACGAGCTGAGTGAACTGCGCGCATTCGACGCGTTCCCGCTGACCCATCATGTGGAGTGCATCGGCCTGCTCACCCGCTGAGGCGCAGCCGAACCGACAGCACTGATCGTTCCCCAGCGCTGTTCTCGCCGGGTTCAGCCTTTGCCATCGCACTGTTCTCGACAGGTCCCCCTTTCGCCGCACACTTCCTGTCGCCCCGCAGACGTTCCAGGGTGCGGAAACCTCTGCGGGAGGACAGGAAGTGTGCGGCGAGGGGGCAATCTGCGAGCGGCGCCATGGGGCCTGCTGCGCGGAGGAGTGCGAGCGGCAAACAGCGCGCCGGGTCCGCACCGAATCGGAACCGGCGCGCTGCGCGTCAGCTCTTGCGGTTGTAGAGCCGCATCGTGATCGGTCCGAAGATCGCCACGAGCAGTGCACTCCAGCCCAGCACAATGCCGATCTCGTCGATCTCGACGTCGCCCTCCATGAGCCCGCGCGCGGCGGTCGCGAGATGGCTGATCGGGTTCGCGTTCGCGAACGCCTCGAGCCAGCCCGGCATGGTGGCCGGGTCGACGAAGATGTTGCTGGCGAACGTGAGCGGGAACAGCACCAGGAAGGACACCACCATCACGGACTGCTCGGTACTCAGCAGCAATGCGAACATCGTCCAGATCCACGAGATGGAAAAGGCGAACACCAGCACCAGCGCGGCCGCAGCCAGGACACCGGGCACGCCGCCGTGCGGCCGGAACCCGAGGATCAGGCCGACCACGATGCTGATGGTGATCGCGATGCAGTAGCGCACGATGTCTCCGCACAGCGCCCCCATCAGCGGGGCGGGCCGCCAGATCGGCAGCGAGCGGAACCGGTCGAAGACGCCCTTCTCCATGTCCTTGTTGAGCGACACCCCGGTGTACATGGTGATCATCACGACGGTCTGCACGATGATGCCCGGCAGCAGGTACTGCAGGTACACCTCCGTCGATCCCGCCAGCGCGCCGCCGAACAGGTACGTGAACATCAGCGTGAACAGGATCGGGAACATCGTCACGTCGAACAACTGGTCCGGGACGTGCTTGATCCTCAGCACCGCGCGCCACGCGAACGACAGCGAGGTCGACAACGCCCCCGCCCGGTCCGGACGTTCGGCTGGATCGAGCAGGACCGAACGAATGTCCAGGCTCGCGGGGCGGTCGCTGACGGTCGTCATGATGCGCTCCTCTCGTACGCGTCGGATTGATCGCTGTCGGAATCTGATTCGGCGTGATGGCCGGTCAACGCCAGGAAGACCTCGTCGAGGCTCGGCTGGCCGAGTGCGAACGTGGCGATCGGGATACGAGCTTGCTGCAGCGCCGGTAACGCCGCGGCAGCGAGATCGGGATCAGGCAACCGGGCGGTGAGCGAGGCGGGGTCGCTCTCGAGCACGACATCGGTGGCCAGCACGCGACCCAGCACGGCCGCCGCCTCGGCGCGCTGCGCAGCGTCGATCACCCGCACGTGCAGCGCACCCGCACCGACCGATGCCTTGAGCTCACCGGTGGTGCCCTCGGCGATGACCTTGCCGCGGTCGATCACTGCCAGCCGATCCGCGAGTTGATCGGCCTCGTCGAGGTATTGCGTCGTGAGCAGCACGGTCGTGCCGCCCGCGACGAGGGATCGGACGATCTCCCACACCTGATTGCGGCTGCGCGGGTCGAGCCCGGTGGTCGGCTCGTCGAGGAAGATCAGCTCGGGCGTGACGACGATGCTCGCGGCAATGTCGAGCCGGCGCCGCATGCCGCCCGAGTAGGTCTTCACAGACCGCTGGCCGGCCTCGTCGAGCTCGAACGCCTCGAGCAGTTTCGTCGCGCGCTTGCGGGCCGCGGACCAGGAGAAACCGTAGAGCCGCGCGAGCAGCACCATGTTCTCGTGACCGGTCAGGTCCTCGTCAAGGGCAGCGAACTGCCCGGTCAGCGCGACCTTGGAGCGCACTGTGCCGGGTTCGCGGGTGACGTCGTGGCCGAGCACGGTGGCGCTGCCGTCGTCGATCCGCAGCAGCGTCGCGAGCATCCGAATGGTCGTGGTCTTGCCTGCACCATTCGGGCCGAGCACGCCGAAGACGCCGCCGGTCTCGACAGCGAGGTCGATACCGTCCACCGCGGTGGTCTGCCCGAACCGCTTGACGAGTCCGCGCGTTTCGATCGCGAGCATGGGAATGTGTCCTTGCCTGGTTGGCGAATGTGCTCTGTCCAGGTTGTCCGATTGCGCAGATGCCCGCAATCGAATTTCCGGCGATCGTCCGGCGACACGAAATCGAGAGGGTGGTGTCGAGGCGCGGCCGCACGACCCCGTTCGGGCTACTCGCTACTTTCGCTGGAGCGCACGAGATTGGCGTAGTGCGCTACTCATTCGGTCTGCCGTCGGCCCGCCCACCATCTCTTTCACGTCATCACGTCGGGTGGCGTGGAAGAGAGAGGCAAGATCATGTCGAAGAAGTACAAGGTCGTATCAGGCGACACGCTGTCCGGGCTGGCCAACCGTTTCTATGGCGACGGCAGCCTGTTCATGGTGATTGCGATCCCGAACGACATCCTCAACCCGGATTTCATCCGGGTCGGGCAGGTGCTGTTGATCCCGGGGCTCAGTCAGAAATACCGCGTCACGGTGGGAGACACGCTGTCGTCGGTAGCGGAACAGTTCTACGGAGATTGCTCCATGGACGCGCTCATCGCCGCCGCGAATCACCTCTCGGTGAACGACGACCTGAGTTTCGGTCAGGTTCTCCGAATCCCGGACCTCTGAATCGCCGAGGCCGATCCGCAGGTGCCTTCCTCGACGCAATATGGAGGAAGGCATTCTGCATGTGATTCGATTCTCGAAACTTATTGCTCTGCAATAACTCTGACGCATCAGTCGATATCCGAGCGCCCCGCGAGAATCCGCACCGCGCTACCGAGCTGCTCGTAGGCCGTGGCGGCAAGGCGTTCGAGCAGAAGCAGTTTCAGTTGGGGAGCATCGGCCGCGAGCCGATCGAAGCGGTCCGGCGGGAGTACCGCCACGCGGGCCGCGGTGCTGGCGTGCGTGTCGGCGAGGGTCTCACCGCCAACCAGCATGGGGATCTCACCGAACGACATGCCGGGCCCCAGCGTCGCGACCCGATGAACGTGGCCGTCGGCGCCCGGCAGTGTCGTGCTCACCTGGCCGCCGAGGATCAGGAAGAGCCCCGACCGTGGCGAACCGCGCTGCACCACAAGCTCATCCGGCTCGTAATCGCGGACGTCGAATTCGCCGATGAGGTGATCCGACGCCGTCTGGTCCAGTCCGGCGATCAGCGGGTGCTCGGCCAGTTCGATCCGGTCCGGGACGCGCACACCCTTGCCGTGCCGGGCAAGCAGCAGGTCCTCGCACCACTGCGTGGCCGAATCGAGGTCGATGAAAACGCGATCGTCGGCGGCAGCCTTGCCGCGTCGCTCCGGGTCGATGAGAGCGGATTCGCAACCCTGCTCGGAGAGCGCGCGCCGCATCTTGCCCAACAGGCTCTGCGCGACAACGCTGATGTCGTCGACGCGGCGCAGATCGAGCACCAGCGCGTCGAGATTGTCGCTGTGCGAGGTGATTTCGCGCACCGCGATCTCGGTGCCGGCGAACAGGAGGTCGCCGTGCAGCTCGTACACCCGGGCGCGATGACCGCACAGTTCGAGCACATCGGCCTCCGCGGGCGTGCGGCGCTGCCGCGAAGGCACCGAGCCCACGCCGTGGCTGGACCGGATCGTCGAGCGTGCCTCGCGGGTCACCCGCAGGAAATGCAGTTCGAGGCGGCGTGAGAGCTCCCGGCAGGCGTTCACACCGCGCACGCTGTTGCCGTGCGCGTCGAGCCGCGGCGAGAACACCGAGACACCGACCTGCCCGGGCAGCACCGCGAGCACGTTTCCGCTCACACCGCTCTTGGCGGGCATGCCCACTGCGGTCACCCAGTCACCGGCGGCGTCGTACATCCCGCACGTCGTCATCACCGACAGCACCTGCTGGGTCAGCTCGGGGCTCAGCACCTCGTCATTCGTGATCGGGTTGCGCCCATGGTTGGCCAGCGTCGCCGCCATCATCGCTAGATCCCTGGCAGTGACCTCGATCGAGCACTGCCGGAAGTACAGGTCGACGGCCTCATCGGGGTCGCCGTCGACGATTCCGAACGAGCGCAGCATGTGCCCGATCGCGCGGTTGCGGTGCCCGGTGCGGGCCTCCGAGGTGTAGACCGCCTCGTCCATGGCCAGCTCGCGCCCGGCGAAGCGGGAGTAGTAGCCGCGGATGTGCTCGAACCGTTCGGCTACCGTCGCGCCCGGTATGAGGGACGCGGCGGTGATCGCGCCGGCATTGATCATGGGGTTCCGGGGCCGGCCGTTGTGCGGATCGAGGCTGATCTCATTGAACGGTTCGCCGGAGGGTTCGACGTCGATGCGTTGCGCCACGGCGTCCTGGCCGCACTCGGTCAGCGCAAGCGCATAGGTAAACGGCTTGGACACCGACTGGATGGTGAAGGCATGGTCGGCGTCCCCGGCGGTGTACAGGTGGCCGTCGCTGGTTGCCAGACATATGGCGAAGGCGTCCAGATCCACGGCGGCGAGTTCGGGAATGTAGTCCGCCGGACCGCCGCTGTGATCGGCTCGGCAGTGTTCGAATACGTCCTCGACGAGCTGAGCGACGACGTTGCGCATGCGGTCACAGTAGCCACGGATACGTGATTGGTGGCACCTTTGCGATCCGCGAAACCGGACAAATCTGCTGTCCGCGTGGCGCCGAATAAACCTTGAGCGGCGGACATGGCACACGCACCGCGCTGCGGTGGAGTCGCTCGCGCCGATTCTCCGTACACTTGCACCAAAGTAATGGTCCGCAGGGGATGCGGATCCGACGACGAGGAGCGTTTCGTTGGGGCTACTTTCCAGGGTTGACTCGCCCGACGATCTGCGCGGTCTCAATACCGCCGAGCTGGCCGAACTGTCGGCCGAGATCCGCGAGTTCCTGGTCCAGAAGGTCTCCGCCACCGGAGGCCATCTCGGGCCCAACCTCGGCGTCGTTGAGTTGACTCTCGCTGTGCACCGCGTCTTCGATTCGCCGACCGATCCGGTGCTGTTCGACACCGGTCACCAGTCCTATGTGCACAAAATTGTCACCGGTCGTAAGGACCAATTCGACACGTTGCGCAAGGGTGAGGGCCTGTCCGGCTACCCGAGCCGGGCCGAGAGCGAGCACGACTGGATCGAGTCCTCGCATGCCTCGGCCGCCCTGTCCTACGCGGACGGCATGGCGAAGGCATTCGAGCTCACCGGCCAGAATCGGCACGTCGTGGCGATCGTCGGTGACGGTGCGCTCACCGGCGGCATGTGCTGGGAGGCGCTGAACAATATTGCCGCCGGTGAGAACCGGTCGGTCGTGATCGTCGTCAACGACAACGGTCGCTCGTACGCGCCGACGATCGGCGGCTTCGCCGACCACCTGGCGTCGTTGCGGCTTCAGCCCGGGTACGAACGCGTGCTCGATTTCGGCAGGCACTATGTGCAGCAATTGCCCAAGATCGGCCGCACCACCTACTCGTTCCTGCATGCGGTGAAGGCCGGTCTCAAGGACGCACTGAGCCCGCAGGTGCTGTTCACCGATCTCGGTATCAAGTACCTCGGCCCGGTCGACGGCCACAACCAACAGGCGCTCGAGTCCGCGCTGCGCAGGGCGAAGGACTTCGGCGGACCGGTCATCGTGCACGCGGTCACCCGCAAGGGCATGGGCTACGAGCCCGCCGAGACGCACGAGGCCGACCAGATGCACTCGTGCGGCCCGATCGATCCGCTCACCGGACAGTCGGTCGGCAGCGGTTCGGCGTCGCCGGACTGGACGTCGGTGTTCTCCGCCGAACTGATCGAGCAGGGACGCAAACGCCCGGACGTCGTCGCGATCACCGCGGCGATGGGCGGCCCGACCGGCCTGGCCGCGTTCGGAGAGCACTTCCCCGAGCGGACCTTCGACGTCGGCATTGCCGAGCAGCACGGGGTCGCCTCCGCGTCCGGTCTCGCGCTGGGCGGGATGCACCCGGTCGTCGCCATCTACTCGACCTTCCTCAACCGCGCCTTCGATCAGCTGCTGATGGACGTGGCGCTGTTGAAACAGCCGGTCACGCTGGTGCTCGACCGGGCGGGCATCACCGGTTCCGACGGTGCGAGCCACAACGGCATGTGGGACCTGTCGATCCTCGGCATCGTTCCCGGCATGCGAGTCGCGGCGCCGCGCGACGCAGCGACGCTGCGCGCCGAGCTGGGCGAAGCGCTCGAGATCAACGACGGTCCGACGGCCCTGCGCTTCCCGAAGGGCTCGATCGGTGCCGATATCCCCGCGGTCGCGCAGGTCGGCGGCGTCGACGTGCTGCGCACGGCGGACGGCAGCGGCACCAACGGTGCGTCCGGGCTGTCCGGCGACGTGCTGATCGTGGCGGTCGGCCCGTTCGCAGGGCTCGCGCTGGAAGCAGCACAGCGGCTCGAGCAGCAGGGCATCTCCGCGGCGGTCGTGGACCCGCGTTGGGTGCTGCCCGTCGCTCCGGAGCTGGTCGAGCTTGCCGCGAACTTCCGGCTTGTCGTAACCGTCGAAGACAGTGGAGTGCACGGCGGCGCCGGCGCCTCGGTGTCGGCGGCGATGCGTGCGGCCGACGTGGATGTGCCCAGCCGTGAGATCGGTGTTCCGCAGCAGTTCCTCGAGCACGCCTCGCGTGATCAGGTGCTGCGCGAACTCGGGCTGACCGCTCAGGATGTCGCGCTGCGCATCACCGGATGGGTCGCCCGCTTCGACAATGCCAGGGATGCCGGAAGTGCTCCGGCGAGCAACGTCTCGCTTCCGAGTGACGCGGACCTCGCCCCCTAACACCGGTCAATATTCGTTCGCGGGGCGAAATTTCGTGCCCGCGAACGCAATTCGCAGCTGTTAGTCGGAGGCTTGCGCGGCTTCCGCGGGCTGAGCGTTCTTCAGCGCAGTCGCGAGCCCGGGCACTTCGAGTTCCCGCTGCCATCGGCGGGCCGATCCGGTGGTGAGGTACGCGTCGACGTCGTCGGTGAGCGTCGCGCTCGTCGGATCGACGCCATCCCAACACAGTCGGCGCAGCAACTCGGGCGACAGCAGGTTCTCCACCGGCACCGAGTACTGGTCGCCGAGTTCGGCCATCACCGCACGGGCGGCGGTGAGGCGGGCGGCCGCTTCGGGATCCCGCTTGGCCCAACGGTTCACCTGCGGCGGGCCGTCCTGCTGCTGGTTCACCGGAGGTAGCTCGTTCGGCGCAAGCGCACGTGCACGCTCGATCGCCTCCATCCATAGCCGCGAATTACGACGTTGCCGTGGTCCACCGAAGATGGGCAAGCGGCGTAGCTCCCCAACCGACTTGGGATCGGTCCCGGCTGCGGAGACGATCGCCGAATCGGGCAGTACCCGGCCAGGTGCGACATCGCGCTCGGAAGCGAGCTTGTCCCGCGCGGTCCACAGTTCGCGCACGACGGCGAGCTGTCGCGGCGCCTTCAGCGTGTGGATCTGCGATGTCCGCCGCCAGCGGTCCGGTTTCGGCGCTGCGGCGGGCCGGGTTCGCACGTACTCGAACTCTTCGGCGGCCCAGCCGTCCTTGCCCTGGCCGGTGAGAATCTCGTCGATCGCCGAGCGCAGCTCCAGCAGCACCTCGACATCCAGAGCTGCGTAGTTGAGCCAATCGTCCGGTAGCGGGCGCAGCGACCAGTCCGCGGCGCCATGCCCCTTGCGCAACTCGTAGCCGAGCAGCCGCTCGACCATCGGCGCAAGGCCGACTCGCTCGAGACCGGCGAGCCGACCGGCGAGTTCGGTGTCGTAGAGGGCTGTGGGACGCAGCCCGATTTCGGCGAGGCAGGGGAGATCCTGGTCCGCGGCGTGCAGGATCCACTCCAGCGGGTTGATCACCTCTGCCAGCGGCGCGAGATCGGCCGCGACAGGAATGGGGTCGAGCAGCACGGTGCCGGCGCCCGCGCGCCGGAGTTGCACCAGGTAGGCGCGGTTCGAGTAGCGGAATCCGGAGGCTCGTTCGGCATCGACTGCGAGGGGTCCATGCCCTCCGGCGAGTAGTTCCGCGGCCGCGCGGACACCCGCCGAGGATTCCACTACCGCGGGGACGCCATCTGCCGGGACCAGCAGCGGCGTCGGCGCGTCCACGGGAGCCTGGTCGGCCACCGACTCGCTTGCATCCGGCATGCTTACCGACTCTACGGAACGCCGCGCTCAACCCTCGTCGGGGATCGATCCTGATGCCGTCACGAGCTCGTCGAGAGCGTCGGGGAACGTCTCGGCCAACGACCACAGATCGGGCACAAGCTCGGGACACGCGATCAGACCGACGTCGAGCTGGCCCTCGCGTGACATCACAGTGATGTTCAGGCCCGCGCCGTGGAACACCGGGCCGAGCGGGAACAGCCCGGTGATCCGGGCGCCGAGGAAGTACAGCGGAACCGGCGGTCCCGGCACATTGGAGACCACGAGGTTGTGGATCACCGGATGCCGCTCGGCGAGCTTGAGCGTGGCGTAGATCCGCATCGCCGCGCCGAACAACGCCGGACCGGCAAATTGCGCCCAGTCCTGCAGCAGACTCGCGCCGAGTGCCTCGTTGTGCTCCTTGCTGACCTCGTTGGCTTCTGCGATCGCTTTCAACCGCTGCGCAGGATCCTCGATGTCGGTGCGCAATTCGCTGAACATGCCGCTGACCTTGTTCGTGCCGGGCCGGTCGGACTTGTTGTGCACCGACACCGGGACCATCGCGACGAGCGAGGACTCCGGCAGCTCACCGTGGTCTTCGAGGTACATCCGCAGCGAGCTGGCGACCATGGCCAGGACAACGTCGTTGACCTTCACCCCGAATGCGTTCTTGACCGCCTTCACGCGGTCGAGGTCGAGCTGCACCCAGGCGATCGACCGATGCCCGGTAATGGTGCCGTTGAAGGGAGTGCGGGGCGCCGTGAACGGCGCAGGCATCGCCTCACCCTTCTGCGCTCGGGTGACCCAGGCCGGCAGTACAGGAATGGAATTGGACAGGGCCCGCGCGAATTTGACCGGGCGGGAAGCCATTTCGGCGAGGCCGCCGATCGCGATCTCGACGGTGCCCCCGCTACCGGCCGCGTCGGCGCCTTCCTCGGTGTCGATCGGAGGCGCCTCGGGTTCGAGGCTGCACAACTCCGAAATCATGTTCGCTCCGGTGACGCCGTCCACGCCGGCATGGTGCATCTTCGACATGACCGCGACGCGGCCATCCGCGAGGCCCTCGATGACCCACATCTCCCACAGCGGCTTGTTGCGATCGAGCTGCTGGCTGGCGATATGCGCGCACAAGCGCGAGAGTTCGGCGTCGTCACCCGGCTCGGGAACCGCGACGCGGTGGCAATGTCGCTCTATATCGAAATCATCGTCGTCGACCCAGACCGGATGCCCGACGTTGAGCACGGAGTCCTTGACCTTGCGGCGGAAACCCGGGAGTTGGGGGATCCGGGCACCGAGCTCGCGCTGCAGCTTCTCGAACGAATATCCACCGGGCATGGTCGCCGGGTCGAGTTCGATCACGCCACACACATGCAGCAGCTGGGTCGAGGTCTCGAGGTAGAGGAAGCTGGCGTCGAGTCCGCTAAGTCGCTCCATGGCGCAATCGTAGTTATTTCGGCCGCGAATGAACGCGATCCGACGCGCCGCTTGTTATGCGCGAGTGCGGTTGCCGAGTTCGGTGACGCCGACCGGCGGCAGCCCCGCGGCGTAGGCCAGCACCTCGCAGAACGCCTCGACATGCGGGGCGAGCTCCGATGAGGTCGCAGTCCAGGATGCGCGCAGCTCCAGCTGATGTGCACGCGGGGGACCGGCGATGTCGCCGTATCGGACCGAGCTTGTCGCAGTCACCGTTCCGCCGAGCGCGTTGAGTGGTTCGGACCGGGATTCGAGCGCCTCGGTCAGCCAGCTCCACGCCACCTCGGGCAGGAGCGGATCCACGGCAACATCCGCATCGAGATCGGCCTGGATATAGGCCACCAGCCGCCTCGTGCCGTTCCAGGCCTCGTCGCCCTCGGGGTCGTAGAGCAGGATCAGCCGGCCGAACGCGTCGCCCTCGGACTGCTCGGGGACGTGATCGGATTCCGGATGGCTGACCTCGGCACCAATGGCATAGGAGAAGGGAGCCAGCCGTTGCGGCGGCCGGATCGGCCCGAGTTCGATCCCCGGGTGAACGGTCGCCGCATGCATCGCGTCGATTGCGGCGCGAAACTGTGCTGGCTCGGCGGGAGATCCGGGCTTTGTCACAAACCGGCACGCTAGACCCGTCGGTGCACGTTGCGAAGTAGGCGCGCCGCAGGAGGGCGTTGCGGTGCGGACCCGGTAGTACGGAGGCGCGCCGTGGCGGCACGTTCGGACGTGAGAACATGGCTGGTGATGAGCACAAAGCCAGGATCGGCCGCGCTTAATTACCCGACGCGCCGACAATTGAGCCAGTCTCCCTTCCTCGCCGCGGCGACCGGTCAGCGGCCGTCGCGCCGACCGGTGTGGTTCATGCGGCAGGCCGGCCGTTCGCTGCCCGAGTACCGGGAAATTCGCGCCGGACGCGGCATGCTCGAGTCCTGCTTCGACCCCGAGCTGGTCTGCGAGATCACCCTGCAGCCGGTGCGGCGGCACGGCGTCGATGCGGCCATCCTCTTCTCCGACATCGTCGTGCCGCTCAAGGCGGCCGGTATCGGACTCGACATCGTGGGCGGGGTGGGCCCGGTCATCGAGAACCCGATCCGCTCCGCCGCCGACGTCGCCGCCTTGCCGCGGCTGCGGCCCGAGGAAGTCGGCGCCGTTGCCGAGGCCGTCGAGTTGCTGGTCAAGGAACTGGACGACACTGTGGCCTTGATCGGCTTCGCCGGTGCGCCCTTCACGCTCGCCTCCTACCTGGTGGAAGGCGGCCCGAGCCGCAACCACGAGAAGACCAAGGCGCTCATGCACGCCGATCCGGCGACTTGGCA
>NZ_LRRB01000022.1 GCF_001646865.1 Aldersonia kunmingensis | reverse complement strand
CTACTGAATCCGAGTCTGCCGCTACTGCTTCGCGGCGACGGCACGGTACAGCTCGGCTGGGCGCCCGAAACCGCTGTGCTGTTACGTCCGCCACCGAAACTGGACGGTGCCGCGCTGGTCGAACTGCTGCGACTGCTCGACGGGCAGCACAACTGGCCGGCCGTCGTGTGGCAAGCGGCCGCGCTCGACATCGGTCCACAGTCGGCCTCGGCAATCCTCGCCGAGCTGGAAGCCGCCGGACTCCTCGTTCGGGTCACGGACCGAGTCGGACCGAGCGCGATCCGCGTGCACGGGCGAGGTCCACTCGCCGACCAGATCTGCGAAGGACTGTCCGGAACCGGCGTGCGGCTGAGCCACTCGGCCGACGGCCAGCGCGCGGCCGCCGACGCATACCGGTGGAACGCCGAACTGGTGGTGCTCACCGACGATCTCGTCATCGAGCCGCGGCTGGTAGCCGCGCTCATGCGCTACCGCATCGCGCACCTACAGGTCCGGATTCGCGACGGCCGCGGGGTGGTCGGCCCGCTCGTCCTGCCGGGGCGGACGAGCTGCCTGCGTTGTGCCGATCTGACTCGATGCGACTACGACCCGGATTGGCCGCACCTCGCTGCCCAATTGCTCGGCCGCGTCGGATATGCCAAGCCGGCAGCCGTTCGGGCGACCGCAGCATTGGCCCTATCCGAACTCGATGTCGTGCTCGACGGCAGTCCGCGTGCTGCTCCGGCCATTCTCGACGCGACTCTGGAACTCGACCTGCACAACCACCGTCTTCAGCGTCGCCGATGGCGACCACACCCTCGCTGCGGATGCGCTCTACCAGTAAGTGAGGTCGCAACTGCGACAACTTGAGAGACTGAGAACAGAACCCTCTCCACATCCGCCCCATTCATCAGCCATGATGTTGTGGTGTCGGAGATAAAGCGCAAAAGCCGTGCCCGCAACGCCAAGCTCGCGAGCATCCCGATCGGGATCGCCGGCCGGGCGGCGGTCGGATTCGGCCGCAAGCTGGCAGGTGGCGACCGCGGTGAGATCGATGCCGCCCTCGCCCAGAAGGCCGCCGAGCAATTGTTCACCGTGCTCGGTGAGCTCAAGGGCGGCGCGATGAAGTTCGGGCAGGCGCTCAGCGTGATGGAGGCCGCGATCCCGGAGGAGTTCGCCGAGCCCTACCGCGAGGCGCTGACCAAGCTCCAGGCCGAGGCCCCACCGCTGCCCGCGCCTGCAGTGCACAAGGTGCTCGATCAGCAGCTCGGCACCCGCTGGCGCGAACGCTTCCAGTCCTTCGACGACACTCCCGCCGCATCAGCGAGCATCGGACAGGTGCACCGCGCGGTGTGGTCCGACGGCCGCGCGGTCGCGGTGAAGGTGCAGTACCCGGGCGCGGACGAGGCGCTGCGCGCTGACCTGAAGACGCTGAGCCGGATGACCGGCCTGTTCTCCACCGTGATGCCGGGCGTCGACATGAAGCCCGTGCTCGCCGAGCTCACGGAGCGGACCGAGGAAGAGCTCGACTACCGCATCGAGGCCAACTATCAGCGCACGTTCGCCAAGGCCTTCGAGGGCGACCCGAACTACTTCATCCCGAGGGTCGTCGCCAGCGCGCCGAAAACCGTTGTTACCGAATGGCTTACCGCGAAGCCGCTCTCGAAGATCATCTCGGAGGGCACGAAGGACCAGCGGGACCGCGCGGGTGCACTGCTCGCTCAGTTCCACCTGCAGGCTCCCGTGGCCGCCGGACTTCTGCATTGCGACCCGCACCCGGGCAACTTCATGATGCTCGACGACGGCCGGATGGGCGTGATCGATTTCGGTGCGTGTGCGCCGATGCCGAACGGCCTGCCGCCCGAGCTGGGCAGAATGCTGTGTCTGGCGCGTGACGAGCAGTTCGACGAACTGATCGATCTGCTCAACGAGAACCATTTCGTGATTCCGGGTCGCACGGTCTCCCCGCAGGAGATCGATGACTACCTGCGGCCGTTCACCGACCCGATCAAGACGGAGTCGTTCCACTTCAACCGCAAGTGGTTGTCGCGCGCGGCCGGCAGCGCAACCGAATTCGACAGCCAGCAGTTCAAGACCGCGCGGGCAATGAGCCTGCCGCCGAAGTATCTGATGATCTTCCGGGTGCTGCTCGGCTCGGTCGGGATCTGCGCGCAGCTCGACGCGCAAGCCCCGTACATGAAGATCATGCACGACTTCCTGCCCGGGTTCACCGACGATCCGCTGCATGAAGTAGAGGCCTAAGTACGAAACGCCGCCGCCCCCTTTCGAATTGCGATAGGGGGCGGCGGCGTTTTCGTTTATGCGCAGACCTTGCGAGGCCTTCCACGCGGCCGCTTCTGGGCGATGACGACCCCCTGGGAAAGGATCTCGCCACCCCAAACACCCCACGGCTCTTCACGGTCGATCGCGGCGCGCAGGCACCGTTCCCGGATCGGACAGGCACTGCACAACGCCTTCGCCTGCTCGAGTTGATCGGGACGTTCCGCGAACCACAGATCGGGGTCGGCGGATCGGCGGCACGGCAGGGCCGATCGGGTGGGCGTGGCCGAAGCGCTTGTGGCGGTGTGGAATTCGGCCCGGTCCAGGCATGTCACGCGGGTTGTCGCGGTAGACATGTCGTTCTCCTCGTTCTCGTGCGACGGGTTGTCGGGCAAAGCCGAACCGGGCCGGGATTCGAAGAGGATGATCTGGTTCCACAACGAAGGCCACGGTTCGCGTCCTGCGATCCGTGGCCTTGATTGGGCTCGAGCTACCGAGTTTCTCGGTCTCTGCCCCGTACGGATGCGGACACAGGGGTGGTGCGCGGACGGGCTACTGCATCGGCGGCGATGAATGCCGTTGCTGCGAGGCCTGCTGCTGCCTCGGCGGCGGCACGTGCGGATGCGATGCCGGCTGCGCGGAACTCGACCATCCTCATTTTTGTGCCACCTCCGTTCGCCTCGCTGTAACTGCCCGCCGTGGCTTCCGCCGGGCACGCGCCGCCAATCGGCGCGTTGACACCAGGGTAGAGACCCCACCCCAACGGGCACAACCTATTTTTGACCTGCGGTTTTTCGACTGCTGCGGCGCGCGGGAGTTTCCAGCGGCAACTCCTCAGCGCTCGCTTGCGGCGTTTCGCCACGGACGACCGCGAGCACGTCGGCCCCGAACCGCTCGAGCTTCTTCGCGCCAATGCCCGGAATGGCTACGAGCGCGCCGTCGTCGGCCGGCTTCTGCTCGGCGATCGCGGTGAGCGTGTTGTCGCTGAACACGACGTAAGCCGGCACGTCCATCTCCTGAGACTTCTGCTTGCGCCAGGCACGCAACGCGAGCAGGAGTTCGTCGTCGATATTCGACGGGCAGCTCTCGCAGCGGCCGAGCATCGTCGCGGCGGTTCCGACCAGGATCTTTCCGCACACCCGGCACTGTGGGCGCTTGCGCGTGCGGACCGGCTCGGCAATCCGCGATGCCGGGGAATCCTCGGGAATGAGCCCTGCCAGGAACCGCGAACGGCGGCGCGTCTTGCGCCCGCCCTCGTTGCGGGCAAGTGCCCAGGACAGTTCAAGATTCTCGCGCGCCCGGGTGACGCCGACATATAGCAGCCGGCGCTCCTCCTCGAATGCCTCCCAATCCGCCACCGCGCCACCGTCACCAAGGACGTGGCTGATCGGCACGGTGCCGTCGGTGAGGCCGACAAGGAACACCGCGTCCCATTCCAGACCCTTCGCCGCATGCAGCGACGCGAGAGTCACGCCCTGCACCACGGGCGCATGACGCGCCTCGGAGCGCGCGGCCAGCTCTCGTAGCAGGCCCGCTAGGTCGAGGTCAGGCTCGTGTTCGGCAAGTTCGGTGGTCAGCTCGACCAGCGCGACCAGGGACGCGCGCCGATCGCGCGCCTGCGCACCCACCGGTTCGTCCGCCGTCAGTCCGATCGATGCCAGCACCGCACGCACCACCGCGACCAGATCGTCACCACGGGCATCCGGCAGATCGCCCCGGCCGCCCTGCTGGCGCAGCAGGTTGATCGCTTGGCGCACCTCCGGCCTGGTGAAGAAGCCCTCGCCGCCGCGCACCTGGTACGGAATGCCCAGTTCGGTGAGCGCCTGCTCATACGCCTCGGACTGGGCATTGATCCGGTAGAGCACGGCGATCTCGGCGGCCGGCGTCCCCTTGGCGATGAGCCGCTTGATCGCCTTGGCGACCGCCGCGGCCTCCGCCGGTTCGTCGTCATGCTCTGCGAACGTCGGCTCGGGGCCATCTGCGCGTTGACCGATCAGCTGCAGCCGGGTCCCGGCGATCCGCCCGTGCGCCGACCCGATCACGCGGTTTGCCAGCGACACCACCTGCGGAGTCGAGCGGTAGTCGCGTTCGAGCCGGACCAGCGTGGCTTGCGGGTATCGGCGCGTGAAGTCGAGCAGGTACTTCGGCATGGCGCCGGTGAACGAATAGATGGTCTGGTTGGCGTCGCCGACCACGGTGAGGTCGTCGCGCTCGCCGAGCCACGCGTCGAGCACCCGCTGCTGTAGCGGCGTCACGTCCTGGTATTCGTCGACGACGAAGCACCGGTACCGGTCGCGGAACTCGGCGGCCACCGTGGGGTGGTCCTCCAGGACGGCCGCGGTGTGCAGCAGCAGGTCGTCGAAATCGAGCAGCATCGTCTCACCGCGCTTGGCGACCTCGTACCGCTCGTATACGGCTGCAACCTGCTCGGGATCGGCCGGCGTCTCGCGCCGACGACGCGCGGCCTCGACGGCATAGGTCTCGGGCGTGATCAACGACGCCTTGGCCCATTCGATCTCGCTGGCGAGGTCACGGACGCTTTCCGTGCTGGTCGACAGTCCGACCCGCCCTGCGGCGCGGCCGACCAGGGGGAACTTGCTGTCGATCAGCTCCCATCCGAGGTCACCGACAACCTGAGGCCAGAAGTAGCGCAGCTGTCGAAGCGCCGCAGCGTGGAAGGTGCGGGCCTGAACCTGGTTCGCAGCGCCACCGAGGCCGAGGCCGCGCAACCGCGATCGCAACTCGCCCGCGGCACGTGCCGTGAACGTCACCGCCAGCACCTGCGCGGGCGCGACATGACCGTGTTCGACGAGGTGAGCAATCCGATGGGTGATGGTGCGGGTCTTGCCCGTGCCCGCGCCGGCGAGAATGCACACCGGACCCCGGGGCGCCTGCACTGCGGCAGTCTGCTGGGGATCGAGCCCGGATGCGGTGGCGTCGAATGGCACGGTGCCCATCATTGCAGCGGCCTCCGACAACGCGCGTACGGGCGCGCCGCGTGTAAATAGCCCCTACTCAGGGCGCTTGAGCCCAGCGGACGCAGGAGGGGACACGCCGCCGCAGGCCAGTGATGTACGTCTCATCGCGCGACCAAAAGGGAACACGTTCTCCCCCTCGTGATGTTCTTGTAATCGTGACTATGACCGAACCCGCCGTGACGATGTACTCGACCACCTGGTGTGGCTACTGCCGCCGGCTGAAGACCCAGCTGAGCGAGGCCGGCATCAGCTACGTCGAGGTCGATATCGAGCTGGACCCGGCTTCCGCCGAGTTCGTCGGCAAAGTGAACAACGGCAACCATGTGGTGCCGACCCTGAAGTTCGCCGACGGACGCACGGCCACGAACCCGAGCCTGGCCACCGTCAAAGAGATGCTCGCGGTCAACTGACCGTGCCTCTGACCGACCGCCGGGTCGGCCAGTTCTGACCAAACCCTCCGGGTCTCTTCCCCGGAGGGTTTGTCGTGTCCGGAGCCTTGTCAGTCGCGCGCGGCCCAGGAGGTCACGATGCCCCGCGCGATCGAGATCGAACCCGGCAGGAGCAGGCGACTGTCCGCGTTCGACGTCCAGTCACCGAGTTCGAGGGCCGCACGCACCTCTTCCTTGGTGAACCAGTGCGCCTCGGCAATCTCTCCATCGGCGAACGCCACTTCCTGCTCCGGATCGGCCTTCGCCGAGAACCCGATCATCACCGACCGCGGGAACGGCCACGGCTGGCTGCCGAGGTAGCGGACGTCGGTGACGTCGACACCGACCTCCTCCTTCATCTCGCGTGCCACGCACGCCTCGAACGACTCCCCCGCCTCGACGAACCCGGCCAGGATCGAGAACATCCGTTCGGGCCAGGTGTGCTGACGGGCGAGCAGTACCCGGTCGCCGCCGTCGTGGACGAGGCAGATGATCGCCGGATCGGTGCGCGGAAACTCCTCGTGCCCGAGGGTGTCGCTGATCCGGGACCAGCCGCCGTTCGCCGCGCGGGAAATGCCGCCGTCCAATGCGCTGTGCGCCGCCGAATCGTGCCAGTTGAGCAGAGCGATCGCGGTGGTGAGGATGCCGGCGCTGGTGTCGTCGAGATCGGCGCCGACGATCCGGAGGTCGCGCAGCTTTCCATCCACCTGCGGTTCGATGTCGGGGTTGCGGACCGCCCACACGTGGCGACCGTGATCGATGCCAAGGAAGACTGCGGCCGCGGGTGGCTCGGCCGCGAACTCGACAGCGTCGACGTAGTCGAGTGCGGCGCCCAATACCGGCACCTGCCCACGCTGATTGACCTGCAACAGTTTCGCGGTCGACCAGCCCTCTTTCAGGGCCTCTGCGTTGCTGCGAAGTTCAGCCGCACGGTCGAGAGTGGACCGGGATAGACGGGGCGTCTCGATGAGCTCGAAGTCCGACACGACTCGACACTAGCGCCCGTCGGTGTCCACCGAACGCGGACCGTCCCCTCGGACCGTTCGGTCAGCCGCCGATCCGCTTGATGTAGAGCAACATGTCGCCCGGCTCGATCGCGTCGACGGCAGGCTCACCCACCCGCACCAAATCGCCGTTCCGGACCACACCGAGCACGATGTCGCGCAGATGCCGAGGCGACCCACCGATCTCCTCGGGCTCTACCTCCCGTTCGGCGATCGCGAAACCTGCTTCGGGAGTGAGCAGGTCCTCGACCATCTCGACCACGCTCGGCGTACTCGTTGCGATACCCAGCAGACGCCCGGCTGTCTCGGAGGACACGACCACCGAATCGGCGCCCGATTGACGAACCAGATGCGTGTTGTCGCTCTCTCGAACAGCGACAACGATCTTGGCCTTGGGGGCAATCTCGCGCGCGGTCAGCGTGACCAGGACCGCGGTGTCGTCCCGGTTGGTGGCCACGATGATCGCCGACGCATGCTGGGCGCCGGTCAGCCGCAACACTTCCGACCGCGTCGCGGAACCCGCGACGGTGACCAGTCCTGCGCTCGACGCTGCTTCGAGCATCGCCGGGTCGGTATCCACGACCACGATGTCGCTCGGGGTCATGCCGTCGCCGAGCATGGCCTCGATTGCCTTGCGGCCCTTGGTGCCGTAGCCGACGACCACGGTGTGATTGCGCACGGTGCGCCTCCATCGCTGAATCTTGAACGCCTGCCGGGATCGCTCGGTCAGCACGGCGAGCGTTGTGCCGACCAACAACACGAGGAAGAAGATCCGCAGCGGCGTGATGACGAGGATGTTGATCAATCGGGCGCCCGGGGTGAGCGGGGTGATGTCGCCGTATCCGGTGGTCGAGAGTGAGACCGTCGCGTAGTAGAACGCGTCCAGATAGGACATCTCGTTCTCTTGCGCGTCGCGGTAACCGGCACGGTCGAGGTAAACGATGGTCGCCGCAATCACGAGCAACGACAGCGCGAGAGCCATCCGCTTGATGATCGCCTGCGTGGGGTTCTGCAACGACTCCGGAATACGAAGGATGCCAACCAGCGCGAAAACGGGCCGCTCGGTCAGCCGATCGACGTCGCGAAAACGCGCGAGCCTACCGGCCATTGCGCGCCTCGCGACGGCTCGCGGCGGAGCCAACGGTGCGTCGCTCCCACCCAGGAGCGGAGCCCGTGGAGCGACCGGTGGGCACAGTTGCGGACATCGGCAGGAGCCTAGTCCGCTGGAATGCCAATAGCAGCACTGGTGCCGAGATTGGCCGTAACAATATGCCCTCGCACATTCGGGGGGTGTCGGCGCGATCGTGGTGATGGCACAGTGAACCGCATGACGAGTGAACTTTCCGCCGCTGCGGTAGGCAAGGCGGAGCGCACCGCAAAGCGCATGTCCGTCGGCCTCCTGGGCATCGGCGTTCTGCATTTCCTGGCTCCGAAGCCGTTCGACGGCATCATTCCGCCGCAACTGCCGGGGTCGCCCCGGACCTACACCTACGTCTCGGGTGCCGCGGAGATTGCGGTGGCCGGCGCACTCGCCGTTCCGCGCACCCGCAAGGTCGGCGCGCTGGCAGCCGTGCTGCTGTTCATCTCGGTTTTCCCGGGCAATATCCAGATGGCCCTGGATTGGTGGCGCGACCCGAAGCAAACCCCACTGATGAAAGCCGTGGCGCTGGCTCGCCTGCCACTGCAGATCCCGATGATCACCACCGCGCTTTCGGTGCACCGCAACACTCCCTGACGGCACTGCTTCGGCGGCGGTGCCCAGTCACGATTCCCGGTGCACCGCCGCGTCGATGAGCGCGGTGAGGCCGGCCTCGTCGGCCAGGTCTGCGGGCGAAATGGTGCGGTCGGTTCGCACGTAGTGGAACGCCGCACCTACGCGCTGCAGGACCGACTCCTCCGATTCCCCGGTACGCGCGGCGATCAGCCGAGCCCAGGCGAGTCGATACACCGCCAATTGCACTGCGACCGTGGATTCTTCGGCAGCTGACGGTTCGGCGCCGGTCTTCCAGTCCAGCACGGTCCATCCGCCGTCCGACTCGGCGAACACGGCATCCATGCGGCCGCGCACCACGGTGTCCCCGATCGTGGTCTCGAACGGCACTTCCACCTCGACCGGGCTGCGTTGCGCCCACTTCGAATCGAGGAACGCCTGCTGCAACCGCGCGAGATCGGTGTCCGACGTGGCCCCGGTATCGGCGGCTCCCGGCAACTCGTCGAGGTCGAGCAACCGGGTGGCGCCGAACCTGCGCTCCACCCACGCGTGGAACGCAGTACCCCGTCGCGCGAACGGATTCGGTGGATACGGCAGCGGCCGGCGCAATCGGTCTGCCAACTTCCCCGCGCGTAGCTCTACCAGCTGTGACACCGAAAGCTGTTGCGGAAGAACAACTTCGGAATGCATATGGTGCGACGCCGCGCGCTCGGCGAGTAGCGCATCGACATCGGCAGCCCAGTTGTCTGGGTCCTCCGGTGTGCCGTCGGCCGGGTCCTCCTCTGCCGCTGGCTCACTGTTCACGAGTCCGGCGAGAGCAGCGCGTACCGCGGCGGCACCTGCCTGGACTGCGATCCGGCGCGGCCCGACCGGATCGCGTGGCCACTGCGCAGAAACCGGATGCTCGGTGAAGGGGTTCGGCGTCCCCGGTTCCGGTGCGGGATCCCAGCGGAGCACCGCGCCGACCGGCGATGCCGGTTCCGACCCGGTTGGCTCCGAGTCGGTGATCGCCGCCGCGAGATCGAGCAGAAACTCGGACGGACCCTTCGGTTCGGCGCCGGTCTCGCCCCAGTGGTGGCCGGACACGTACAGCGCGCGCTCGGTTCGCGTCAGCGCGACGTAGAACAGCCTGCGGTCCTCGTCGAGCCGTCGCCGTGCCAGCGCCTCCTTATGCCGCTTGATCGCTTCCTCGAGCCCGGCGCGGTCCCCGATACCGTCGAGATCGAGCACCGGCACACCATCGGTGCGCTCACCCTCCCGTACCCGGTCACCGCGCAGCTGCGGAGGCAGTTCGCCTAACGCGCCGAGCCACGTGCCGGAGGCAACGCCCGAGGGGAAAACGCCGCGCACCACGTGGGGAACGGCGACGACCTCCCATTCCAGGCCTTTCGCGGAGTGCACGGTCAGCACCTGCACCCGGTCCGGCGCAACCTCCACTTCACCTGGCTCGAGCCCGTTTTCGATCGACTCCGCAGCATCGAGGAACGCCAAGAGGCCGGTCACCGTCGCGGCAGGGTCTGTGGCGTAGCCGGACACGACATCGGCGAAGGCATCGAGATGCTCGCGTCCCGCGCTGCCGGCCAATCGACGGGCCTGCGCCTCGATACCAACGCCGATCGTGCGCTCCACATCGGCGACCAGTTCGTTGAGTGGTTGCGCGATGCGCTCGCGCAGCGCCGCGAGTTCCTTGCCGAGCGCGGTGATGCGCTCGTATCCGGCCGTCGAGTACTGCGGTGCCGGGCCGGGATCGGCGATCGCGTCTGCCAGGCCGGCCTGCTCGCTGTGATCGGCCGGTACCGCGGCAGTCAGTGCCGCACGCAGTTCCGCGGCGTCGCGAATCTCCGCGGTTGCCGGTGCCTGCCGGATCGACAGCTCGCGCGCACGGCGGGACAGCGCGGCGATATCGGTGATTCCGAGCTGCCACCGTGCACCCGTCAGCACTCGCATCGCGGCGCTGCCGGCGGTCGGGTCCGCGACGAGGCGCAGCATGGCGACCACATCGGCAACCTCGGGTGTCCCCAGCAGGCCACCGAGTCCGACGATCTCGACCGGAATTCCCCTCGCCCGCAGCGACTCTGCGACGGGCGCGCTATCGGCGTTGCGGCGCACCAGCACTGCTGCGGTCGGTGGCTGTTCGTCGCGAGCGGCCGCGGCCGCGTACTCCTCCGCGATGCGTTCGGCGACCCACTCCCGCTCGTCGGCGATCGTTTCCGTCAGCGCGAGGCCGACCGTGCCAACTCCGGCGTTGGGTTTGGGTCGCAGCGGCTCCACCTGGACGGCACCGGTGCGCAGCGGTTCGGCCACCCGGTTCGCGAGGACCAGCGCCTCGGGTGGATTGCGCCAGCTCGTCATCAGCGGCAGGGTGGCCGCGGATTTCCCCGCGGCGCGCGGAAAGTCCGTCGCGAACCGCGGCAGGTTCGCGGCCGACGCGCCGCGCCAGCCGTAGATCGACTGCATCGGGTCACCGACCGCGGTAACCGACAGCTTCTTGTCGACTGCACCGCCGAACAGCGCGGACAGCAGCACCCGCTGCGAATGACCGGTGTCCTGGTACTCGTCGAGCAGCACCAGCCGGAACCGCTGCCGCTGCGCCGCACCGACATCCGGATGCTCGTTCGCGAGCCGGGCGGCGAGCGACATCTGGCTGCCGTAATCGAGCAGCCCGCGCTGGCGAAGTTCGGTTGCGAGGCGGATAACCAACGGCAGCAGGGCGACTCGCTCGCTCTGTGCGTCGACGATGTCGAGCAGCACCCGGGTGGGCACGCCGCGCTTGCCCGGGCCGGGCGGCAACGTATGAACGAGTTTCTCGAGGTCGGTGCAGGCCTCGCGCAAATCCTCGGGCTCCACCAGATGCTCGGCCAACTGGCCGGACAGCGCAAGCACGGCCTCTGTGATGGTCGCCGGAGTGCGTTCGGTGTCGAGCTCGCCGTCCCACGCGGCCACAAGGCGATGGGTGAACTGCCACAACTGCGTTTCGGACAGCAACGTTGCGGACGGCTCGATCGGCAGCAGCAGGCCGTGCTCGGAAAGCAGGCGGCCCGCGTACGAGTGGTAGGTGCCAATCTCCGGGTCCGATGCCGTAATCGCCTCCCGCAGCCGGCCGCTCGGGTCCAGTTCGCTTACCAGCGGCGAACCGGCAAGTCGCGCCAATCGGGTGCGGATACGAACCGACAACTGCTGGGCTGCCTTGCGCGTGAATGTCAGGCCAAGGACCTGGTCCGGCGCGACGAAGCCGTTGGCGACCATCCACACCACGCGGGCGGCCATCGTCTCGGTCTTGCCCGCGCCTGCGCCCGCAACAACCAGCGTCGGGCCGGGGGGTGCCGCGATCACCGCCTGCTGCTCGGCGGTGGGCTCGGGCTGCCCGAGTGCTCGCGCGAGGTCGAGGGGATCGACCCGCGGCTGCGGCGTGCTCATCCGTTCGTCACCTGCCTGCCGGAATCCTGTGCCGGACAACTCGTTCGTACCGGACAATGCCGGCATCCGTCGTTGACCACCGCGAGATATCCCGGGCCCCGTGTCGCTGCCGCGGCACCTTGGATCGTGTCACGCCACCGGTCGAGATCGGCTGCATCCAGCGGAGGCTGAAGCCGTTGCGTGGCACCCTCTTTCGCGTTGGGCTTGGCCACGTACACCAACCGGCCGCCACCGGGCTCGGGCGCGGCCTCCCCCGTCTCCGACATGCCGGCGGCGACGGCGACCTGATAGGTGGCCAGCTGTGGATGCTCGCGCGCCGCCTGCTTGGTGATCGGGTTCTTGCCGGTCTTCATGTCCACCACCACGACCCGGCCGTCGGGATCGCGTTCGAGCCGGTCGATCCGGCCCGCGATCCGCACCGCGGGTTCGTCCTCCGAGCGCGCGGGAAGCAAACAGTCCACCACGACCTCGACCCCCGCCAACGTCAGCTCCAGCCGGGACGCTCGCAGCCACGCCGTAAATGTCTCGAGCATCGTCTCGGCGCGGCGCAACTCCTGTCGCGAATGCCAGTCCGAACCGAGATCCACACCCTGCCAGGCAACTTCGAGTGCCCGCCGGATCTCGGCTTCTGCCACGCCCCCGGCCACCGCCTGCACGAGCGTATGAACGACGTTGCCTTTGATCGCGTGGATGTTGTCGCCATCGTCACCGCCGTGCCGCTGCAATGCCCAGCGCAACGGGCAGGTGGTGAGCTGCTCCACCACCGAGGGCGACACCCGCACCGGACCGGACGCCTCGTCCCACATCGGCTGCGGCGAACTCGTCTCGACGGTGGCGTACCAATCGTCGGGATGTGCACCGCGTACGCCCGCCGCGGCGAGCCGCGCAAGTTGGTGTGCGGCGTGGGCGTGTCGTTCCGGCTCGTGCTCGGCAACATCCGGATCGCAAACCACCGCCCGCAATTCCGCGACCAACGCGGGCAGCGCCAGCACCCGCACCTCGCCAGTCCGGCGCACTACGGGAAGAGTATCGCCGAATTCCGCTGTGTCGGAGAGCAATTCGTCGATGAAGCGCGACGGCGTGAGGTCACGGTCACCGGCCGCCGACTCCACCGCGGTGACCAGCAGTGAACGACGTGCGCGACTGCAAGCCACCAGGAGCAGCCTGCGCTCCTCGGCCAGCAGTGGCGCGGTGCGGGATAACCGCTC
>NZ_LRRB01000114.1 GCF_001646865.1 Aldersonia kunmingensis | reverse complement strand
TGCTCACCGAGTTGCACAGCATCGACGCCGATCGCGCGGCAACCTATTTTGTCGTCGTGCCGGACAGCCAAGTCGAAACCGGCACCGCCGCGACGCACGGTCCACTCGACGTATGGGACGCGACCCAGGAAGTCGCGCAAGCCAGGCTCGAACACACGCTGTCAGTGCTGCGCTCGGACAATCTCGACGTGATAGGTACCCGTGGTGACTTCCGTCCACTGCGCGCGCTTGCCGATGCAGTGGACACGTTTCACCCGGACCGGATCGTCATCACCACACAACCGCCGGAGAATTCGGTCTGGAACCGATTCGAGGTCGTCGACCGCGCTCGCACCGACTATCCGGATATTGCTGTGACGCAAGTGTTTACGGCGGATCCCACGGAGAAGCTCCCGCACTGAAGTCGGGCCGTGTCGATCCGCACGCTGCAGATCGACACGGCCCGAATGTTATTCGCCGTCGTTCGTCACTCGGCGAGCTTGGCCTGCAACCAATCGTGGAAGGCGCCGATGTGGTGCTCGCTCGGCACGAGGACTCCGCCGTCGCGGTAGGTGCGCGAGTCCATCGCCGGCTGGCAGCGTTCGCAGGCATCGAAGTCCTGCTGGTTGACGCGGTGGAAGAGTTCGACCGAACGGCTGACGTCCTTGCCGGACTCGACAACGCCGGGAAGATAAAGCCAATCGCATTCCACGATGGTGTGATCGGCGGACATCGGGAACATGCGATGCACGATCACATGGTCGGGAACGAGGTTGACGAAAACCTGCGGGCGGATCGTGATTGCGTAGTAACGACGATCCTGATCCTCGGCGACGCCGGGAATCTGGTCGAGCCCCTCGGACCCGTCCACCGTGAAGCCCTGCACGTCATCACCGAACTCGGCGCCGTGGCCGACGTAGTACTGAGCGGCGTAGCCGTCCGCGAACTCGGGCAGCACCTCGGTGAGTTCGGGGTGAATCGTCGCGCAGTGGTAGCACTCCATGAAGTTTTCGATGATGAGCTTCCAGTTCGCCTTGACGTCGTAGACGATCCGGCGGCCCAGGCTGAGGTTTTCGATTCCGTAACGCTCGATCGACTCGACATCACCGAGCCGGTCGCGAATCTCCTGCACGACCGTCTCTTCGAACGAGGACGGCTCGTCGGCCAGGCACACCCACACGTAGCCGAGCCATTCCTGCACCGCGATCTTGCGCAGGCCGAAATCGGTGCGATCGACGTCGGGCATCTTCGTAAGGTTCGGCGCGGCGACGAGCTTGCCATCGAGGTCATAGGTCCAGGCGTGGTACGGGCACTGGAACGAGCGCTTGACCTCGCCGCTCTCCTCGGTGCACAGCCGCGCGCCGCGGTGGCGGCAGACGTTGAAGAACGCGCGGATTTCGCCTGTGCGCGAGCGGGTCACGAGGACGCTCTCACGCCCCACCTGAACGGTCTTGAATGCGCCCGGCTTGTCGAGGTCTTTGGCCAACGCGACGTTGAACCACATGGTTTCGAAGACCTTTTCCTGCTCGAGCGCAAACACCTGCGGGTCGGTGTAGTAGTGGCCGGGCAGCGTGGAGATGAGGCTGTCGGGAAGAACGGGAGTGGACACTGATGCTCCTGAAAGGGTCTCAATTGGGCTGTGGGGCTGAAGGATTCGTCGATCGGATGATCAGGCGGTCGCCGGCACGCTGCAAAGCTGCCGACGCCAGCGGGTGAACAGACGCGTTTGATCGACCCCGAGAACGGCAACGAGGCGGCCATCGCGGCGGTAGGTGGCAAGGAAGCTGCGCTGGGCGCAATCGCCTTCCTCGATAGTGATCTCGTCGCCGGGACGGGCGATGCCTGCGAACTGGATGCGCGAGCCGTACTGGTCGGACCAGAAGTAGGGCGGCTTGGCGGGCGTTCCCTGATGGAGGCCACCGGCGAGCAGTGTCGCCACCGCGATCGCCGGGCGTTCGAGCGCGCCGGTCCAGTGCTCGACGCGATGAGCACCGCCGGTCGCGGATTCGTACCAGGCCGCGCAGTCGCCGACCGCGACGACGTTCGGCACCGAAGTCTCACCACCGGCGCCGCAGATCACGCCGTTGCCGAGTTCGAGGCCACTGCCCTGCAGCCATTCGATGTTGGGGACTCCCCCGATCCCGACCACGACGACGTCGGCGGGCAGGTGACGACCGTCGGCGAGATCGACACCGGTGACGCGGCCGTCACCGGTGAGACCGTCGACGCCGATTCCGCAGATGAGCGTCGTGCCGTTGTCGGAGTGCGCCTGCGCGACGATCGCGCCGAGCTGAGCACCGAGCGGGCCGGCGAGCGGGGTCGGCGCCGCTTCGACGACAGTGACGTCGAGGCCGAGCTTGCGTGCGGTCGAGGCGACTTCGGCCCCGATGAATCCGGCGCCGATGACGACGAGTCGAGCACCGGCCTGCAGGTCGGCCCGCAGGGCGGCGGCGTCATCGATCGTGCGAATGACATGGACGCCGGCGAGTCCATCGCTACCGGGCCAGCGGCGTGCGCGGGACCCGGTCGCGATGACGATGCCGTCGGCGCTGATGCGACTGCCGTCGGCGAGCTCGACGGTTCCAGTGTGGGCGTCCAGGCCGGTCGCCGCCGCGCCGAGCATCCAGTTCAGCCGCAGCTCGTCGTCATCGGAGTCCTCGAGGGCGAGATCGGCCTCGGTCATGGTGCCTGCGAGGAATTCCTTCGACAGCGGAGGGCGGTCGTAGGGCCGGCGGCTCTCGTCGCCGACGACGGCCAGTTCCCCGTCGAATCCCTGAGCACGCAGGGCGCGTGCCGCAGAGAGTCCGGCGAGCGAGGCCCCGACAACGGCGATCCGCTTCATCGCTGCGCCTCACTGGCGAGACGGGCACGGATATCCGGGGGAAGGTTGGGCTCCTCGGTACTGAGCTCGACGCGGATCATGTCGTCCTCGATCACCACGGCGTGGGTGCGAACGGGGCGCTTGGCCGGCGGTGCATCCACGGCACCGGTGCGCAGGTCGAACCGCGACGCATGCAACGGGCACTCGACCTCACAACCCTCGAGCCAGCCATCGGCGAGCGATGCGTCCTGGTGGGAGCAGGTGTCGTCGATGGCGAACACCTCGCCGTCGTCGGTGTGGAACACCGCGATCGGGGGGTCGGCTTCGACACGACGTGCCTCGCCTCGGGGCAGTGCGGAAAGGGGACAGACATCGAGCATGAGCCGGGCCTTCCGGTAGCAAATGGCGGAACTCAGTTCGTAATATGCAACAGCGTGGTCTGAGTCACATCTCTTGTCAAGTGGACGGACCACTCGTTTTTCAGTCGCGACACCTGGACGGTTGAACAGGTTTCCCTGGGTCGCGGCCTCCTGGTCAGAGGCCCAAAAGCGTTGGCGAACAAATCGCTTCGATCGAGCGCCCGCCGACACGGTCCGCGCATGGGCGGGCGCTCGATGAGCTAGTGCCGCGCGTGGCGCAGGCGTCGTCGCGTATCGGCCACGAGCGGATCCGTGGAGACATCGCGGTAAAGCGAGACGCACATGCCGACCATCACGAACACGAACGGCGCCGCGACGATGATCGTCATGCTCTGCAAACCGTTCAGGGCGTCGTCGCCGCCCGCCCACAACATGAGGACCGCTACACCGCCGGTGGTCAGTCCCCAGAACGCCACGGCCCATCGCGACGGGTTCAGCGTGCCGCGCTGCGACAGCGTTCCCATCACCATCGACGCCGCATCGGCACCGGACACGAAGAAGATTGCTACGAGCGCCATCACCAGCAGGGATGACAATCCGACGAGCGGCAAGTGGTCGAGCATGCCGAACAATGTCGACTCCGGATTCCCGCTACCGAACAGGTCGATACCCTCGCTCTGCTGCCCGATACCGGCGCCACCGAAGATGGTGAACCAGATCAGGCTGACGGTCGTCGGGATCAGGATGACGCCGACGACGAACTGGCGGATGGTGCGGCCGCGGCTGATGCGTGCGAGGAACATCCCGACGAAGGGGGTCCAGGAGATCCACCAAGCCCAGTAGAAAATCGTCCACGACGAGAGCCACTTCTCGGTGTCGGCACCGGCGGCGGCCGACCGCGCCGACATGCTGGCAATACCTGCGGCGTAATCGCCCAATGCAGTTGGCAGCAGGTTGAGAATCAAAATCGTTGGGCCGGCGATGAATACGAATACCGCCAGGGTCAGTGCGAGCACCATATTGATGTTGGAAAGCCACTGGATGCCGCGTGAGACACCGGAGACAGCCGACGCGACGAACGCGAGGGTGAGCAGCGCGACAATCCCGACGAGCAGCATGGTGCCGGCCTCGCCGACCCAGCCGACAACCTCGATACCGGACCCGATCTGCAGTGCGCCGAGGCCGAGCGAGGCAGCGGTGCCGAACATCGTGGCGAAGATGGCAAGGATGTCGATGATCTTGCCGACCGGCCCCTCGATGCGTGCCCGCCCGAACAGCGGGATGAATGCCGAGCTGATCAGCTGCGGCCGGCCCTTGCGGAACGTGCCGTACGCGATTGCCAACCCGACCACCGCGTACATCGACCACGGGTGCAGTCCCCAGTGGAACAGCGCGGTCGCCAGCGCCGAGCCGGCCTTCGAATCGGAGAGACCGGGCGGAGGCTGAACGAAGTGGGTCAACGGTTCGGTGACGCCCCAGAAGATGAGGCCGATGCCCATGCCTGCGCTGAACATCATCGCGATCCAACTGACCGTCCGGAATTCCGGCTTCTCACCGTCGGCACCGAGCGGGATGCGTCCGTATCGACTGAATGCCAGATAGAGCGCGTACAGCACGAAGCACGTCGACGAAATGATGAACAACCAGCCGAGGTTGGTCACCACCCAGTTCAGGACGGATGACATCGCGCTGTCGAACGCGGACGACCAAACCAGGCCCCAGACAAGGATTCCCACCGCAGCGCCTGCGCTGACTCCGAAAACGATCGGGTCGGTGCACGGACGCCGCGAGTGCAGGGACATGTCTTCTTCCGAACAGTCGACGATTCCCGGGTCGGATACCGCCGAACCCAGGATCGTCCTTGCCTCTATGTCGAGTGGTTCTTTTTGTGTTGTCACATCTCACTCCTGAGGCACGGCGCCCCGCCGGTGCGGGCGTCTGCGACCTCAGGTGGGCTGTTCCGGGCCGCCGTGCGATATGTGTATGCAGGTTGGATAGTTGCGTACTACGCAACATCACGCATATTGAACAACTCAAGAGTGGGACCGCCTGTGACCCATGTCAACCCCATGGAGGGAAATGACCTGGATCACAATCTTGTGACGGCGATGTGAGTGCCGGATCGTCACCAATGAGGCGCGCTCAGGCGCGCCGCGACCGCAGAAGTCCTGGTCGGATGACCGTTAGCCGCGGAAGCCCATGCGCTCGCTGACCGCATCCGCGGCGGCGACGACGGCCGGTGTGACGTCCCGCAGGCGATCCTCGGTGAATCGGTAGACCGGCCCCGAGACGCTGATGGCGGCAATAACCACGCCCGTGTGATCGCGAACCGGTGCCGCCACGGCGTTGAGTCCGTCCTCGAGTTCCTCGAGTGTGGTGGCGTAGCCATCGCGCGCGGCCGCCTTCAGCTCGGTGGCCAGTTCCTCAACCGAGGTGATGGTGCGTTCCGTCAGGCGAGTCAGTTCGACAGCGTCAAGCAACGCCTGCCGCCTCTCGGCCGACATGAACGCGAGGAGGATCTTGCCGCTCGATGTGGCATGCAGCGGCGTGAGCTCGCCGACCCAGTTGTGCGCACCGACCGCGGAAGGGCCGCGCGCCTGATCGACATTCACCACGAACTGCGAGCGCAGGACCGCGACGTTGACTGTTTCGCCGACCTCGGCGGCCAGTTGTTCGGCGATCTCGCGGCCCTGCCGCGTGACATCGAGCCGGCCAGGCACCGCGGTGGCGAGTCGGAGAATGCCGAAGCCCAGGCGGTACTTGCCACGCTCCTGGGTCTGCTCGACGAGCTCGCGCTCCTCGAGTGCGCCTAGCAACCGAAATGCGGTGGACTTGTGCACGCCGATGTCGGCCGCGACCTCGGTCACCCCGGCCTCACCGCGGCGCGCGAGGATTTCCAGCACCGTTATGGCGCGGTCGACCGACTGCACTCCACCGTTGCCGGACTCGGTGCTCGTGTTGCCCATGACGCAACCATACGCAAATAGTGGACCAATGCCCAAGAGGCTTCCGGAATAGATCCGTTGCATTCCAGGGGTTGACCCAGATCACAGTCAGACCTACCTTGGTATATCAGTTGTCGACGACTCGTCACCGCAGGGACCCTGCGGCGGATCGAGACAGCTTGCGAACTCGCCCAAGAGGGGCATATCTGAACCCCACAGCTAGGAGAACGACTCATGGGATCACCGCGCGTTGTGATCATCGGCGCAGGAATCGTCGGTACGAACCTTGCGGATGAGCTGACCGCACGCGGATGGGACCGGATCACCGTCCTGGACCAGGGCCCGCTTCCCCTCACCGGCGGATCCACCTCGCACGCACCGGGATTGGTGTTCCAGACCAACGCCTCCAAGGCGATGACCGACTTCGCCCGCTACACGCAGGAAAAGTTCGTCTCGCTCGATCTCGACGGCCAGTGGTGCTTCAACCAGGTCGGTGGCCTCGAGGTGGCCACGACCGAGGAGCGCCTGGCCGACCTGCACCGCAAGCAGGGCTGGGCCACCTCCTGGGGCATCGAGGGCAGCGTCCTCGATCCGCAGGAATGCGCGAAGCTGCACCCGCTGCTCGAGGCGGACCGGATTCTCGGCGGCTTGTACGTCGAGACCGACGGCCTGGCCAAGGCCTCCCGTATCGTCGTGGCGCTCGCCCGCCGCGCGCAGGCCCGCGGCGCCGAGTTCCGTGGCTCCACCAAGGTCGTCGGCATCGAGCACGCCAGCGGCAAGGTCACCGGAGTCTCAACAAACAATGGCATCGTTCCCGCCGACATCGTCGTCTCCTGCGGCGGCTTCTGGGGCCCCGACCTGGGCGCGCTGATCGGGATGGGAACCCCGCTGCTGCCGCTGGCGCATCAGTACGCCAAGACGGACCAGATCCCGGAGCTCGTCGGGCGCAACACCGAACTGTCCGAGGCCGGCTACCCGATCCTGCGCCACCAGGACCAGGACCTGTACTTCCGCGAGCATGTCGACCAGCTCGGGATCGGCTCCTACGCGCACCGGCCGATGCCGGTCGATCTGCGTGAGCTGCCCAGCGGCGACTACGCCGAGGACGCGATGCCCTCGATGCTCGCGTTCACCGAGGAAGACTTCGCCCCCGCGTGGGACGAGTGCCGAAAGCTGTTGCCCTGCCTCGAGACCGCGAAGATCGAAACCGGATTCAACGGCGTCTTCTCCTTCACTCCCGATGGCGGTCCGCTGATCGGCGAGTCCCCCGACATCGCCGGCTTCTGGATCGCCGAGGCTGTCTGGGTCACCCACTCGGCCGGTGTCGCACGGTCGGTCGCGCAACTGCTCATCGACGGGCACTCCGAGGTCGAACTACACGGAAGCGACGTGCACCGGTTCGAGCAGTTCCAGCTCGACCCCGATTACGTCAGCGAGACCTCGCAGCAGAACTTCGTCGAGATCTACGACGTCATGCACCCTCTGCAGCCGAAGGAATCGCCGCGCAACATCCGGGTCGGCCCGTTCCATGCCCGTCAGACCGAACTCGGCGCGTTCTTCCTCGAAGGCGGCGGCTGGGAGCGCCCGCACTGGTATGAGTCCAATGCCGCACTGCTGGAGGAGCTTCCGCCGGAGTGGACGCCCCCCGCGCGCGACGACTGGGCGGCGAAGTTCCACTCCCCCATCGCCGCCGCCGAGGCGTGGCGCACCCGAACCGCTGCGGCGCTCTACGACATGACTCCGCTCAAGCGGATCGAGGTCAGCGGATCCGGCGCACTCGCCCTGCTGGAGCGACTGACGACCGGCAAGATGGACAAGTCGGTCGGCTCGGTGACCTACGCGCTGGCACTCGACGAGACCGGTGGCGTCAAGAGCGATCTGACTGTTGCACGCCTGTCGGAGGACACCTTCCAGGTCGGCGCCAACGGCAACCTCGATTTCGACTACCTCCAGCGCCAAGCGCCAAAGGACGGCAGTGTCGCGGTCCGCGATATCACCGGCGGCACCTGCTGCATCGGCCTCTGGGGTCCGCGCGCCCGCGACATCGTCGAGGCGCTCAGCCGCGACGACTTCTCGAACGAGGGCTTCAAGTACTTCCGCGCCAAGCAGGTTCGCATCGGCGGGGTTCCGGTGACTGCGATGCGACTGTCCTACGTCGGCGAACTCGGCTGGGAGCTCTACACCTCCGCGGACACCGGGCTGCGGCTGTGGGACGCACTGTTTGCCGAGGGACAACGTCACGGCATCATCGCCGGCGGACGCGCGGCGTTCAACAGTCTTCGACTGGAAAAGGGTTACCGCTCCTGGGGCACCGACATGACCACCGAGCACAACCCGTACGAGGCCGGCCTCGGCTTCGCGGTCCGTCCGCAGAAGGGCGAGTTCGTGGGCCGCGACGCCCTCGACGGTGTTTCGGATGAGACCGTCGAGCGGCGCCTGGCGTGTCTCATCATCGACGACGGAACCTCGGTCGTGCTCGGGTCCGAGCCGGTCTACCTCGACGGCAGCCCGGCCGGTTACGTGACCAGTGCCGCATTCGGCCACACCGTCGGTGCACCGATCGCCTACGCATGGCTGCCGGCCAGTGCGAGCGTGGGCACTTCGGTCTCGATCGGTTACTTCGACCGCCGCGTCTCGGCCACCGTGGTCGCCGAGCCGCTGGTCGATCCCGAGATGAAGAAGATCCGCTCGTGAGCGCCGCCGTCACCGGCTCGCTGCGCACGGGCACGGTCACCGAGTTTCTCGACGCGCTTGCCGCGAAGGTTCCCGCTCCGGGCGGCGGTGCCACTGCCGCACTGCATCTGGGGCAGGCCGCCGCGCTCGTGTCCATGGTCGCGCGGTACACGACCGGCCCGCGCTATGCCCAGCACGAGTCGTTGGTGACCAGGATCTGCGACCGGGCAGATGCCGTTCGTGCCCGCGCACTGCGACTCGCAGACGAGGACATGGCCGCATTCTCCGGGGTGATCGAGTCGTATCGATTGCCGAAGGACACCGAGGCCGAGAAGGCGGCCCGGTCCGCGGCGATCGCGGCGGCGACGAAACGCGCCGCGGCCGTTCCCGCCGACGTCGCCGATGCCGCCGCCGAGGCACTGACGCTCGCCGAAGAGCTACTGCCCGTGTCGAACCCGAATGTCATCAGCGACGTCGCGGCAGCAGCCGAGGCGGCTCGCGCAGCGGCAACCACTGCCCGGGTGAATGTCGAGATCAACATTCCCGGCATTCCCGATTCCCTTGCTCGCGAATCCCTGCTGACCCGCATGGCGGGTGTCGACGAGCTCGCCGACCGCGCCGACGCCATCACCGCACGAGTACGAAAGCTGGTCCAGTCATGAGCAGTGACACATTCCCCCGTCGCTCCGCTCGCCCCGTCCCCCTTGGTGGAGCGGATCTTTCGGCAAGCATCCGCGCCGATGTCACCACCCGTACCGCGTCACTTGTCGCCTTGGGCGTCCGTCCCACGGTGGCAGTTGTGACGGCCACCGATGACGAATCGACCGCCTGGTACGTCCGGACCATCGCGGCGACCGCTGAGCGAACCGGCATTCACTGCGAGATCCACGCATTCGGGCCCGAGGCATCGACAAACCGGCTGCGGACCGCGCTCGTGGAACTCAGCCGGGATCCCGGCGTACACGGCATCATCCTGCAGACCCCGCTTCCCAAGGGCACCGATCTCGCAGCCCTGCGGGACGCGATCAGCCCGGAGAAGGACGTGGACGGCGCCAATCCGGTGAGTATCGGCCGGCTGCTTGCGAACCAGCGTGCCTTCGCCCCCGCAACCGCGCAGGCCGTCATGACCCTGCTCGATTTCCACGACATCGAGCTTCAGGGCAAGACTGCAGTGGTGGTCGGCCGTTCGATCGTTGTCGGCACCCCGGTTGCACACCTACTGGTGCAACGAAACGCCACGGTCACCCTGTGCCACCGGCACACCCGGGATCTCGCGGCGAGCACCCGCACCGCGGACGTCGTCGTTGTCGCGGCCGGTGTCCCCGGCCTCATCACCGGTGAACACATCGCAGACGGCGCGATGATCATCGACGTCGGCACCAACGCGGTGGCCGATGGCGGATTGGTCGGCGATGTCGATGCCGACTCCGTCGCGGGCATTGCCGGTGGACTGACCCCAGTTCCCGGTGGCGTAGGCCCGGTGACAACAGCGTTACTACTCGCGAACACCGTCGCGGCCGCATCGACAGCAGATGCGATCGACCGCGCGGACCGAGGCGACCTCATCGGCGCGGCCGGCTGAGTTCCCCTCCTCTACAACAGTTCTCCCCGACCTACACACCCCTGAAGAACAGTCCGGAAAGAGACCGTCATGACCAAGACCTTCACCTTGACGCTCAGTTGCCCACAGCGACCCGGGATCGTGCATGCGGTGAGCTCGTTCCTGCTCTCGTTGCATTGCGATATCGCCGAGCATCAGCAGTTCGACGACCCGCTGAACCACGCATACTTCCTGCGTACGAGTTTTGTCAGCGCCGACGAGGACCTCGACGTCGCTGGGCTCTCCGATCGATTCGCAGAGATCGCCGACAGCTTCGGCATGACATTCCGGTTCGATGACTGTGAAGCCCCGCGGGTCATCGTGATGGTGTCGAAGCTGGGGCACTGCCTCAACGACCTCATCTTCCGTTGGCGTGCAGGCACTCTCGGTGCCGATCTCGTGGCCGTGGCGTCCAACCATGAGGTGCTTCGCCCGATGGCGGAGGCCGCGGGACTGCCGTTCGTGCATATCCCGGTGACCCCCGACACGAAGCCCCGGGCAGAAGCGGCGCTCCTGGAACTGGTCGACGAGCTCGACGCCGATCTAGTGGTGCTCGCGCGGTACATGCAGGTGCTCTCCGATGACGCCTGCCGAGCGCTGCGTGGACGAGCGATCAACATTCACCATTCGTTCCTGCCCGGCTTCAAGGGTGCCAAGCCGTATCACCAGGCGTTCGACCGCGGCGTGAAGCAGGTTGGCGCCACTGCGCATTACGTGACTCCCGATCTCGATGAGGGCCCGATCATCGAGCAGGAGGTCATCCGGATCGATCACTCCTTCGACCCGGCGCGGCTGGCTACGGTCGGCCAGGATGCCGAGGCGCTGGCCTTGTCGCGCGCGGTGCGCTGGCATTGCGAGAACCGAGTGCTTCTGCACGGACATAGGACGGTCGTCTTCAGTTGAGTGCACCAACCCGCAAGCGCGCTCTCCGTGCGGCCGCTGCACTCGACCCCGCCGGCCGGATCCCGCCCGCTGCCCGGCCCGTCACGGTCCTGGCATACGGGCGGATCGACCGGTATGGGCAGGGTGCGTCGGGACACATCGCGCCGGGCGGTGACTTACGAATCCTGAACGCCGCCAAGCTCATCACCGCCGGGTATCCGGCGGGTTCCTGGACGATCCTGCCCGCGGAGTAGGCCAGGCCCCGGGCGTGTCTCCCGATCCGGCAGGCGGATGTCCGGACGCTGTGATCCGGCTGCGACGACGATCGCTGCGTTGCTCAGGCCACTGCGATGCTCGCCTTGGCGATGAGGTGTTCGACGAGCGTGATCAGGACAGACTTACACGATTCGCGATCGCGAGCGTCGCAAAGCACGACGGGGGTGTCGGTGTCGAGGTCGAGTGCGTCGCGAACCTCTTCAGTTGTGTAGACCGGGGCGCTGTCGAAGCAGTTCACCGCGATCATGAACGAGAGACCGCGCCGTTCGAAGAAGTCGATGGAGGCGAACGAGTTTTCCAACCGACGGGTGTCTGCGAGAACGACGGCGCCGAGGGCCCCGCGCACTAGTTCGTCCCAAAGGAACCAAAATCGGTCCTGTCCAGGCGTGCCGAACAGGTACAGAACCAGTTTTTCATCGAGGGTGATACGACCGAAGTCCAGGGCCACGGTGGTCGTGGTCTTACCCTCCACGCCCGACAAATCGTCGATGCCGGTGGACAATTCGGTAATCATTTCCTCGGTACGTAGTGGCACGATCTCGCTGACGGAAGACACCATCGTGGTCTTACCGACTCCGAAGCCGCCGGCTACGAGGATTTTGACCGAAGCAGCCAGGTCGGCTGAGGACGCATTTTCAGGCATAGTGGACTACAGCTTTCGGATTCCATCGAGCACTGTGTGCAGAATTTTCAGCTCGCCGATCCCGGCAACGTCGTTGTAGGAGTTGCTGTTGGCGGGAGCCCGGAAGTTCAGCAGGCCCTCGGCTATGAGATCACCGACGAGGATTTTGGCTACCGCCAGCGGCAGATTCAGGTGCGCGGAGACCTCGGCCACCGACTGCGCAGTACCGCACAACTGAATGATCTCCGCGTACTCCGGTTCGGTGTACCGCAGCAGTCGCGGAGCGGGGGACACGGTCACCACGAGCGTAAGGATGTCGAGATCGTGTCCCGCTCCCATGGTGCGGCCCCGTGTGACGGCGTACGGGCGGACCAGGGGACCGGCCGCATTGTCGAACCAAGGCTCGCTTTTTCGTGTCACAGCAATCTACGTCGCTTGCTCGGCCACACCGTTACGAGGATCAGCGGACAGGTAGCTGCCGACACGCTGCACAGTCAGGTTCATTTCGTACGCGACCATACCCAGATTCGCGGTGTCTGCGGCTTGCAGGGCGATACATGCGTTGCTTCCGGCCGCCGTCACGAACAGCACCGCCTTCTCGAGTTCGATGACGGCCTGGCGAACGCCGCCGCCTTGGAAGCGATGTCCTGCGCTGCGTGCGAGCCCGTACAGAGTGGCCGACATGGCACCGAAGTGCTCGGCGTCCTCACGGCTCATAGACGTGGATCGGCCCAGTAGCAGCCCGTCGGTGGAAAGCACGACTGCGTAGTGCACCCCGGCAAGACGATTGACTAGATCGTCGAGAAGCCAGTTCAGATCACCTGCGTTGGAGGTCGTCACCTTCACCCTCGTTCACCTTC
>NZ_LRRB01000242.1 GCF_001646865.1 Aldersonia kunmingensis | reverse complement strand
GCCGTCTGCCACGGGCCTGCCGGCCTGCTCGATATCAAGCTCTCCGACGGCACACCGCTCGTGGCGGGCAAGAACGTCGCCAGCTTCACGAATGAGGAAGAGGCCGCTGTCGGCCTCACCGATGTCGTCCCGGTGCTGCTGGAAACCGCGCTCATCGAGCTCGGCGCCATTCACCACCCGGCACCGAACTTCACCGAGAACGTCATCGTTGACGGTCGACTGGTCACCGGGCA
This sequence comes from Aldersonia kunmingensis, assembly GCF_001646865.1. Lineage (GTDB taxonomy): Bacteria > Actinomycetota > Actinomycetes > Mycobacteriales > Mycobacteriaceae > Aldersonia > Aldersonia kunmingensis. The sequence goes on along the minus strand of NZ_LRRB01000242.1, from coordinate 12,800 downwards.
GAACCCTGCGTCGGCGATCAGCCTTGCCGAAGCAATCGTCAAGGCGCTCGCCAACCGCTGATCCGATCGGCGCTTGTGCGGTTCCGGCCGATCCTTCGGAACCCGGGCCGGGCCGATCGGATCGATGAGCAGGCTCCCGTCGCTGATCAGGGCAGTGGACGGGGGCCTGCTCCCATGTGTCGTCGATGCGGACGTCGAGGTGCCGGGCCGCTTCCGCGACCCGGCGCCGGTTGATTTCGTCGATTTGGCTAGCGAGCCTTCGCCCAGCGTCGCAAGCCCTGCGGCCGGCGCATCATCAGGACGCCGATCGCGGCAACAGCGATTCCGCGCGGGGCCTCCCACAGGAACCCGGACAGGCCCTGGACTGCGGGGATCGGCAGGAAGAAGCCGACCATGCCGATCATCGTGAGGATCGCGATCCACTTCGGGACCGCGCGATTGCGCAGCATGCTCGCGCCCAGCATCGCCATGCCGAGCATCATCACGAGCCCGCCGCCGTTGTTGAAGACCAGGAACGCGGTCGAGCTGATCATGTTGTCGTTGTCGGCGATCAGATGCGCGGTCTCCGGGTCGCTGGCGAGCGGGTGCGCGACGAAGATCTCGATCGCCAGGTGGCCGGCCGCGGTGGTGATGTTGCCGAGTAGGTACAGCACTGCGCCGATGAATCCGGCTGTGCCGAGCCGCGGCTTCATCCAGGCGTACATACCGGGCAGCCCGAGAATGAGGCACGTCGTCCCGACGCCGAGCAGGACCTGCGCGATCGGGGTGCCCGCGCCGGTCAATGCCTCGACGGAATGCCCCTTGCCGGCAACGATCGGGTGCGCGGTGCCGCCGGCGATGCACAACGCGCCGCCGATGGACAGCGCCGCACCGCACATGCGCAGTACAGTCTCGCGAGATGGGCCACCGACCGAGGGAACATCGGTCAGGGAGGCGGAGGTTGGCAGGAGTGCTTGTGTGGTGGTCATGAGCCAAGAGTCGACGGGTGCGCTGGTGTGACGCTGGTGCGCGATTGGTCCGAACTCGAATCCGACGCACCGCCCGCGATTGCGGTGCTCGGACCGCTGCAGGTGCGCAGGCCCGATGGATCCACGCTAGAGATTCCCGCACGTAAACACGCCGAGCTCCTGGTCCTGCTCGCCGCCGAGCGCACCACCCGCAGCGCCGGGTATCTGTGCGAACTTCTCTGGCGCGGCAACCCACCCGACAGCGCCCTGGTCACCCTGCAGGGCTATGTATCGCGGCTGCGGCGCACGCTGCGCGAGGTGCCGGATGTGCGGATCGAAACCGCCGCGAATGGATACGTGCTCCGCTGTGCCGGGCCCAATACCGACCTCGATCTACTCGATGCGCTGTCGCGCGAGGCTCGAACGGCGATGGCGGACGGCGAGGTGGACCGTGCGGTCGAACTCCTCGACCGCGCGCTCGCGCTCTGGCGCGGCGATGTGCTCCCCGAGATCGCCGATATCAACGAGATCACCCCGGAGCGAGCGAGGCTCGACGAGTTGCGCTCCGAACTGACCGAGATGTGCGCCGAGGGCCTCATGGTGCTCGGCCGCGCCCGGCATGCTGCCACCCTGCTCGCCGACGCGCGGGAGCGGCATCCCCTGCGGGAGGGCATTACCCGGCTGCTGGCCCTCGCGCTGCGCGATTGCGGCCGGACCTCCGAGGCGCTCGACGCTCTGGTGCGGTTGCGGCGCGGGCTGCGCGACGAACTCGGTCTCGACCCGGCTCCGGACACCATCCGCGTGGAAAACGAAATACGCAATCCCACTGAGCCGCAATCGCTTCCGGTGCCTAGTCCGGTGCAACCCGAGTCCGGGCTCCTCGGTCGCGCCGATATCGCGCAACTGCTCGACAGCGCCTGGCAGCGCAGCGAACGCGAACTAACCGTCGTCACGGTCCGCGGGCCCGCCGGTGTCGGCAAGACCGCGGTGGTTCTCGACGCGCTCCGGCGGCACAACGCGAACGCCCTGTTCGGTGGCGGCATCGCGGGTGGGCGAACCGAGCCATTCGAGTCGGTGGCACCGTGGCTGGATCAGGCGGCACTGGACGGGCGCACCGTGCCTGCGGCACCAACACCACGCGACCTCGCGGCGTTGCTCGCCGAAATCGCCAGGGAAACCGGGCATGTGGTCGCGGTGATCGATGATCTGCACTGGGCCGACCCGGACTCCGTGCGACTCGTCGCTGCGGCGATCCGCGTGCTGCGGGCGCACCCGATTCTGCTGATCCTCACCGTCCGCCCGGAACCGCTTGGCCCGGAGCTCGATTCGCTTGTGCAGGCGCTTCGCGGTGCGGGTAACCATGTCGCGATCGAACTCGGTGCCTTGGCGGACGACTCGATCAATGCGCTCGTCGCCATCGAGCTCGGCGAAGTATCGGCCGAGGTCCGCGATGACCTGGTCGCACAGAGCCAGGGCAGTCCGTTCCTCGCGCGGCAGCTGTGTGACTTGGCCCGGGCCGGTCTGTCTGTCGCCGAGGGCGGTACGGCCGCGGTGACCGCGGCGAAATTGGCCTCGGTCTCGGCCGACGCGGGGGCGCTCGCCGAACTCGTTGCGGTGATCGGTCCGAGGGCTTCGATCGCCCTCGCGGCGGCTGCCGATGGTGCACCGGCTTTCGACGATCGGCTGCGTGAACTCACTGCAGCACAGGTAGTTTCGGTGGTCGATTCCGAAATCGCCTTTGTGCACGACCTGGTGCGCGGCGCGGTGCTCGACCGGATCGGCGCAGTGCACAAGGCCGAGGTGCATCGACGGATCGCGGACGCACTCGGCGAGGTCGCACCGGACGCGGTGGGTGCGCAGGCCTTGCATCGCAGTGCGGCGGCACTCGACTCGATCGATTCGGCCGCCGCCCAGGCCTGCGCAGCGGCTGCACGTGACTCGTTGCGCAGGGGTGCGTTCGATGATTGCGCCGAGTTCGCCGAACGTGGACTCCGCCATGCCGATCCGGGCGACACCGCTTTACTGGTCGAACTCGATTCCGTTGCCGGGCAGGCACTCAACCGGATGGGTGACCACGAACCGGCCGCGGAGCATTTCGATCGGGCCGGTCGAAGGCATGCCGACGCGGGTGATTGGACGAGTCTCGCCCGCACCGCATTGCTCGCCGCCCCGAGCGGGGTCGGTGGCTACTTCTCCGGTTTCGGCGTCCTGCAGTCGGGTTCTGCGGCGCTTCGGACGCAGGCACTCGCGCATCGCCTCGATCTCGATCCTGATCTGATCGCGGAGATCCTGGCCATCGAGGCCACCGACCGTGCCGTGCATGGCGCCGCCGGGGACCTCGATCTTCTCGCTGACGCAATGGCCCGCAGCGCGCCCGGCGCCCGGTCGTGGTCAAACGTTCGACTGGCCGAGTTCGTATGCCGCTGGGAGCCGACGACGCTGGCGGACCGGGAGAAGATCGCCGACGAACTCACCGAACTGGCCGGGGCGGACCCGCAGGCGCGGGCCACCGCGCTCCATCTGCGTCGGGTGTGCGCGCTCGAGTCCGGTGACCTGCGGCTGGTGCGTCGGCTGTCCGCGGAATTCGCCCGGCTCGCGACCGAGGGCGGCATCGACATCGAGGCCATGCAACTGTGGTGGCAGGTGATGTACTCGGTACTGCGCGGCGAGTACGAGCAGTCCAATGCGCTGATGACCCGGCTCGCCGAGGGGCTTGGCGCAGTGAGTGCGGCGGCGCGGAAACTCGCCGAGGTGTCGATGCTGACCAGCCAGTCGATAGAACTGTGGCACAAGGGCCGGCTGGGTGAGTCGCTGGAGGCGGCCGATCAAATGGCCGAGGAGTTCGACGAGGACTTCGCGCTCGTGGTTGCGATGGCCGCGGCCGAAGTGGGCGATCACGAGCGGGCGCTGCGCTTGGTCGAGACGATCATCGCGCTGCCGGGCAGGTTGCATGGTCCGCGCGTTGCGGTCCGGGTGCCGCTGCTCGTCGAGACACTTCTCGCAGTGGGACAGCAGGCGCCCCAGCATCGAAACGCGGTGCGCGAGTTCGCCGCCGCGCTCGAGCAGCACACCGAAGGCTGGGGAGATGCGCTCATCGTGCAGTGGCCCGGGTTGGTGTGTCTCGGGCCATCGGGGCTCTACCGCGGCACGGTGCGCGGGATCCTCGGTCGCGAGGGCGCACGGGCTGAGGTGGAATCGGCACTGCGACGGTCGCGGGCACTCGGTGCCCGGCCGTACGAGGAGCGCGCCGAGCAGCGTCTCGGCCTGTGGCCGTTCGACGCCTAGCGGCATAACGCGCACGCTGCGCCGAATCCTCGACCCGACGCTCGCGATCGGATTGCATACAGCGTCATGACCACCGCTGCTACCCGAAGCGAAGCCCTGCGCCACCGCTACCGCGACGACACCCTGACGCACCCGGAGGCGTGGAACGAGACGCTCGAGCTGATTCACGCCCACCGGTCGGTGCGGCAGTACCTGTCCGACGACGTCTCGGACGAGGCGCTGCGCGTACTGGTTTCGGCGGCCCAGTCCGCCGCGACGTCATCGAACCTGCAGGTGTGGAGCGTTGTCGCGGTGCGCGACCCGGAGCGTAAGCGGCGTTTGGCCGACCTCGCCGGTGGGCAGCGGCACATCATCGAGGCGCCGGTACTGCTCGTCTGGACAGCAGATTTCGCGCGGATCCGCGAACTGGCGACCGAGCGGGGAGTCGTGCTCGACGGTGCGGACTACCTCGAGTCGAGCTATGTCGGGTTCATCGATGCCGCGCTCGCCGCGCAGAACGCGGTCCTCGCCGCCGAATCGCTCGGCCTCGGCACGGTCTACATCGGTGCGCTGCGGAACAAGCCTGAGGAAGTGGCCGCCGAGATCGGGCTGCCGGCAGGGGTTTTCGCCACCTTCGGGCTGGTGGTCGGCCATCCGGACCCGGCCGAGGGCGGGCGGGTCAAGCCGCGTCTGCCGCAACAGGCCGTCCTGCACCACGAGACGTACGCCCTGCCCGGTCAGCGCGAGCATGTCGACACCTACGAGCAGCGCATCGCCGAGTTCTACGCCGAGGAGAACCTGCCGCATTCGTGGACCGACCGTGTGATCGAGCGGCTTGCCGATCCGAAGACGCTCAACGGCCGGGACCGGCTGCGGGAAGCCCTGCAGAACCAGGGCTTCCCGCTGCTCTGACTACGCGGGGGCCGGTGCCCAACTGTCCGGGCCGAAGACCTCGTAGTGGATGTTCTCCGCCGGAACGTTCTTCTCGAGCAACGCCTCTCGCAGCCCGATCATGAACGGCAGCGGTCCGCAGAGGAACACGCGGGTGCCCGGCTGGATGTCGACCGCGCCGAGATCTGCTCGGCCGGCGGAGATTCCGGTTCCGGCGGCGCGGCCACCGAGATCCTCGTACCAGCGGTGCATGACGCCACCGGGCAGACGTTCGACCAACGCACCCAGCTCGGAGCGATGGGCGTGTGCGCTCGGTGAGCGGTCGGCGTGCAGCACGGAGACCGAGCGCGCGTCCGCGTTATCCACCAGGTGATGCAGCATCCCGATCATCGGGGTGCAGCCGATGCCCGCCGAGGCCAGCAACAGCGGCGACTGGTCGTCCTCGGGCAGCACCAGATCGCCGAACGGGGTGGTCACGTCGAGCACATCGTCTTCGAACACGTTGTGGTACAGGTGGTTCGACACCTCACCTGCGGGCGCGACGGACCCATCGGCGAACGTGGTCGCACGGATGCGCTTGACGGTGATCCGCCAGTCGCCCTCTCGCGGAGCCGAGCACAGGCTGTACTGCCGGATCTGCCGGGCGCCGTCATCGAGCCGGACGCCGACCGAAAGGTACTGCCCCGGAGCGAAACGCGGCAGGGGAGTGCCATCGGTCGAGGTCAGGATGAACGACACCGAGTCCGCCGACTCGTGGCGGCGCTCGCGGACCCGTACCGTGCGCCAGACGTCGCCCGGCACGACCCCGGCCCCGGCGTAGAGGCCCTTCTCCATCGCGATCAGAGTGTCGGCCATCAGCCAGTACACCTCGTCCCACGCCGCGGCGACCTCCGGCGTCACGGCCTCGCCGAGGACCTCCACGATTGCGGCGAACAGATGCTCGTGCACGACGGCGTACTGATCGGCCGTGACACCAAGGGAGGCATGCTTGTTCGCGATCCGGGACAAGATGGCGTTCACCCGCGCGGGGTCGGGCTCGAGTTGCAGCGTCGCGAATGCGGCGATCGATCCGGCGAGCGCCTGTGGCTGCGTCCCTTGGCGCTGATTGCCCCGGTTGAAGAAGTCACGCTCGAGCGCGGGGTGTGCGGTGAACAGCTTGCGGTAGAACAGCGTGGTGATGTCGCCGATCGCGGCACCCACGGCGGGCAGGGTGGCGCGGATGACGTCTTTCGAGGTGGCCGAAAGCATGTCAGTCTCCTATCGTTCCGGTGGGTAATTCCTGGCTGCGAGCCCGCGGGAGGGCGAGCAGCACGTTCTTGGTGGGCGGTTGGGCAAGATCATCGATGGTCAGATTGTCCAGCGATTCGAAGAACGCGTCCTGTGCACGGCGCAACGCTCCGCGCAGCGAGCAGCCGTGGCGCAGCGGGCACGGGTTCGCGCCGTCGCACTCGACGACCTCGTCGAGACCCTCGAGCTTGCGGACGAGCCAACCGACTGTGGCGGTCCGGCCAAGTTCGGTGATCGCCAGCCCGCCGTTGCGTCCGCGGCGTGCATCGACGATGCCGAGTTCGTTCAAGCGGGTGACGACCTTGGTCATATGCGTGTAGGACACCGCGAGTTGGTCCGCGATTTCCCGGCTGCTCGGCCGTTCGCCGGGCCGGGCGACCGCGAGGCGCATGACCGCCCGCAACCCGAGATCGGTGAACTGTGTGAGCTGCATGCAGGCAGAGTATTTAATTACTCATCTCAGATGCGAATTATGTGATGGACGGCACTGTGTGGGCTGGGTTCAGTCTTCTCTGAATACAGAATCCGCTGTACTATTTGCCGTGTGGAGACCGCGACTCACTCCGATGCCCTGTCCCGCTTCGGCTTTGCGCTGTCGGACCCGACACGGGCCCGCATCCTGCTGAGCCTTCGCACCGGCCCGAACTACCCGTCCGAACTCGCGGAGACCATTGGGGTGTCCCGGCAGATCCTGTCGAACCACCTGGCGTGCCTGCGCGGGTGTGGACTGGTGGTCGCCGTTCCGGAGGGACGGCGCAGCCGGTACGAGCTTGCCGATCCGCGAATCGGGCATGCGCTCGACGACCTCGTCGGGCTTGTGCTCGCCGTCGATCCCGCCTGCTGTCCCGCAGCCGATACCGACGGCTGCTGCTGATGAGCACACCCCTCGGAATGCCCGGCATGACCAGGGGTGGCCCTTCCATGGAACGGCGAGCATTGTTGTCCCGGCGAATCCGCTGGCTTGTCGCCGCGACCATCACCTACAACGTGATCGAGGCGATCGTCGCACTCACGGAGGGGACCCGGGTCTCCTCGGCGGCATTGATCGGATTCGGGCTGGACTCGGTTATCGAAGTTGCGTCTGCGGCCGCGGTCGCGTGGCAGTTCGCCGGCCGCGAGCCCGAGGCTCGTGAGAAGACCGCGCTGAAGATCATCGCGTTCTCGTTCTTCGCCCTGGCCGCGTACGTCTCCGTGGACGCGGTTCGTTCGCTGGCCGGAGTAGGTGAGGCGCAGCACTCGACCATCGGAATCGCTTTGGCCGCAGCGAGTCTGGCGATCATGCCGGTCTTGTCCTACGCCCAACGCCACGCAGGCCGCGAGCTGGGTTCGCTGTCCGCGGTGGCGGATTCCAAGCAAACCCTGCTGTGCACCTACCTGTCCGCGGTCCTGCTGGTCGGGCTGTTGCTCAATTCGCTTTTCGGCTGGTCGTGGGCTGACCCGATCGCCGCACTCGTCATCGCCGCCATCGCCGTCAAGGAAGGTCGCGAAGCCTGGCGCGGGCATACCTGCTGCCCGACACCCGCGGTTCGCGAATGCGACTGCTGCGACTGAGCGGAACGGGTCAGAGCACCTTCGTGCCGTACATCTCGCCGAGCGGATCGGCGATGAGTTCGATCCGCGCGCCATCGGGGTCGCGGAAGTAGATCGAGACGCCGCTGTGCTCGGCGAACTCCACGCCGGCCTCGCGCAGCTTCGTGCGGAGGCGGTCCCAGCGGTCGGGATCGACGCTGATGGCCACATGGTGCAGGCCGCCGAGGACCTCGCGATAGGCATCCTGGTCCAGGCCGGGGAAGTCGAAGAACGCCAGCAGGTTGCCGTTCCCGATGTCGAAGAAGAAGTGGGACGAGCCGGGGTAGTCGCGGTTCTCGATGAGTTCGGTGAGCGGGAACTCGAGCAGGTCCTGATAGAACCGCACGGTCCGCTCGACATCACCGCTGACCAGGGCGGTGTGGTGGAGGCCGCGAGCCGACGACTCCGGCCGCGAATCTGCTGGGCGAAGGTGTTGCGCGCGAATTCGGTCCCGCTGCGCTTCGAACTGGGCGGTCCGCTCCTGTTCGGCTTGCGTGGTCATCAGCCGCTCCTCGCCTTGGTTGTACAACTCTCAACTATAGACCGCGGCGCGCACCCGTCTGACCAGAACGCACACGGGTGCAAATTGTGTTTGTGGGTGCAAAACTTCGCCCCCGTAAGCACAATTTGCACCCACGAGCGCAATTCGCACCCACCGCACGAGCACAATTCGCACCCACGAGCGCAATTCGCACCCGTGTGAGCCCGGGTTTCGGGCCGAGGCGCGCAGCGCAGCGCCGCCGGTGCCCCTTGCGCACCGGCGGCGCTGCGAACCCTCGTGCGGCTCAGGCGATCCCGAAGCCGTGGCAGAACCGGTTATCCGGATCGAGGGTGGCCTTCACCCGGCGCAGCCGGGCGAGGTTCTCCGGGCTGTAGGCGGTGACGGCTCGCGACGAGCGCTCCTCGCCTTCCAGGAAGTTGAGGTACGCGGCGCCGGTCACGAAGGGCGCCAGCGATTCCCGGGCCTCCCGAAGTGCACCCTCGACGGCCAGTGCGAGCTGCGGCTCGGGAACCATGCTGAGCAGCCCGAGCAGGAATTCTCCCGAGCGGCCGAGGTCGTTCGCGGCTGCGGACGCGTATTCCGCGATAGCACCGCCCGCGTGCCGGATCTCCGCGCCGAGCACCAACGGCGGCTGACCGGGTGCGGGGGTCATCGTGGCGAGCAGGGTGTCGATCGCCTCGTCGGGCAGCGTGTCGAACCACTCGGTGGTCGCGAGCGCTGGTGCCGGGTCGGTCGGGTCCATGCTGATCGCGTCGGCCGCCGCGAACGGGAGGGGACCCCAGGTGTCGAATTCCGGTGCGTGCCACTGCCGCCACGCGTCGATCAGCTCGGCGCCCTCGTCCAGCGCGCCGGACCAGCAGCCGCGCACGATCACGAAGCTGCGCCCGCGGAACGGCTCCGGGACCAAGTCGATCGGCGGGAAGTGCATGATGCCGACCGACGACGTGAGATTGCGGTCGGCGTCGGCGACCCAGTCGCGCCAGCGGGTGAGGACCTCGCGCGCAATCTCGATGGGGTAGAACAGGTTTCCGGCGTAGACCGTGTCGACCGGGAAGAGGTCGATCTCCATCGACGTGACGACACCGAGTGTGCCCGCACCGCCGCCCTTGAGTGCCCAGAAGATCTCCGGCAGCTCGGTCGCGCTCGTGCGCAGCAGGGTGCCGTCGGGCGTGACCAGTTCGAAGGAGCGCGTCGCGTCCGAGGCGAGGCCGTAGCGACGGGCCAGCCAGCCCATGCCGCCGCCGAGCGTGTAGCCGACCGCGCCGACATCGGTGGTGGAACCGAGCAGGGGAGCGAGGCCATGTTCCTGCGCGGGCCCGAGCACGGCGCCCCACTTCGCGCCGGCGCCGATGGTCGCGATGCGGTGTTCCGGGTCGATGTGCACGTCGGTGAGCGCGGAGGTGTTGATCATGACGGCACCGCTCGGCTCGCGGCCCGGGCCGTGGCCGGTGGCGCGGACGGAGACGCGCAAACCGTGTTCGGCGGCGAAGCGCACGCCCTCGGCGACGTCCTGTGAGGTCGCGGCGACAACGATGACCGCCGGGCGCTGGTCGAAGTGCAGGTTGAAGCCGGCCCGTGCCGCGTCGTATCCGGCGTCGCGCTCGGTGACGACCTGTCCGGTCACGTGGGCGCGCAGGGTGTCGAGAGTCGGGTCGCTGGTCGGTCCGGCGGTCGGCTGGGTGAACTCGTCGAGCGTGGTCATCGTGCGTCCTTGGGTCGAGGTCGGTCCGGCGCTTTGCCGTTGCCGATGACGATCGCAAGGGTCGCTTGTGACCCACTCGAGGTTTGGTTGCAACCCAGTTGGATCCCGACTTCGTGCTGTTCAGGACGGGTTTTTGAGAACTTCCGAATAGCCGTTGTCCGCGGCGAATTGCTCGATGCGGCCCTGCGGCACCAGCGACTCCGTTGCGATCGCAAGATCGCGCGCGGCCCGCAGGGTGGTGACCACCTCTTCGCGTGGCAGTCCGCGCGCGTGACCGAGTCGCGCATGCATGAGCAGCGTGACCGGCTCAGGATAGGTTTGCCCGGTTTCGCGAAGGGCTCGGTCGGCTTGGTCGAGTGCCGCGCCCGCCTCGTCGAGGTCGCCGGTGACCAGTAGCGCCTCGGCGAACAGGCTGAACCAGAGTGCGTGGCCGGTGCGGCGCAAATCCGCGTTGTGGTCGAGCATCGCGCGCATCTGCGCGATGCCCTCCTCCGTGTCACCCTGCATCGCGCGGGCCCACCAGTACTGGAAGACCGAATACGCGGCGAGGAACTCGAAGATGGCGGCCGTATCACCGGTGAGCGCATATGCCCCGGCCCGCTCGGCCCAGGCAGGGTCGCCCGTCATCGAGGCGGTGGTGGCCGAGAACGAACTCCACACAATTCCCGCGTAGCGGTCGTCGCCCATGCGCCGTTCCATCTCGTCGAAATGCGCGCGACCGGCATCAACGCCGAGATGGAGCGTGGTCATGAACGCGAGGAACGCCGGGCACAGAATCTTCACGTCGTGGCGCAGCCTGGCGTCCAACTCGGGATCGGGCTTCACCTCGTTCTTGAGGATTTGGTTCGAGGTCACCAACGTTCGATACGAATCGCCGATCCGGCCGTGATCCCAGTGGTTGAGGGCAACGGCGTGCGCTGCGTAGAGCCGGATGAGGGGGTCGCTCGCCCCCGCGCCACGCTCGGCGAGCCGGTCCGCCAATTCGGCGGCCGGACCTAGGTCGATCTGCTGCGACCGCGCAGACCAGCGCGCGTACAGCGACTCCACGGCCTCGCGATCACGGCCGAGCGCGGTCGCGAGTTGTTCAGCGCGCTCGAGCATCTCCGGCGGTGCACCGACGTACCCCTGCCGAATGCTGACCACACTGGTCTTGAGGATCAGGCCGTCGAGTTCGAGCTCGCGTGCTCCGATCTTGGCAGCAAGCTCGACACCCAGCTCAGCTTGCTGCTCGGCGGTCTCATAGGCGAAGCGCGCCAAGGCAACTCGGGCAGCATCCATCAACGCCTGCGCGGTGCGTTCGCGTGGCGCGAGCGGTCCCGCGGACCACAGGTGATGGGCGAGTCGTTCTGCGCGGTCGGCATCGCCACTTCCGGCGGCGAGCGCGTCGGCGATGCGTAGATGTATCCGGCGCGCCCGCGCCGCGGGCACTGTCTCGGCGATGGCTTCACGCATCAGGTCGTGGGTGAAGCGCACTGCGAACGGGTCCGCGGGAATCGGTTCGACAACGTGGAGCGATTCAGCGGGTTCGAGTCCGTCCAGGGTCTGCTCGATATCGAAATTAGTTGCAGCGGAGAGCAATTCGAGATCGATCTGCTTGCCGATCAGAGCGCCCACTTGCAGTAGTTCGGTGGTCGTCTCATCGATACCGGCCAAGCGGCCGCGGACCACGTCGAGAACTCCGGATGGGACGCCGGCCGCGTCTACTCCGTCGTCCAGCTTGCCGCTGTCGCGCAGCAGCCGAGCCAGTTCGCGAATGTAGAACGGATTGCCCTCGGTGCGATCGTCTATGGCGCGCACCAGATTTGGCGACGGCCAGATACCGGTTTCCTGCCGGATCAACTCGCTCACCTCGTCGCGAGCGAGCGGCCCGAGCCGCAGCCGCCGGTGCGAGGGCAATCGGCTCAGCGCAGCGAGGGCTTGCTTGAGCGAATTTCGTTCGAGGTTCGCATCGGTGCGCAACGACCCCACGAACATGGCCTTCCCGGGCCGCCGCGACGCGATATGCACCAGCAACTCGAGCGAGCGAGCATCTGCCCACTGCACGTCATCCATGACGATCAGCAGCGGGATATGGTCGGTCACGCCCTCGAGGAGGTCGGCTGCCTGATCGAAGAGGCGAAATCGTGCGCTGACATCGGGAATGAACGGCGGCGGAATGACGGTGGCGCCGGCTGTCACCATGCGGCCGAGTTCGGTGTCGAGCAGGTCGGCTCGGTGGCCCTCACTCAGGTCCGGCAGCGCTTGGCCGAGGATCTGAACCCACGGCCACATCGCAGGCGCCCCTTCACCTTCCACACAGCGCCCCCACAGCGTGCGGATGTGCCCATTGGCGTGCGCGCGCCTGGTGACCTCCTCGAGCAGTGCGGTCTTACCGGCACCGCTCGGTCCCTCGACGAGAATAATGGCGTCGCTGCCGGAGGTGGCGGTTACTACGGCGTCGTGCAGAATCGCAAGTTCGTCGAGACGGCCGATCAACGCATGCGCCGGTTCCGTGACCGCGTTGGCGGCGATCAGCGCGGGATCGGGTTCCAGCTCCTCGTGCTGGGCGGGCTCCGTCGCTGGCGTCGAAAAAGCCTGGGCAGCAGTAGGATTCGACTGCTCCGATGGGGATACACTACGCCGGGCATCGAGATGCGAT
>NZ_LRRB01000254.1 GCF_001646865.1 Aldersonia kunmingensis | reverse complement strand
CGAGACCGATTGCGCTACCGATCAATCCGATGATCAGGGCCTCGAGGACCACCGACCGGCCAACCTGGCCGCGGCTGGCGCCAACGGCACGCAACAGCGCCAGCTCACGCAACCGCTGAGCGACGATCATCGAGAAGGTGTTGTAGATGATGAATGTGCCGACGAGCAGCGCGATCGCACCGAAGGCAAGCAGGAAGTAGTTGATGAACTTGAGTGCCTGCTGGATCTGGTCGAGCTGTTCGTCGCGAACCTCGACACCGGTCTGCACCTTCAGGTCCGGATAGGCGGCGGCGACTCGGTCCCGCAATACCTCCTGGGATTCGCCGGTCCCCGCTATGTCGAAGTACGCGACATGCTTCCCGTCGGTGAAGAGCTGCCTCGCCTGATCGGAATCGAACTGGACGCCGATGAAGCCACCGGTGTCGGACGGAATGGAGTAGATCCCGGTCACGGTGACGTCGACCGTGCCGCGCGCAGGCACAAGTACCTGTGTGCGGTCTCCGACCGCGAGGTCCGCGCGCTCGGACGCGCCGGCGTTGATCGCGATCTCGCCCGGGACCGAGGGCGGCGAGCCCTCGACGAACGTGTCCGGCTCCTCGATCGCCTGCTCCGGGGGCAGGTACGACTCACCGATGCTGGGGGCGCCGCCGGTCTGCACCGGATCGCCCTCCTTGTCGAGCAACACCACCTGGCCCGACGTGCCGGGTGCGACCGCGCGCACGCCGTCGATCTGGGCGAGTTGGCCACCGATCTCGAACGGCACGCCGCTGGACAATTCCTCCTCGGAACTGACCCGCACGTCGACGCCCTTCGCGACCTCGTCGAAGATGCCGTCGAATGTGTGCTTGAGAGTGTCGGTGAAGACGAACGACCCGGCAACGAACGCAGTGCCGAGCACCACGGACAACACCGTCAACGCCAGTCGCAACTTGTGCGCGGCGAGGTTGCGCAACGACACCTTGCGCATCGGGGATGAGGACACCGATGACATCAGTTGCTCTCCAGCGACTTCATCCGATCCAGCACGGCCTCGGCAGTGGGCTCACGCAACTCGTCGACAATGCGGCCGTCGGCGAGGAACACGACGCGGTCGGACCAGCTGGCCGCACGCGGGTCGTGGGTCACGATGACCACTGTCTGACCGAACTCGTCGACCGCGGCGCGCAGAATCGACATCACTTCGCCCGACGACCGCGAGTCCAGGTTGCCGGTCGGCTCGTCGCCGAAGATGATCTCCGGTTTGCCCGCCAACGCCCGGGCGCACGCGACGCGCTGCTGCTGCCCGCCGGACAGCTCCGCCGGGCGGTGGTGCAGCCGGTCTGTCAGCCCGAGGCGTTCCACCACGTTGTCGAGCCACTCCTGCTCGGCCTTGCGGCCGGCGATATCGAGCGGCAGCGTGATGTTCTCGAGCGCGGTCAGCGTCGGCACCAGGTTGAACGCCTGGAAGACGAACCCGATGCGGTCGCGGCGAAGGTTGGTCATTTGCTTGTCGGACAGGCCGGTCAGGGCGGTATCGCCGATTCGGACCGTGCCCTCGGAAGCGTCATCGAGCCCAGCGAGGCAGTGCATAAGCGTGGACTTACCCGAGCCGGACGGGCCCATGATCGCGGTGAACTCGCCGCGCGCGAACCCGATCGACACGCCATCGAGTGCGCGTACCTGGGTGTCCCCGGATCCGTACACCTTGACCAGATCCTCCGCGCTCGCGGCGGGTGTCGGGGCTCCGGATGTATCACCGGTGACGCTGCTCGTGGCCTCCGAGGTCATAGCTGCCTTCCTTCCGCGCGCGCGGACATGCCACGCCCCGCGCCGACGCGCGGTTCTTCCATACTGTCCGATTCATCCTTGCCGAGGCCGCTGAGTGTCGCCATCGGGGAGGACCCTGAACTTCTCGCTTGTGGTGACTCGGGGTGGGTCGGTGTCGGTCAGTCTCGTTAGGGTGCAGACATGCGGATTGGAGCACACGCGCGTTCGGACGACGACCCGATCAGTTTCGGCGAGAAACTCGGCGCCGATCTGATCCAGATGTTCGTGATCGACCCGCAGGGCTGGGAGAAGCCCAAACCGCACCCGCGGGCCGCGGAGATCGTCGCCAGCCCGATCGACGTCGTGGTGCACTCCTCGTACCAGATCAACGTGGCGAGCACGAACAACCGGCTACGGATGCCGTCTCGGCAGGCCGTCGATCTGCAGGCCAAGGCCGCTGCCGAACTCGGCGCGTTCGGCCTGGTCGTGCACGGCGGCCACGTCCGCAATCAGGATGAGGTCTCCGCCGGTATCGAAAACTGGCGAAAGCTCTTCGAACGCCAGGAGGAAAAAGGCGGTTTCGCGGTACCGATCCTCATCGAGAACACCGCGGGCGGTGACCACGCGATGGCGCGCTACTTCGACTCCATCGCCCGGCTGTGGGACGCCGTTGGCGATTACGGCGCCGGGTTCTGCCTGGATACCTGCCACGCCTGGGCCGGTGGCGAGGAACTGGTCGGCGTCGTCGACCGAATCAAGGCGATCACGGGGCGCATCGACCTGGTTCATCTCAACAGCTCACGCGATGAGTTCGACTCCGCTCGCGACCGGCACGCCAATTTCTCCGACGGCACGATCGACCCGGAGCTGCTCGCCGAGGTGTGCCGCACCGCCGGTGCACCGGTGATCCTGGAAACGCCGGAAGAGGGCGTGGCCGACGACCTCGCGTATTTGCGCGAACACGTGGGCTGAGCCGGCGGAGAATCGGGACATGACGTACTCGTTCGAACCGCGAGCCACACTGCGGGACGTGACCTTGCGCGACGGGTTGCAGCTCACAGGCAAGGTGCTGCCCACCGCGCGCAAGGTCGAGATCGTGCGCTCCCTGCTCGCCGCCGGGGTATCCGAACTCGAGATCGGTTCGATGGCCCGCCCCGACTTGGTGCCGCCGATGGCGAACTCGCTGGAGCTCATCGGTGAGCTAACGCCTGACGAACTCGAGCGCTGCTGGATCTGGGTCGCAACCCCACGCCATGTCGAGCGCGCGCTCGCCGCGGGGGCCCGCAACTTCCAGTACTGCTTCTCGGTGTCGGACGCGCACAACGAAGCGAATATCGGACGCGACACCGAGGCAAGCATCGCTGCGATGCCGAAGGCGGTCGAACTCGCGCGTGAGGCGGGCGGACGGATCCAGCTCTGCCTTGCGACGTCGTTCACCTGTCCATTCGAGGGGCGCGTCGACCCGCAGCGGGTGATGGACATCGCCAAAGACGACCGCACCGCCGGTGCCTGCGACATCGTTATCGCCGACACGCTCGGCCAGGCAGTGCCGGCCCAGGTTTCCGCCTTGATCGGCGCGGTCCACGCGCGAAACCCCGAGCACCGCATCGTTTTCCACGGTCACGACACCTGGGGTCTCGGGGTCGCGAACAGCCTCGCCGCGATCGGTGCCGGCGCGAGCGTGGTCGACGGTTCGCTCGGTGGTCTTGGCGGCTGCCCGTTCGCGCCCGGCGCGAGCGGCAATACCTCCACCGAGGACCTGCTTTTCGCCACCCGCCCGGACTGGTTCACCCCGGACACGCTGGAATCGCTGGTGGTGCTCACCGAGCAGACGCTCGCCGAGCTCGACGAGCCGAACCGCTCCAAGACCGCCGAGGGTGCGCGATCGAAGGCGAAGGCCTTCGAGTGGGTCATCAACAGCAACTGAGTGCGCGCCCGCCTCCCGAGTGCAAACCTTCTTCCCGGGTGAGAACCTTCGGCTCCGTTTGGAAGATTTGCACCCGGGAAGGCACTTGGATCAGGCCGAATCCGTGAGCAGCTTGTGGAGTTCGGCGGCGACTACCGCCCGCGAGGCGGGGATCAGTTCGACGTCGTGGTGCGAGCGAATCAGATACCGCCCGTCGCCCACCACGTCGATCCACGTCAGCGCGGGTTGCACCGAGAGCGTCTCGTCAACCAGCACCTCGGCTAGCAAATGGCCGACGCCAGTTCGAGACCGGCGCAGCACGTTCCGGATGAGCGCCGAGTCCGACCTCGCGGTGGCCGAGGACAGCATCCCATTCTCGGGCTCACTCTTCACATCCGAAAGTAGCGCAGTGCGAGGGGGTTCCGAGCCCGCCGGCCGATCGGGGAGCTGCTCGACGAAGCGGTCGACCAGCTCGTCTCGCAGACCGAGCCACAGATGCAGACCTGACTGGTCAACTCGCTGACTCACTACCGTCGCGGTCGGGCCGGACGCTGCACCCAGAATTCGGACCTCCGCCAGATCGTCGGTTCCGAACGCCGTCAAGCGGATCGGCGATCGCGCGAGCAGACCGAGGGCAACCTGCAGATCACCGTCGACTGCGCCTGCGCGCCAAGGCTTCAGCTCACGCAGATGCGCATCTCGCTCGGATTCCGTCCTCGCGGACGGGCGCACCTGCAACGGATACGGAAGGTGATTGGCGTCTACCAATTCCCATGCATAGGAGAATTGGTCGGGCGTAAAGGTCCATTTCACGCCTGACCCCACGCACCGATCACCGGCGGGGCCGTCGGCGAGAGATCGCCGATTAGCTCACTGCCGTTGTCCGCGTTGACCAGGTAGGACGGAGTCTCGTGCTCCTTGTCGTCCTCACCCTTACCGCGATGCCCGCCCGGCATCATGCCGGTCGACATCCCACCCTTGGCCGCCGCAGCGACACTCATTCCGGGGCGCATGGAGTCGCCGCCCGCCGCGACCGCACCTGCCATCGCGCCGCCGAGCGCACCCACGCCGAGGCCGGTCAAGCCATCGGTTCCCTCACGCTTGCGCTCATCGCGCCGCGCACCGGCACTGCCGCCCAGGAAACCGCCACCGCCGGAACCGCCTGAGCCCGAACCACTTCCGTTGGCGCCCGAGCCATAGCTGCTGGCGGCAGTCGAACCATCGGCGCTCGAGTTCGCGGGTGAGGTCATGGAACTAGAGCCGGATTCCGCGCTCGTAGCGCGGGTTTCAGATGAAGCCGATTGTCCCGCAGCGGTTTCCGATGACGAGCCATCGGAGGCGAGATCTTCGGTCGCTGACGACGTCTCGCCGCCGTCGCCCGACGTGCCGCTGCTGCCGAACGATCCCATTCCACCACCGCCGCCACTGCCGGTGCCATTGCCAGTTCCGCCAGAGGTCGGGTCGGTCGGGGCAAAGAACGAGGGAACGGCATCGCCCACGGGTTTCATGGTGGTGACGTAGATGCTGTCCATCGCCCGAATAGCTTCCTGACGAGCGGCTTCCCTGCGCTCCTCGGCCTGCTTCACATCGATGGCGGCGGTCGGGCTGATGATCGCCAACGCGGTTTCGGCAACCGACACGGGCGGCTCGGGTGGTGGGACTGCTGCTTTCAGTGCTTCAGCGGCGTAGCCGGCTTGCTTCAGTCGGGAGATGACGGAGGTCATTACGTCGTGGGTCTGGCTAGCTTGTTTGGAAAGCGAACTGATAGCGTCGCTGATCTTCTCCGCAGTTGTTCCTTCCCAGCTGCGATCGAGCGCCGCGAGCGCGGCCATGACGCCGCCGGTCACCGCACCGGAGAATCCGGATGCGGCCTCAAACCACTGCTTTGCTGCCGCATTCAATGTGCCCGGATTCATGGTCTGCACGTGGCGGTAGATCTCTTCGTGGCTGAACGAGGCGAAGGCTTCTAGTTCCGTCACGTAATTCGGCTCCGCACCTTCCACGCCTGTCTCGCGCGCGGCGCGCCCGTTGGCCAGATCGGTGGCGTGCTGCTGAGAGCCCTGCGCTTGAACCTCGCGCCGAATGGGCTCGGGCAGAAAGGTAAGTGGCTGCGACACTCAATCCCCCTTGGGCAGCGACGGCTCGAGAGCTGTTGCGATACGAGTAGCTTCCGTGCAGGCGTCAAAACCCGCCTCGCGTTCCGCCGCGAGAGTTGGCGACACATCAACGGCGGAGAATCCGAAGCCGGTTCGTAAAGTGACCGTGCAGGCGCTCTGATGAATCCGATTCATTCCAACAAAGACATCGCGCCCGTTGATCGCGGTATCCGTTGCGGGAGGCAGGTTTCGGGCCGCTCGCGACTGGTGATCGTTCGCTCGCATTTCATCAAACGCCTGGTTGTCGGAAACTAGCGTCACGTACACGAGCGGGCTGTCGAGATCGCAACTGAAGTACGAATTCGGGTCGCCAACCGAGTCCACTCGCTTCTTGCTGCCTGGGTCTAAGCCCACAGACTGCAGGATGGAATCATCGATATCCAGGCACGGGTCGAGCGTGATCGCCCGCTGACCTGCTGGTAAGGCGGGTGCAGCCAGCTTTGATGGCACGACACTGGTCGTCGCGGTCGACACAGGTTGTGACGGTGCCTCCGCGTCGTTGTTCGAAGCACACGAGCACAGCGCGGCGCACGCAGCCAATGCAGGAATCATCATGGTCCACGAGAATTTCACGACAAGCCGTCCTCAGCCGTGTTGATTGCGCCTTGATTCGCGTGGTCCTGATCGGAGTACGCGGTGCCCGCCTGTCGCACTGCAGCAGACATGTTTGTCACAACCGTCGCGTATGCATCCAGTTGATTGACGGCCGCCAGCATTTTGGCTTCGAACCCGTCGTGTAATTGCGCCCCTGAGTCGAACGTCCCGAATCCGCTGTGCGTGCTACCGGCGCGACCCATCTCGGCGGCTTGGCGTTTCACACTCTCCGCCAACACATCCAAATGCTGCGCCACCCGCTCGGCCGCACCGTGGTCGACCCTTAACGCCCCGCTACCCACCGCATCCTGCAGGCTCTTCAGCCCGTTCTGCGCGTCATCCAGCACTCGAGCGACCCCCGTCCCGACCGACAGCTACGAGTAGTAAGACGCAGCCGACACCCGCCGGGTTCCACGCAGACGGACCTCCGCCGGCTACGACGCAGGCCGCCAGCGCCACCAGTTCGTCGCGTCCTCATAGGCCTTGGCGGCGTTCAACACGCGCATATCGGAATGCCGAGGCCCGACGATCTGCAGCCCGACCGGCAGCCCTGCCTCGGAAAAGCCGCACGGGACGGTGATCGCGGGCTGCTGGGTGAGGTTGAACGGGTAGGTGAACGGCGTCCAGCCGGTCCACCATTGCGCGCTTGATCCGACCGGTACGTTGCGGCCGGCGTCGAAGGCGACGATCGGCATCGTCGGGGTCACCAGCAGGTCGTAACGCTCGTGGAAAGCGCCCATGTGAACACCGAGCGCCATCCGTTGCCGCATCGCTTCGAGATAGTCCTGGGCGCTGTAGGAGAGGCCCCGGTCGCAGGCCTTTGCCAGCTCGGGGTCGAGTTCGGCGCGTTGCGCGTCGGTGAGGTGCTCGGTGGCCTTCGCCGCACCCGACATCCACAGGCATTCGAAGGCCCACAGCGGGTCGTCGAATCCCGGCTCCACTGTTTCAACGTCGGCGCCTAGCCCGGCAAGCACCTCCACAGCGCGCGCGACGGTCTCGGCGACCTCCAGATCGACCGTCGCATGGCCGAGATCCACACTGAACGCCACGCGCAGGCCGGTGAGCGGAGCGTCGAGCCCGAACCGGAAGGGCGCGGTCGGGGTCGCGAGCGCGGACCAATCGCGCGAGTCGAAACCGGTTATGACGTCGAGCATCAGCGCCGTGTCGGCCACTGTGCGCGTCATCGGCCCGACGTGGGCCAGGGTGCCGAAGGGGCTTGGCGGGTAGTTCGGGACGGTGCCGTAAGTGGCCTTGAAACCGACGATGCCGCAGAAGCTGCCGGGGATGCGCACTGAGCCGCCGCCATCTGTACCCACGGCGAGCGGGCCCATCCCGGCCGCAACCGCTGCCGCGGCGCCACCGCTCGAACCCCCGCTGGTGCGGGCGGGATCCCACGGGTTGCGGGTGATCCCCGTTAGCGGGTTGTCCGTGACGCCCTTCCAACCGATCTCAGGAGTGGTCGTTTTCCCGACCAGGACCGCACCGCTCTCGCGGAGTCGCGCGACCGCGGGCGAGTCGTCGGGCCAATCTTGTTCCGGATTGATGCTTTTCGATCCGCGAAGGGTAGGCCAGCCACGGGTGAGCAACAGGTCTTTGATTGACGTAGGGATCCCGTCGATGAGGCCGAAAGGCACGCCTCGCTGCCAGCGCTCTTCCGATTCGCGCGCGGCATCGAGCGCGGCATCGCGAGCGGTCAAGGTGAACGCGTTCAGTGCCGGGTCCGCCTTGTCGATTCGGTCGAGCACGGCACGTGTCGCCTCGATGGGCGAGACATCGCGCTGCCGGTACGCGTCGACGAGCTGGGTCGCGGTCCAGTCGGCGAGGTCGGCTGGCAGCTCGGGCACGGTCATCACCCCTTCGGATCGCAGATTGTCAACAATCTAGTGGCGGGGCGGCGGCAGCGTCCACATCACGGATCAAAGAATTCGGCGCGTGGTCTTGGCGGGAAGGCACGCGAGGTCGCACACTGATGCTGTCGGCACGGCGCGGGTGTATCGCGCGAGGATTTACGCAGATGAAACGCCCAAAGGCCAGTCACCTTTCATAACAGCAGCACAATCGACGTGGATGGTTCAGCGTCGAACCGGATCGTAGACTGTTGACAATCCACGCCGAGGGGTGAACCCATGGATCAGACCTACTTGGGGGTCATCGTTCCGTACGATTTTGCGCTCGACCGCGAGATCTGGAAATGGACGCCCAAGCGCGTATCGCTGCTGGTCACCCGTACTCCACAGCTCGGGCTCCCCTCAACTGTGGCGATGGCCGAATCGATCAGTGACGAGTCGACGATCCGCAACGCCACCCGGCAATTGCTCACCACTGAACCTGCGGCCGTCGTGTACCTGTGCACGTCCGGCAGCTTCGTTCGCGGCGTCGACGGCGAGCGGCAAATGCATCGGGTGATGGCCGAGTCGGGTGCGCCGGCCACGGTGACAACCGCCGGTGCGCTCGTGCAGGCGTGCGATGCCCTCAACGTCCGTCGCATCGCGCTGGCGACGCCATACCTCGACAGCGTCACCGCCCGCCTGCACGGCTTCCTCAACGAGAGTGGCGTCAGGGTCGTCAACAGCCTCGGACTGGGGTGCGCAGAACGGATCTGGCAGGTCTCCGAACAGCGCGTCCACGACCTCGTCGTCGCGGCCGACCATCGCGACGCCGACGCGGTGTTCATCAGCTGCACGAACCTGCGCACCTACGGGCTCATTCGCGAGCTGGAGGCCGAGCTCGGCAAGCCTGTTCTCACCGCGAATCAGGTGTCGATCTGGGCCGCACTGCGCGCCGCCGCGCTTAAGCAGCCGGACATCAAGCAGCGGCTGTTCCTCGACACCTGGCATCGCCGCCGGAGGAGCCCGTCAAAGGCCACCCTCGCGGCGCTCGAAGCGCAGCGTTTCGCCCTCCACCCCGCGTAGCCATAGATCCTGTGCGGCCGCGGCGATCTCATCGAGGCCGCGCACGATCGTTGCGAACACATTTCCCGGCACGAAGCCGAAATCCGGGTTGAGCAACAGGTTGTTGCGCTCGTAAAACAGCGCGAGGTCGATCTTCGGCGCGGCGGTTCCGCCGTAGCCGTGCGACTTGGGTGTGAGTTGCCAGGGCGCGAACGTGAAGTACATGACGTCACCGGGAATCGGGGTGATCGTGGGATTCTCCGGCCCCGGCTCGGGGTCAGCGAAGGCGTCCACCAGCGTGTAGATCTCGTTTCGCGCGTACTTCGCATGGAACGCGCCCGCTTCCTGCGGTAACGCATCCCAGACTGCGGCACAGGTGCGCGGCGCGAGATCGTCGTGCAGTTCCGCCACGCAGGTGACGCCGCGTTTGGTCAGGGAGATGTCGATGTACCGGGTCATGGACGCCCTTTCCGGATTCGCCGAAGTCCTGCAAAGTGTAGATTGTTGACAATCCTACGGTCACGCACGAGGAGGCGCATGAGCACGCACGAACCCGCAATCGGCATCCTCTACCCCGGCTTCTCCGCAGAGGACGATTACCCACATTTCGAGGCACTACTCGGCGGCGACGTGACGCTCCCGGTACAGCACACCGTGATGAACGAGGACGCGCATCGGCTCGACGCGCTCCTCGACTGGGGCCGCCCCGAAACCCTCGCCGCCGGTGCGGATGCATTGCGGGACAAGGCAATAGACGCGGTCATGTGGGCGTGTACCAGCGGTAGCTTCGCCTACGGCTGGGACGGCGCGCACGAGCAGGTGCGTGCGCTTGCGGCGCATACCGGTGTGCCTGCATCGAGCACATCCCTGGCCTTCGTCCACGCGCTGCGGGCACTCGAACTGCGCCGCGTGGCCGTCGCCGCGACGTATCCGGCCGATGTGGCAACGCTTTTCGCGGACTTCCTCGGCGCCGCCGCCGTCGAGGTCGTGCAGATGAGCAGCCACGAGATCGTCACTGCTGCCGAGGTCGGCACGCTGAGCGCGCAGCGCCTATTGGATATCGCTGTTGCCGGTGACGATGACGCGGCCGAAGCTGTCCTGTTGCCCGACACCGCGTTCCACACGGCCGCACATCTCGAACTACTCGAGCAGCGCCTCGGCAAGCCGGTGCTCACCGCGAATCAGGTGACCGTGTGGGAGGCGCTGCGGCTCGTGCAGGCGCCGGTGCACCGCGTCGGTCTCGGGCGACTGTTCCGGGACGCCATTGCGGTGTGAACGGAAGATTTGTTGCGTTAGACGGGGTGAACGCTTCCATTCACTCCGGACCGGGGTAATACGGCGGTAACACAGCGCGATCCGAGCACAGCGCGTTCAGTGGACGTAACCGCTCCGCTTGTCCACCACGTTGAGCAGTTCAGTCCCCACGGCATACCGCTCAAAGTTGTCGACGAACAACCGCTCGAGCCGGTCACGCCAGCCGATTGCGTCACCGCTCAGGTGCGGCGAGATGAGCACGTTCTCCATAGCCCAGAGCGGATGTTCGGGCGGCAGCGGTTCGGTGTCGAAGACATCCAGGGCGGCACCAGCGATCTCGCCGCTCTGCAGCGCGGCCACCAGGTCATCGGTGACGACGAGTTCGCCGCGGCCGACATTGATCACCCGGGCGGTCTGGGGCAGCGCCGAAAGGACCTTCGCGCCGATGAGCCCGCGGGTCTTGTCGGTCAGCGGTGCGAGCAGCACGAGGTAGTCCACTTCGGGGACAACGGCACTCAGCTCCGAACTGTCGTGCACTACACCGAAATCCGGATCGCCGGTGCGCGTTCGCCTTCCCGCACCGGCAACGTCGATCCCCACCGCACGCAGCAGTCGCGCGGTCTCGCGGCCGATCGCGCCGGTACCGACAATGAGTGCACGAGTCCCGGTGATCAGCTCGGTCTCCCGGTGCCGCCAGGTGCGCTCGCGCTGCAACCGCGCCGAGGTGGGCAGGTCCTTGGCGAAGGCGAGAATGCTCGCGAGCACGTACTCGGCGATCGGACGATCGAAGATGCCGCGCGAATTCGTCACGACCACATTGGATTCCACCAGATCACCGAACAACAGCGTGTCGACCCCGGCGGACGCGACGTGCACCCACTTCAGCGCCTCGGCGACATCCCAGCAGTCGCGCAGCGCACCGGAGAAGAAGTCCCACACCAGTAGTACGTCGGCCCCGGGCAGCTGCTCGCGGAGCGTGTCCGTCGTCGCGTACCGGATCTCGGCGGCCAGCTCATCGAGCCCGGCCGGGCGGTGCTCCGCGTGCAGGACGGCGACGACGGGACGGGTCATGGTTGTCCCGCGAGTTCCCGCTCCGCCATCAGCGTCGTGAGATCGTCTACGGCCGTGGACAAATGGGTCCGAATCGCGTCGGCGAGTACCTCCCAGGTCCCCGTCTCGAGCACGTCGACCAGGTGTTGATGCTCCTCGGCCAGCGCCTCTGGACGGTGGTAGGCACGTTCGAGGTGGACCATGCAGATCCGCGACTCGGCGGCGAGCGTCGAGTAGATCCGTACCAGCCGCGAATTGCCGGCCGCTTCCACCAGGGTTGCGTGGAACTCGAGGTCCCGCTTCGCCAGCGCCCGCCAGTCCCCCGCCTCGATCAGTGCGGGCATCGTCGCGACGATGCGCGCGAGCCGACTCACGGCGGACCCACGCAGTGCCGGGTTTCCGTCCAAAACCATTCGCGCCGCGGCCAATTCGATGGCCTCGCGCGCGGTATAGATCTCCGCGACATCGCCGGGCGTCAGCTCGACAACGAACACCCCGCGATTGCGATGGCTGACCAGCAGCCCCTCCTGCGCGAGACGCTGCAGCGCCTCGCGCACCGGCCCCCGCGAAATAGCCAGTTGCTCGGCCAGATTCGCCTCCGACAGCTGCTCCCCCGGCGCATACGTGCCGTCGAGAATCCGCTCACGCAGCCGATCCGCGATCACCACCGAGGTCTGCCGCGCATTGAGCGGGGTGAGGCGCCTGGTCATCACTGGTCTCCTAGGTTCGCGGAATCGCGAGGTACTTGTACTCGAGGTACTCGTCGATCCCGACCTTGCCGCCCTCACGCCCCAGGCCCGACTGCTTCACTCCACCGAACGGCGCCGCCACATTCGACACGATGCCCGCGTTGAGCCCGACCATCCCGACCTCGAGCTCCTCGCTCAGGCGGAAGGCGCGGTCGATGTCCTGCGTGTAGATGTAGCCGACCAGCCCCCACTCGGTATCGTTCGCTGCCGCGATTACCGCGTCCTCATCGTCGAACACCGAGATCGCCGCGACGGGGCCGAAGATCTCGGTGCGCATGAGTTCCGCGTCCGGGCCAACCTCGGTGAGCACGGTCGGCGGGAAGAAGTACCCCGCGCCGTCGAGCGGTGCGCCGCCGGTCAGCACCCGCGCGCCGCTCCGCGTTGCGTCGTCGACGAGGCCCGCGACCTTCTCGAGGCCCGCGCGGTCGATCAGCGGTCCGATATCGGTGCCCACCGCAGCCCCATCGCCAACGGTCAGCGCGCGCATCCGCTCAGCAAGCTTTTCAGCAAACTCCGTCGCGACGCTGCGGTGCACGAAGAAGCGATTGGCCGCGGTGCATGCCTCGCCCATGTTGCGCAGCTTGGCGAGCATCGCACCGTCAACCGCGCGGTCGATATCGGCGTCCGCGCACACCACGAACGGTGCGTTCCCGCCGAGCTCCATGGACGTGCGCATCACCGTCGTCGCGGCCTGGCGCAGCAGCAGCTTGCCGACCGCCGTGGAGCCGGTGAAGCTC
>NZ_LRRB01000055.1 GCF_001646865.1 Aldersonia kunmingensis | reverse complement strand
GCCATTGGTGTGCAACCTCGCACCCTCGAAGTCTTCGAGGGCATGGGCGTCTTGCGGCAAGTACTCGACGCATCCGTCCAGATCCGGGGCCAGATCATGTACGTGAACGGCACCGAGGTCGGCCGGATGGACATCGTCGTGCCCGCCGACGTGCCGTTCCAGTTCATCGGCCTCCCGCAATACGCAACCGAGCGGATTCTCCGTGAGCGGTTGCACGCACTCGGTGGGGTTATCGAGCGGGGCTTACGGCTCGACACCTTCAAGGAACGCGATTCGGAGGTCATCGCGACGCTGTCCGGTCCGGTCGGCGAGGAAACTGTGCATGCGCAGTACCTCGTCGGCTGCGATGGCGCGCACAGCGTGGTGCGTAAGACGCTCGGTCTGTCGTTCGAGGGCGCCGCCTTCGAGGAGCAGTACATGCTCGGCGATGTCGAGGTGGACTGGACGCAACCACGCGGTTACGGCATTCGTGCGACGCACCAGACCGATGGCGCGGTCGACGACATTCTCGTCGCCATCCCGCTACCGGGGCGTAAGCGCTACCGCGTGTCGATGCTCGTGCCGGAGGATCTGGCGTCCGCGCCACCTGCGTCGAAGGACGCGGTCGCGCACGGTTTCGAAGGCGAGCGCAAGCCGACCCTTGCGCATATCCAGGCCGTGTTCGATCGGATGGCGCCCGAACCGACCCGCGCGTCGAATCTGCGGTGGTCCTCGGTATTTCGGATCAGCCACCGCATCGTCGACGCGTATGGCCGTGGCCGGGTCTTCGTGGCCGGCGACGCGGCGCATATCCATCCGCCAACCGGAGCCCAGGGCATGAACACCGGAATCCAGGATTCGCACAACCTCGCGTGGAAACTCGCGCTGGCAGTGCAGGGTCACGCGGCCCCTGGCCTGCTCGAGAGCTACGACGCTGAGCGTCGACCGGTCGGGGAGGAGGTCGTTGGGCGAACGGTCCGCGATGCGCGCGAGGGTATTGGTTCCGACTCCAACGACCCGAACTATGTCGTGCGTCGTGAGGCACAACTACTCATCGACTACGCGGGCAGTCCGGTCCTCGGCGGTGATGGCGGCGAATCCGGTATCCACGCAGGCCAGCGAGCGCCGGATGCATTCGGTCTGAATCGCGAGGTCGTGAACTTCCCGATCCGGCTCTTCGACCTGTTCGGCCGGCTGGACCACACCTTGCTGGTGTATGTGGGAACGGCAACGAGCGCGGACGAACTCGACGAAATCGAGCGGGTCGCCGCAGCGGCCGCCGGTCTCGCGAACGGCCATCTCGAGGCCTACCTGATCGCGGCGCCGCAGGCCGAAGTCGGCACCACGCTGCTTCCGCTGGTTCGGGACGCCGCCGGCGAGTTTGCGCAGACCTACACCGTATCGGGCACAAGTATCTTCGTCGTCCGCCCGGATGGTTACCTCGGATTCGCGAGTCGCTCGTTGACATTCGAGGATCTCGTCGAGTACCTGAAGCTAACGTTCCGCTGACCGCGCGTGACCTCGCGCCGCTCCGATAAGAGCGGCGCGAGGTCGTCTCGGGCTCAGCTGCCGAAGACATCCTCGGCGCCGAAAGTCCCGGTCGGATCGACACGGCGAGCGGTTGACCGCAGTCGGTCGAGATCCGCCTCGGACCACAGGCTGCGCAGCTCCTCGGCGCTCGCGTGACCGACGAAATTGACCAAGCCACCGGACTTCCACGGCCGCAGGCTCGCGAGCACCGCCTCGAGATCCCGCGCGACGGCCTCTGCGATCTCCGGCGCAGGCACGCCGATGGCGTGCACGGCGAATGCGGCATCACGGCCGGGAACACAGTTGGCGGCCGGCTGCCGGACAGCGCCACCGAGCAGGCGCACCTCGGCCAGCATCAACGACGTTCCCGACTCTGCACCAACGGTGTCGACGAGCGCTGTCACTGCATCGGATGAGAACTCGGACAGCGCGAGTCCACGAGACCAGGCGGGAACCGGCATGGGCGGATCCATGTGAACGGAATCGATTGCCGGATAGGGCATCTCGGAGACCATGTCCATCACGATCGGCGCGACCGAGCGCATCGGCGCCAGGCGGGCGTCGGCGTCGGCAGGGTCGCCGATATCGGTGTAGCGCAGATGGACGACGAACTGGCCCTGCAGTGGGGGCGGCAGCTGCGGGTCCGGCGGCAGGCGCAGCAGCGAAATCGAGGTGCTGGCCTCGGTGGGCAGCTGGGGTGTCCACTCACGCCACGCCTCGAGCACGGCCGCGGCTTCGGTTCCGGGGAAGAAGATTCCGCCGCCGAAGTAGCCCGCGACCGGAACCAGATCGAACTCGATCTCGGTGACGATCCCGAAGCCGGTCTTGCCGCCGAGCACAGCCCAATACAGGTCCGGCTCATGCTGCGCGTCTACGACGCGGATCTCACCGTCGGCGGTGACGATCCGGAAAGAGCGGACATGGTCGGCCGCGAATCCGTACTTACGCGCCATCAGGCCCAGACCGCCGCCGAGTGTGTAGCCGACAACACCGACACTCGAAGACGATCCATTGAGCGGGGCAAGACCGAACGGTGCCGCCGCGTCGATTACCGCCCGCCAGCGCGCGCCCGCGCCGACGCGCGCGGACTGCTGCTCGGCGTCGATCGCGACACCGTCCAGGAGGCGGGTGGAGATCAGCACGGTGTCGGCCAGATCGCCGGTCAGTCCGTGGCCGGTCGCCTGCACCGTCACTCGCAGCCCGGATTCGGTGGCCCACCGCACCGCGGCTGCGACGTCCGCCTCGGATTCGGGCACGATCGCCACGATCGGGCAGGGCTGGTGCGCGAGGTTGAATCCGGCGACCTGCTCGGCGTAGCCCGGGCTTGTGGGGGTCAGCACCGCGCCACGGATCGTGGTGGGAAGGGCGAGCGGTTTAGCGGACGCAGTCATTGTTTGCTCCTGTTCTTGGGGTGGGTGACGCGGAATTGCTCGTTAGGGTCAGCGGGCTGCGGTGACTTCGATTTCGACTGTCATGCCCGGCAGTGAGAGGCGGGTGACGCCGACGAGAGTGGCGGGGGGAGTCGCGCCGGCGGCGGCGAGACGCTCGACGACCGCGCCGTAGCCGGCGAGGGTGGCGTCGAAATCGGTCGTATAGACGGTCATTCGGACGACGTCGCCGAGATCCATGCCGCCGGCCGCGAGGACGGTTTCGACGTTGTGCATGGCGAGTGCGAGCTGGGCGCACGTATCGCCCTCATGCAGCAGTGCACCGTTCTCATCGGTGGGTCCCTGGCCCGCGATGGTCAGCAACTGTGCGATCTGCGTGCGGAGCTGACCCTGGTCGAAGCCGTAGGGCGCGTTCCACGTCGTGGGGTTGATCCGGACTGGGTTCGTTGTCGTGGTCATGGCACAACCGTCGCGCCGGATCGCTCGGGACAACATCCCAGTTGTCTGGGGACTTGCACCCCCAGGTTTCTGGGGTATCGCTGACCGCACGGCTGGCGCATAATTCGGAAATGTCCAGTTTGTCTGTGGATCGGACCAGGTCACGGTTGGAATCGCTGTCGACCACCGGACTCGACATGAACACCTTCAGCACTGCAGCCGCCGAGGTGTTGAACCAGGCCGTGCCGTTCTCCGCGGCCTGCCTGGCCCCGGTGGATCCCGCCACGGAACTCGTCACCGGTGGGCTCAAGTGGGGTGGATTGGGCGACGATCAGGACGACGAGTGGGCGTTTTGGGAGTACGAGTCGGACGAAGCGTGGAATTTCCAGTCCACCGTGGACCGGCCCGGCGGCGTCACGACCACACAGCTGGAGACCAACGGGAAGCCCGAGCAGTCCGCCCGCCACACCGAGTTCTACAAGCGGCATTTCGATTTCGATGACGAGATGCGGGTGGCGCTGCGCGCGGACGACGCGACGTGGGGCTTCATCGCACTCTTTCGCGATGGCACCAAGTCGGCCTTCACCCCCGCCGAGATGTCCTTCGTCAGTTCGATCGCGCCAGTGCTGGCCCGCGGCTTCCGCGCCGGACTCGTCGTGGGCAGCGTCGCCAGTGTCTCGGCGAGCATGGGGCCGGCAGTGATCGTGGTCGACGGCAGCGACAACATCGTGCAGGCAAGCATCGGTGCCGAACCGCGTATCGAAGAACTCGGCGGAAGGATCGGAAACTCGGCGCTGCCCTTCCCGCTGCGAGCTCTCGTGGGCTCTACCCGAGCCTTCGCGCTCGGCCGGCACGACAGGATCCCGCGCATGCGGCTGCGGACCCGCTCGGGCGGCTGGCTGGTTGCGCACGCGTCGCCGCTGATGTCGCCGGACGGGTCATCGACCAACGTCGTGCTGACCATCGAGGAGGCACGTCCGCCTGACGTGATTCCGCTGGTCGTCGCCGCGTACGGGCTGACACCGCGTGAGCAGGCTGTCGTGCAAATGGTGTTGCAGGGCGTGAGCACCGCCGAAATCGCGTCCACCCTGCACCTGTCCGCATACACCGTGCAGGACTACCTGAAGTCGATCTTCGAGAAGGCGGGCGTGCGGAGCCGCCGCGAACTCAACGCCCGGATCTTTTTCGATCAGTACGCGCCGCGCATGGCAGCAGGCGCCGCGCCATCGCCGACGGGCTGGTTTACCCCCTCACCCTGAGCCGGCTTGCGTCCGCTCAGGAGGGCGGCGTGAACTCGCTGACAGTGAAGACCGCTCCCTGCGGATCGTGGATGACCGCGTCGCGCGTCCACTCGGTGTCTGTAGTCGACACAACCTTGCCGCCGAAACGTTCCGCAGTGGCAGCGGAATCGTCGCGGTCCGCGACGGTGAAACTCACCTGCCAATGTGGTTGCTCCTCCGCCTGCACTACCCATCCAACGGCGTCAGCGAAATCGGGCGGCGCACCGACGGCAAACTGGCGCTCGTAGATACCGGGATC
Organism: Aldersonia kunmingensis; assembly: GCF_001646865.1. Classification (GTDB taxonomy): domain Bacteria; phylum Actinomycetota; class Actinomycetes; order Mycobacteriales; family Mycobacteriaceae; genus Aldersonia; species Aldersonia kunmingensis. The sequence continues at coordinate 8,280 of NZ_LRRB01000055.1, read as the reverse complement.
GATTGTGGTGGCGAGATGCTCGCCGTACCCGGGCCGACGGATCATCGCAGTGCCACTGAGGTCGGCGAATTCCCAGCCGAAAACCTTGTGGTAGAACGCTTTTGCGGGTTCGGGATCGCTATTGTGCAGAAAGCTGAAGTTCCAAGCGCCCGGGGTGTTCGCGATCTGCGCCCCGAGCCGACGCGCCGCCTGCCACACCCGGAACTCGGTGCCGGTCGGGTCGGCGTAACCCACCCAGGTACCGGCCGGACCGGGCGATGTGGGGGGTGTGACGATCCGGCCGCCGGCCGCCGCAACGACGTCGCCGAAGGTGTCGGCGTTATCCACGGCGATATACGTCTGCCATGGCGCCGTCGTTGCCGCACCGGTCGGCTCGGCCGGCCCGCCGATTCCGGCGGCGTCCTCACCCGAGACGCGGGCGATGAAGTAGCGATAGGACGCGTCCGGCGGTGTTGCCTGGGTGAACTCCCATCCGAACAGTCCGCCGTAGAAGGCTTTCGCGGCCTCGACATCGTCCGGTTCAACATCGATCCAGGACGGAACGCCCTGCGGGTATGTACGTGAATTCGACATGGTCGGCCTCCCTGTCACGTTTCCCCGCGGGAGCGAGCCTGCGGAGCGACCCAATGTTTCAATAGCTCATTTCTCACGCTAGCCATCGACTCCGACAGTTGGGGTGTCGATCGAGGCTGATCGAAATCGTCATATGGGTGTCCGGCACAGATGCAAGGATCGAACCAGCGACGCCGGACCCGATGGAAGGACGCCTCCGATGCGATACGCACTTCTGCTCAACCACGGCGAACCGGCCCCGGGCGAAATCCCCGACGAGGCTATCCAGGAGACGCAGGCGGCGTTCGGCAAGTACGCCGACGACCTCGTCGCCGCGGGTGTGCTGGCCGGCGCCGACATTCTGGTGCCGAGCGCGGCCACCACGACCGTCACGCTCCGCGAAGGCAGTCTGAAGGTTCAGGACGGGCCATTTGTGGAATCGAAGGAGATGCTCGCAGGGGTCTTCGTCATCGAGGTTCCCGATCTCGATGACGCGTTGGCGTGGGCCGAACGCTGCCCGGCGGCGCAATACGGCGTCATCGAGGTGCGGCCTGTGGGGACGTATGTGCTGGATGGGCAGTGGACGGCAGGGTGCCGGCTCGAGGAAGCGTGACGTAGTCACCTCTGATCGGGCGCTGACCGATGACCGATCCGGAGGTTGCCCGGCGGGTGGCGGAGGTCGCGCAGGGCTCGCACGCTCGGCTGCTGGCGAGCCTTGCCGCCTCGACCCGTGACATCGCCGCAGCCGAGGATGCGTTTTCCGATGCGATCGAGGTGGCGTTGCGCACCTGGACGCACGACGACATCCCGCGGAATCCGGAGGCGTGGTTGTACACCGTCGCACGAAATAGGTTGCGCGACAGGTTCCGCTCGGCGGCCTTTCGCACCTCGGTGGCGCTGGATGAGAATCTCGGGGACACCCGCGCGATGACCGAAAATCCCGAGCCGAGTACGGAACCCGCATTCGTGGAGGACAAGCGACTCGAGCTGATGTTCGTCTGCGCGCACCCGGCGATCGACCAGACAATCCGGACGCCCCTCATGCTGCAGGTCGTACTCGGCTTGGACGCCAAGCAGATTGCGGAGGCGTTCGCCATTCCCTCATCGACCATGTCGCAGCGACTGGTGAGGGCCAAGCGCCGCATCCGTGATGCGGGGATCGCCTTCACGATCCCGGCGCCCGATGCCGTCCCCGCGCGTCTCGACGCGGTGCTCGAATGTGTCTACGGGGCCTTCTCGATCGACTGGCGCGGTGTTGCCGGTGTAACCGAACGCGATTCGCTGTCGGGCGAGGCGCTGTACCTCGCGCGCACGTTGACCGAACTGCTTCCCGACAACCCAGAGGTATTGGGCCTGAACGCACTGATCGCGCTCTCGGCCGCCCGCGCGCCTGCGCGGGTAGTCGACGACGTGCTCGTCCCGGTGCACCTGCAAGACCCCCACTGCTGGGACGAGGACCTGATCGTCGAAGGTGAGAAGTTGCTGTCGCGCGCGCACGACTCGGGCCGCCCTGGACGATTCCAACTCGAAGCGGCGATCCAATCCGTGCACTGCGATCGTCGCCGGACCGGCCGAACCGACTGGGCGGCACTGGAAATGCTTTACCGCGCTCTGCTCGAGGTCGCGCCGACTCTGGGTGCGGCGGTGTCATTGGCGGTGGTGATGGGCGAATCGCACGGTCCATCGACAGGTTTGGCCTACCTCGACTCGCTCGAGGTGGCTGGCGTCGATCGCTTTCAGCCCACGTGGGCGGCGCGTGCACATCTTCTGGCCGGCGACGGCCGCCGTGACGACGCGATCGAGGCCTACCGGCGTGCCGCGGACCTCGCGACCGACCCGCCGATGCGGCGCTTTCTCGAACGCGCGGGGCGATCGCTGATGGAGACCGGACGCGACGAATAGGTTCGCCTCAGCGGCGAATTCCGCCGTAGATCCCGCGCCGCACAATCCACGGCTGCAGCACGCTATCGATGGACCAGGCCGGAAACCGGAACGGCTGCCCGGTGGGCGCGAATACCTCGAGTCCGTAGTCCTGGACGCCGAGTACCGAACCCCAACGATTCGGTCGCGCACGGTAGTTGCGCAGCGGCTTGTCCGCGAAAGAGGCGAGCACATTGCGCGCCAGCAGGCGATCCGCTCTATTGCGTGCCGAATTGCGAAGCGGGTCGGTCGCGGCGACATCGCCGATGGCGAAAACCTCGGGATGGTCGGGAAGTTGCAGCGTTGGCTGCACGCGTACGAACCCGCGCTCGTCGAGTAGTTCGCTCGGCAGCCATTCGGTGTTCGGCTGCACGCGCCCGATTGCCCAGACGACGGCATTGGCCATGGCAGGTGATTGCCCGGTGGACCATCGAACGAGGTCACTCGTGATGCGGTCACACTCGAAGTCTTCGGGCACCACCGCTCTATGCCCGGGGTGCAGTACGACACGCAGACCGACGAGACGCTGCCGCACTTTCTTCCAGGTTCGCGGGTGGTGGTGGGGCAGCGCACGGTCACCGGGGAAGTACAGATCGACGCGCTTGTCCGGCCAGCAGGCCGCAACGTTGGCGGCAGTGCTGACCGCGGCCGCGCCGCCGCCAACCACAACCACTGTGTCCGCCGCCGCGAGCCGATCATGGGAGGCACGGAGGTCGGCATCGATGTCGTCGGCCGACTGGAAAGTGGGTTGTCGCCAGAAGCCATTGGTCACCCCCGTCGAAATGACAAGGGCGTCATAGTCTTCCGGCACAGTCGAGCCGTCCTCGCGGCGCACGGTGACCTTGCGCGCGGCTGGATCGAGTCCTGTGAGGGTGCCGTGGATGATCCGCACGCGGTCGAGGCGACGGAACAGCTTGAACGGGATCCAGTAGTCGCGGGCCCAGGCCTCGGGGCGGCTGAGCCGGGTGCCGAGCTCCTGTCCGCTGAGCAACCCCGGCTTCACGGAGACACCGACCACGTCGAAATCGCGCGCGAGATGGATCGCGGTGAGGACGCCGGTGTCTCCGAGTCCCGCGACAACCACACGTGGGCGGGTCCCGGCACTCGTGTTCATCGGGGGATACTCGCATAGCAGCCGCTATGAATCGAGACCCAATTTTGCCGATCCGTCCGGATCCAGTGCTCTCGCGCCGTACGGATATCGTCGAGTCGTGACTAATAGCGTCGGCCCAACCTTTGCCGTGCTCCTGTGGGCGCGTCCCGGTCTCGCAGCCGAGGCAAGCGCCTACGAGGACAAAGTGCTGCCCCTGCTCGCCGAACACAGGGGAGACCTCGTACAGCGCCTCCGCAGCAGCACCGACGACACCGAGCGTCCGGTCGAGATTCAGACGATCCGCTTTGCGAGCGACGCCGCGTACGAGGCGTACATGGCCGATCCGCGCCGCACCGAACTGGCCGCGGAGCGCGACAGGGTGATCGCCCGCACCGAGCTCATTCCGGTCGAATTCGCCTGAATTCGACTCGGCGCTACTTGGTGCCGAACATTCGGTCACCGGCATCGCCGAGACCCGGGCGGATGTACCCGTGCTCGTCGAGCTCCCGGTCGATGGCAGCGGTGTAGATGGGCACGTCGGGGTGCGCTGACTCCATCGCCTCGAGGCCTTCTGGACAGGTCAGCAGGCAGACGAATTTGATCGAGCGAGGCGCGCATTCCTTGATGCGTTCGACCGCGGCGATCGCCGAATGGCCGGTCGCCAGCATCGGGTCGACCACCACCACGTCGCGCTCGTCGAGATCGCCCGGCATCTTGAAGTAGTACTCGACGGCGACGAGCGTCCGCGGCTCGCGATACAAGCCGATATGTCCGACGCGCGCAGCCGGCACGACGTTCAGCATGCCGTCGAGGAACCCCGCACCGGCCCGCATGATCGCGGCGAAGACAAGCTTCTTCCCGTCGATCGCATTGGTGGTGGTCACCTCGAGCGGTGTCTCGACCTTGACCTCGTGCATCGGGATATCGCGCAGCACCTCGTAGGCCATCAGCGTGGAGATCTCGCCGAGCAGGCGGCGAAAACTATTGGTGGAGGTGTTCTTGTCCCGCATCAGCGTGAGCTTGTGCTGCACGAGCGGGTGATCGATCAGGTGAACGGTACCCATTCGTCGTCTCCGTTCTAGAAGACCGTGCCGTCGCTGGTCACGGTGAGCGGCGGTGTCCCGCCGCGCAATCGTTGGGCCAGTGCGCGACCCGCTGCCCACGTGCCACCCTCGAGAACACACGCCAGCGGAAACTGTTGCGTGTCAACGCCGAGCCGGGCGCGGACGAGTGGGGCGAGTTCGTCGATCAGGGCCAGGGTGAGTGCGCGCCACTCGACCACCAATTCGTCACCGACCGCCCACGGACGCTCGATCCAGGCAGGATCGCGCAGTCGTAGGACGCCCGTGTCCAACAGCAGGCCGCCATTGCGGTATTCGGGAAGTCCGGTCAGTCCGTCGAGACCGGTCACGCGCACACCGGCCCATTGGAGCGGTTCGAGCAAAGAGTAGGTCAGCCACTGCGAGAGCTTGTGGAACGGAACCCAACCCGTGGTCAAGCCGGGGCCGGACACCGCATCATGGCGCCAGCAGTCGCCCAATGGCACGTCGCCGATTGTGTTGGCGGCCAACCAGATTCCCGACAACGCAACCAGCATCAGACTGAGAATCTGCGTCGCCTCCACCGAATTCCCGGGCCGGGTTAGCGCGTCGAACAGTCCGCCCGGCCGGCCATCGGTCCCGAACACGGACTGATCGATCATGACGTCCCCGAGGCGGTGCAGCAGTTCCGCGCGGCCCTCGAGTCCCACCAGCGGGTTGGACGGACCGACCTGGAACGCCCGCGCGAGCGAGTCCGTGGTCACTGCGCGCAATCCGTTCGCATCGACCTGCAGCGGGTTTCCCGGATCGCTCGAGAAGGCGCCGCTCACGAACGCGTGCCAACTCGCGACGCCCAATCCTTCGGAGCGGGCGAACCTTTGGCCGCTCGACGCTTCGCGGTATGACCAGTCCGCTCCGGCCCCCGCGTCGAGGAGAACGCTGACGACGGTGAGGTCGATCATCGCGCGGGCACGTGCCGCCGAATCGAGATCGCCTAGCCGGGCATCGAGTTCGGCCTTCCGGTCGATCCCGCCGGCCTCGAAATGCCTCCACCTGCTGTGATACGGGACATCGAGATCCGGGTAGTTGACACGCGTGACCGTCGCGACCTCGGTTGCGGCACGGCCCAACTCGTCGTCGCACACGGTCAACCAACGTGACTCGCCGGCACGCGCCCGGGCGAGCAGTTGCCCGGCGCGGTCGCGCACTGCGGTGGTGCTACGCAGGATCTCGGCAGCACCTTCGGGAAGCGCCGGGTCCACGTCGGCGGCGCTGTCGAGGAGTCGCATCACTCCAGCCCTCGGCCGCGGACCTGCTTGAGCTCGTCGATCCCCGGGACCGGTCCGGGCGTGAAGTAGCCGGCCGCCATTTTGGCGTCGATCTCCACGCGGGCATCCGGCGGGACGAGATCGTCGGGAATATTGACGCGCTCGCCGACCTCGATTCCGGATCCGGTGATGGCGTCGTACTTCATGTTGCTCATCGACACGAGTCGATGAATCTTGGTGATACCCAACCAGTGCAGGACATCGGGCATGAGCTCCTGGAACCGCATGTCCTGTACGCCGGCAACGCATTCGGTCCGGGCGAAGTACTGATCCGCGGTGTCTCCGCCGACCTGTCGCTTGCGCGCGTTGTAGACGAGGAATTTGGTGACCTCACCGAGTGCGCGCCCTTCCTTGCGCGAGTAGGCGACAAGGCCGACGCCGCCACGTTGGGCGCCCGCGATGCATTCCTCGATCGCATGCGTCAGGTACGGCCGGCAGGTGCAGATATCTGATCCGAACACGTCGGAGCCGTTGCATTCGTCGTGGACACGGGCGGTCAGCTCCACGCCGGGGTCGGCGAGATCCTTTGGTGCACCGAAGATGTAGATGGTCTGCCCGCCAATCGGCGGCAGGAACACCTCGAGATCGGACCGGGTGACCAGTTCCGGGTACATACCCCCGGTCTCCTCGAAAAGAACACGGCGCAAATCGGTTTCGCTGCAACCGAATCGCGCGGCAATGCCGGGCAGGAACCACACCGGCTCGATCGCGGCCTTCGTCACCAGGGCAGCACCGTTGGGGAGCAGGAAGCGGCCGTCGGGGTTCAGCCGTCCCTTCTGCACTGCATCGACGACTTCCGGGACGAGCACGTGCGCCTTGGTCACCGCGATGGTGGGGCGGATATCCCAGGCCGCCGCGAGCTCCGCCGGAAACGTCTCGGCCACCATCGCACCCCAGGGGTCGATGCTGACGATCGCCTCCGCGCTGCCCCATTGCGGATAGGGGCCGATGACGTCGGTGGGTGCGGTGTTGGTGAGGTCGGCTCGGTGCTCGCGCGACAACGCCCCGGCGGCCACAGCCAGTGCGCGGTACACGCTGTAGGACCCGCTGTGGGTTCCGATCACGTTGCGATGTGCGCGGGTGCCGGTAGTGCCGATCACCGGCCCGCGCTCGGCGGCGGTGGCAGCGCCCCATTGGATGGTCGGCGCGCCGACACCACCGGTGTGGGAGGTCAGTCGAATGTGGCCCGTTCCGGCGGTGGGCCTGGCGGGTTTGGGCGCGGGGACTGGTTCGGCGGACATGGTCGCACCTCCCTACGGAAGGCCCGGCGGCCTGGCGTGGCCACCGGAGCGTTTCCCCGAATTATGGGGAAGAAGCCAGCTTAGTCACTTGGGCGAGTTCGCGCCCGTCACGCGCGTGTGAAGGCCCTGAACAGCACGTTTAATGCTATTTGCGGTGACGACTACGTGCCCTTGCGGTGCACGGAGACCGCGTAGTCGCCGCCGGCAAACGGTGCCTGGTCCCAGGTCGCCCAGCGGGTATTCGGCTCGAGTCCGGCGTCCGCGGCGAAGCGGTCGTAGTCGTCGAGTGTCAGCCGGTCGGGATCGACCTTGAAGCCCGCAACCAGGACGCCGCCGGGCGTCAAGCGCTTGGAAACCTGCTGTAGTACGCGCGCCTCGGTCCCCGGTTCGACGAAGATCATCACGTTGCCGGCCAGCAACGCGACGTCGAACTCCTCGCCGAGGTGCGTATCGAGGTCGCAGAGGTTGACGTGAATCCAGTTGATCTCGGGTGCGTTCCGACGCGCCGTCTCCAACATCCCCGGATCGGCGTCCACACCAACGACATCGAAGCCTCGGCCGCGCAATTCGATCCCGACCCGGCCGGTGCCACACCCGGCGTCGAGGACGCGGGTTCCCCCGATCTCAGCGAGCAGCGTCTCGACCAGGTCGGCCTCGCCATGGATGTTCTGGCCCGCCGCGGCGAGCCGGGTCCAGCGCGCGTCGTACTCCGCGCCGCGCGGGGCATCGGTTCGGTTCCAGCGAGTATTCACGTCTGCGATCGTGACACAGCGAGCATGCGCGGCATTCGGCACCACCCGCCGGTGTTAGTGTCCAGCGCTATTGCCGCCGATCGAAGAGGATCCCGATGAATGTCTACGAGGCGATCGCGATGCGTCGCGACGTCCGCAACGAGTTCAGCGGTGACGTCATCGACGAGGAACGCCTTGTGCGGTTGCTCGAGGCGGCCCACGCGGCTCCCAGTGTCGGCAACACCCAGCCGTGGGACTTCGTCGTCGTGCAGGACAGGGCGACGCTGTCGCGGTTCGCTCAGCACGTGGGGGAGTGCCGGACGGACTTCGCGGCGTCGCTCCCGGCGGACCGTGCCGATACGTTCCGGCCGATCG
>NZ_LRRB01000123.1 GCF_001646865.1 Aldersonia kunmingensis | reverse complement strand
ACCCTGGATCGCCAGCAGCGCGCAGAAGGTGGCCGCGGAGACCTTCCAGGTGCCCGCGTCGTTGATGGCCTGACCGGTCTGGTTCGGCAGCACCGGCGCGCCGTTCAGGTTCAGGGTCCAGGTCACGTTGGCGTTGTTGGCGTCGACCGACGAAACACCGCCAACCGTTGCCGACGTACCCATCGCCTGCGGGTTGGCGGTCATGCCCTCCAGCACCGGCAGGAAGGTCTGGCCGTTCTCGACCACGGCGGCACGCTCGGCCGGCGGAGTCTGGCCGTTGAAGAAGAGCACGTAGGCGTCCGTGATGGCCTTGGTGGTCGCCTCGTCGGCGGCGGCGCCACCGGCCGCGGCTGCCGTGGTGGTCTCGGCCGCAGACGTGGTCTCGGACGCAGACGCCTTGGTCGTCGAGCTTTCGGACGAGCTGTCGTCGTCGCTGCTACAAGCGGCGAGCGGCGCCATCGCGATGGCGACGATGCTGGCGGCGATAGCGGCTCGCCGGGTGAACGGTACGCGCATGGGGTCTCCTTTGACTTTGGAACTCTTTTGCTGAGCTAGGTGCGCTGGAGCGAGCGAATCCTCATGTCGTCGAGATTCGTTCACTCTGTGCGCTCGATGCGGAACCTACTTGATGGCCGCCTTCATCTCGTCGAGATTGGTCAGAATGGGGTAACCACTGACGCTCAACGCATTGCCGTGTCCGGTCTGATGGACATCGAACACTGACTGGATCGCGGCGTAAAAGCCCTGCACATCCAGGGTTTGGTTGACGGCACGCTTGGCCTGGCGCAGACCGAACCGCGGCATCGTGGCGATCTGCTCCGCCAGCGCCCTGACCTCGGAATCGAGGTCGGCACGCGGCACCACCTTGTTCACCATGCCGGTCTTGGCGGCTTCGTCGGCGGTGAGCGCGCGACCGGTGAACAGGATCTCCTTCGCCAGGCGAGGCCCGAGTTCCCAGGTGTGACCGTGGTACTCGACGCCACCGATGCCCATCATCACGACGGGATCGGAGAACTTCGCATCATCGGCGGCAACGATCAGGTCGCACGGCCAGCACAGCAGCAAACCGCCTGCGATACAACGGCCCTGGACAGCCGCGATGGACGGCTTCGGCACGTTGCGCCAGCGCAGCGAGTACTCGAGGTAGCGCTTGCTTTCGGCCTGGTAAATCAATTCCAGAGTGATCTTGTCCGGAACCGGTTCGCCGCCGCCCCGCATGTCATGCCCGGCCGAGAAATGCTTGCCCTCGGCGCGAAGCACGATCACTGCGACCTCGGGATCCTCCGCGGCCCGGGTCCATGCGGCATCGAGTTCATTCAGGAGGTCCGCGTTCTGCGCATTGGCCGCATCCGGCCGATTCAGCGTGATGGTCGCAATCTTGTCTGCAACGTCATAAAGAATGTACAAAGCGGACTCCTCTAGCTCCGGGGAAGACCGAGCACACGCTCGGCGATGATCGTGCGCTGAATCTCCGATGTACCGCCCGCGATGGTGCCCGCGAAACTCCGGGTGTAGCGGTCGAACCAACTGCCGGAGAACCAATCCAGATTCCACGGGTTATCGGGCGCTGTGAGGGCCGGGGAGATCAAACCATCGCTGCCGGCGGCGTTCAGCGCGCATTCGGCACCATTCTGCGAGCCCTCCGAACCGAGCACCTTCAGCACGGACAGCGAGGGCACGTCCTGCTCGTCGCGGGCCTCGCGCGCAAGCGCTGCCGAGCCGAGCAGTCGAAGTGCCTGGTTGTCCATGATGAGCGTCGCGTACCGGTCCTGGTCGAGCGCCGTCACCGGAGAGAAGTCCTCGATGAGCTCCTGCATACGGTCGGCGTAGCTGAGCCAAAGCAGGGTCCGCTCGTGGCCGAGCGATCCGTTCGCCACGCTCCAGCCTTGATTGAGCTCTCCGATCAGGTTTTCCGCGGTCACCCGAACATCGGTGAAGAACACCTCGTTGAAATCCATGTCGTCGGCCGCGCACACCGACGGGAAGGGCCGGCGCTCAATACCGGGGGTGTCGGTGGGAATCAACAGCACGCTGATGCCCTTGTGCTTCGGCGCATCCGGATCCGTACGGACGAAGGTCAGCAGCACGTCTGCGTCGTGGGCGCCCGACGTCCACACCTTCTGGCCGTTGACGACGAAGTGGTCGCCCTCCAGGACCGCACGGGTGCGCAGCGAGGCCAGATCCGACCCAGCGCCGGGCTCGCTCATGCCCAGCGACGCCGTGATCTCGGCGCGCAGAATCGGTACGGCCCAACGATGCTTCTGTTCGTCGGTACCGAAAGAGAGCAGCGATGCGGCAATGATGCCGACGCCCTGCGGGTTGAAGCTGTGATAGATGCGGCGTCGCGACAGTTCCTCGAGATGGACGAACTGCTGCACGATTGTCGCGTTGCGGCCGCCGAACTCCGGCGGATTCGCCGGAAGCAGCCAGCCGCTGTCGAATTGCAGGCGCTGCCAACGACGTGCCCACTCCGGATTGTCCGAGCTGGACTTCGCCCTCTGCGCCGAAGCCTCGGCCTCTGCCGGGAGGTTTTCGTCGAGGAAGGCCGCGAATTCGGCTCGGAATTCCTCGACGTCGCTATCAAACGAAAGTTGCACGGTACTCCTTGGCGATCAATGCCCGATGCTCGTCTGCCCCACCGAGCATCAACTCCCCGATCTTGGCTCGCTTGAGCGCGAACTGCAGATCGTTCTCCCAGGTGAATCCCATTGCACCGAACAGTTGCAGGCCATGCCGGAACACCAGCGACTGGCACTCGCCTGCAGCGGCTTTCGCCATCGATGCGGCGACGCGCCGGCGCGGATCGTCCTCGGCAATGGTGAGTGCTGCGAAATAGGCAAGTGCCCGGGCCCGCTCGATGGCGACGTGCATATCGGCAGCCTTGTGCTTGACGGCTTGAAACGACCCAATCGCCACACCGAACTGCTTCCGATTGCTGACATGGTCGACGACGAGGTCCAGAATCCGTTGGCACGCACCGACGGTGGTCAGCGCGAGGCCGGCAAGCGCGAGGTGCCGCGCACGTTCGGGGTCGACAGAGCTACGTGCGTTGGCGCCGACACGCACCCCGGAGAAGGAAACCTCCGCAACATGCAGGACGGGGTCGAAGATCGGACTGCGCACTGCCGCAACGTCTGCCGCAGGAACAACGAACACTCCGGCGGCAGTGACAACAGCGAAGCAATCCGCCCGGTCCCCGTCGAGTACGTAGCGCGCGGTGCCGTTGAGCAGCCACTCGCCGCCCTGACGGGACGCACTGACGCCCTCGAACACCGCCGCGCCCGCCTGATCGGGCTTGGTGAATTCTGGTGCCAACGGCGCGAATTGCGTCATCGTCGCAAGGAATGGCGTGGGGTCGGTGGCGCGACCGAGTTCCTCGAGAACAATCGCGAGCTCGACGATGGTGTCGGCGTCGGTCATCTCAGTCCAACCGAGGTCGATGTAGGTCTTCCACAGCGGGCTCGGATCGGCGCCGTGGTCGACGACCGATCGGATCAGCGTCGCCGGGCACTCCTTGGCGGTTACACCACGAACGGTGTCACGCCACAGCCGCTGATCGGCGTCGAACTCGAAGAGCATTCCGGCCTGCCTCCTTGCCCAGAAATAGGGGTGCACACGTAGAAGGAGAATATCATTCTCGCATCAGGAAAGTAATAGTCTCGATAAATGTTAGGAATCGCCGAGATAGCAGCACAACACGTGCATACTCTCGGGTACAGTGCTCCCATGTTCGCCACATCCGACACACGACTGGAGCAGCGGTGACCGGGCCGATCGAAGAGCCGGCCTGGAAGCAGCGCGCAGTCGAGCGCTCCATTCGCACCGCGAAGCTCCGAGCCGAGCAGCGCGTGCAGCGCTTCCTTGACGCAGCCCAGGCGATCATCACCGAAAAGGGCAGCACGGACTTCACGGTCCAGGAGGTCGTCGACCGGTCCAAGCAGTCCCTGCGGAGCTTCTACCTGCAGTTCGATGGAAAGCACGAGCTGCTGCTCGCGTTGTTCGAGGACGCGCTCGGCCGCGCCTCGGATCAGATTCGCGCCGCCGCCTACGGGCAGGACGACCCGATCGACCAACTCCGTGTCGCAGTCGAATTGCTCTTCGAATTCAGCCGTCCGGACCCGACTGCACGCAGGCCGCTGTTCACCGACTTCGCGCCGCAACTCCTGATCACGCACCCCGCCGAGGTCAAAGTTGCGCACACTCCGCTGCTCGGGTTGTTCACCGAACTTATGGAGAAGGCGCATGCCGCCGGCGAACTCCGAGCCGACGTCAACCCACGTCGAATCGCTGCAATGACGATGCAAACCGTCATGTTCATCGCCCAGTCCAGCGGCGCTCCCGACGATGCGACAGTGCATCCGATCGAGGCTGAAGAGGTCTGGACGTTCTGCGCTCGCGGGTTCTCCGGCAGCTAGCGAGAACGCTATTCTCAATCGGGGAGAAACCTGCTTACACTCGGGCACATGTCCGAACTTTGGAGCGACCTCCTCACCTGCCTCGACCTGACCGCCGACCCGGCCAACTCCGACGATCCGGCCGCGCCCGTCGTGTACGAGGGGCGTAACCAGGACCTCCCGTATCACCGCGTCTTCGGTGGTCAGATCCTCGGCCAGCTGGTTCGCGCCGCCGAGCTGACCTGCCCGAGCAAGACAATCAAGTCGCTGCACGTGCTATTCGCCCGTGAGGGCAAGACGTCCGAGCCGATGCGCTACGAGGTGTCGCGCCAGCACGAGGGACGGTCCTTCGCGACGCTCTCGGCGGTCGCCCGACAGGGCGACAGCGTCTCGGCCAGCGCAACGATCGCGATGCACGCGGCCGAGGACGGCCCCGACCTCCAGAGCGTCGCCCCTGTCGGTGCGGTACTCGGCGAAGAGCACCGGATCAGCGGCATGGACCTGATCCCGTGGGACACCCGCTCCACCGTCGATCTGAACTCGTCCGAGGTCGGAGAGCCCGAGTTCGAGCTGTGGATGCGCACACCCGAGGTCAAGCCGGACCTGGCATCCGCTTTGGTTTCCTACGCAACCGATCTCACGCTCATCGGCACCGCGCTGCGTCCGGTCGAGGGCTTCAATCAGACCGGCAACGGCACTGTGTTCCTCTCCGCGGTCACCTCGCACAACATCTGGTTCCACCGGCCATTCCGGACCGACGAATGGCTGTTGCTGCGCCAGCACAGCCCCTTGGTTGCGCACGGGCGCTGCTTCGGACGCGGCGACATCCTCACCGAAGAGGGCACTCTCGTCGCATCCTTCGCACAGGAAGCGCTGCTGCGCCTGCCGCAGCCGGAGAAGGCCTGATTCCGATGTCGAACTCGTTGTCGGACAACCGGATCGATGGTCGACCGCCGCGCGTCGTGCAGTGGGCGACCGGAAACATCGGGACGCGGGCACTACGCGGCGTGATCGAGCACCCAGATCTCGAGCTGGCCGGTGTCTACGTGTACTCCGACGACAAGGACGGCCGTGACGCCGGCGAGCTGTGCGGGCTCGACCCGGTCGGTGTCGCGGCCACTCGCGACATCGACCGCCTCGTCGATCTGGGCGCGGACTGTGTGCTGTACATGGCTCGCGCACTCGATGTCGACGAGATCTGCCGAATTCTTTTGAGCGGCACGAATATCGTGACCACCCGCGGCGAGTTCCATCACCCCGCGAGCATGGACCCGGAACTGCGCGAGCGCGTCGAGGCCGCGTGCAAGCTCGGCGGCGCGAGTATTCACAGCACGGGCAGCAGCCCGGGATTCATCACCGAGGCCATTCCGATGGTGCTCAGCTCGATCCAGCGCCGGCTCGACTTCCTCGCCATCGACGAATTCGCGGACCTTTCCCAGCGCGCCACCCCCGAAATCCTGTTCGACATCATGGGATTCGGTCGCGAACCGGGTGACTTCGCGGCGTGGCGGGTCGCGCATGTGCGCGACAGTTTTGCCCCGTCATTGCATACGCTCGCCGACGGACTCGGCCTGGGGCTCGATTCGATCGAGGCTCGCGGCGAAGTCGCTACTACTCCGGTTGACCTGCAGATAGCGGCAGGCATTGTCCCCGCAGGAACGGTTGCAGCACAGCGAATCACGATCATAGGCATCCGGGACGACAAGCCGTTGCTGCAGTTCCGCGCCAACTGGTACTGCAGTACCGATATCGATGCCGACTGGGAGCTCGGCACCACTGGTTGGCATATCTCCGTCGACGGGGACGCGCCGCTCGAGGTGGACCTGATCTTCCCTGTCCCGTTGGAGCGCATGAGCGAGATGGCCCCCAGTTACACCGCGAATCGTGCGGTGAACGCGATTGCGCTCGTGGTTGCCGCACCGCCGGGAATCTGCACGACACTCGACCTTCCGCAGGTGATCGCCGCACTCGGCTAACTTGGCCGACGCCACGGCGTTGCGCAGTGCGCGGCAACTCCGATGCGGCGTGGTCGGGATGATCGACGTCCGGATACGCGGCGCCTTCGCCGGAATATTGTCGGATCCGGGCATGTTGTGCTCGGTTATCGCGACGATCCGTTGGCGCAATCTGGAAACTGGTGTTGCCGCCTCCTGGCCGGCGTGGACCGAGCATGCCGCTCGGTTCGAGCATGGAATCGCGACCGCGACCAGCGCGACCCAAGGAGTTGGCGATGACTGACCAGAACCGAACCGGGCGGGTCGTCGACCTCGGCCAACCGTGGCGCGGGATCGGCCCGTTCCTGTTCGCTGCGTACCACCACGACGACTATCCGCGAGGCGACGGGAAGATGGCGCCGGCCGCGGATCTGAGTGGCCGACCGCTCGGAGGTGACTTCGGCAATCCCGCCGGGTGGAACATGTACCACGGAAACGAGGTGCCGGGATTCCCCGCGCACCCGCACCGAGGCTTCGAGACGATCACCATCGTGCGGGAAGGAATCATCGATCACGCCGACTCCACCGGAGCCAGTGCTCGCTACGGCCCGGGCGACGTGCAATGGGTGACCGCGGGCCGGGGCGTCAGCCACTCGGAAATGTTTCCCCTCCTACGCGAGGATGCCGGCAACCCGTTCGAGATCTATCAGGTCTGGCTCAATCTCCCGGCTCGGGACAAGATGGCCGACCCTGAATTCACTATGCAATGGAACGAAGACGTCCCGGTGCTGAACGAGGGCGAACCGGGCACGCAGGCGACCGTCCGGGTCATCGCCGGCGCTTTCCGTGATGTGAAACCTCTTGCACCGCCCAGTCATTCGTGGGCGTCGGATCCTGCTGCCGATGTCGCAGTGTGGGTCCTCGATCTGGACCCGCATGCGTCGATCGAGCTACCTGCGACCAACCGGCCCGACACCCGGCGCCTGCTCTATCTGCACGGCGACGGCGCGAGACTCGATATCGATGGCGCCACTGTGGAATCCGGGCAGGGTTACGAGCAGACGATGCAGAGTCCGCTCACCATCCGTGCCGGCGAACGTCCGGTCACCGGCCTCCTGCTGCAGGGAGCCGAGATCGGCGAACCGGTTGTTGCGCACGGCCCGTTCGTGATGAACTCGGCCTCCGAGATCGACCAGGCCTTCGCCGATTACCGGCGTACCCAGTTCGGCGTCTGGCCGTGGTCGACATCAGCCCCCGTTCATCCGCCCGAGGCTGCGCGTTTCGCGCTCTACGGCGATGGGCGGGTCGAGCAGCCGGAGCAGCCTGCCGTCACGGGCTGAGGCCGGTTCGGTCTGTAAGAGGCCGGGAACCGACCGGCGGGCCCATGGCACCCGTCCCGCCTCAGGCGGGGCCATCTCCATTGCGGCCGATCAGCTTCGCAGCGGCGCTGTAGGGATCGTCGGAGCCCTCGGCAACCGCCGCGGCCAATAGCGCCAGGTCCGGATCCGTCCGCAGCCGCGACTGCGCCAGCGACAGGATCTGGGCCCGCGCCCGGGCAGTGCGACGCTCGGGCGTGTCCGCCCGCTGATGCGCCTCGATCGCGTCGATCAGTTCGGGCACCCCGGTCCCCTTCGAGGCGACCAGGGTGAGGATCGGCACGTGTGACTCCTGCCGAAGGTCGCGCACGGTTTGCTCGGCACCCTCGCGATCCGCCTTGTTCACAACCAGCAGGTCGGCAACCTCGAGCAGGCCTGCCTTCGCGGCCTGAACCGCGTCTCCTGCACCGGGATTCAGGATCACCACCGTCGGATTGGCGACTGCGGCGATCTCGATCTCGGACTGCCCGACGCCGACCGTCTCGATCACGATCAGGTCGTAGGCCAGCGCCGCGAGCAGCCGGATGGCCGCGGGCACAACCGCCGCGAGGCCGCCGAGGTGTCCGCGCGTGGCCACCGATCGGATCAGCACATCGGGGTCATTGATGTGTTCTGCCATCCGGATCCGGTCGCCGAGCAAAGCGCCGCCGCTGTAGGGCGAGGACGGGTCGACGGCGAGTACCGCCACCCGCATTCCCCGCGCGCGGTAGGCGCCGACGAGCACCGCGACCGTCGTCGATTTGCCTGCACCGGGCGGTCCGGTTATGCCCACAACCCTTGCCGGTACCTGGTCGAGCGCCGCGAGGACCTCCTCGCGGCGCTCCGGATCCTCTACCAGGCTGAGCAGCTTGCCAACGGCTCGTTGCGAACCCGACCGTGCCGAGGAAATCAGTTCGGTGACGCTCATCGCTCAACCACTATGCAACGAGAAACCGTCACGGAGCGTGAACCTCGATGACCGTCGCGGATCCCATACCGCCGCCGGCGCACATCGCCGAGACACCGATTCCGCCGCCGCGGCGACGCAGCTCGTACACGAGCGTGGCCAGCTGGCGCGCACCAGTCGCGGCCACCGGATGACCGAGCGAGCAGCCGCTTCCGTTCACGTTCACCAGTTCGGGATCGATGCCGAGAATGCGGTTGGTGGCCACCACCATCGCCGCGAACGCCTCGTTGATTTCGAACAGGTCGACATCGCCGAGCGAGTAGCCACCCCGGTTGAGTGCCTTACGGATGGCATCGACCGGCGCCAGTCCGGTGATCGCCGGGTCCACGCCGGCAGAGGCCCACGAGCGGATCGTGGCCAGCGCCGGAAGGCCGAGCTCATCGCTCGCGACCGTCAGCACCGCGGCCGCATCGTTGGCGCCACTGGAGTTTCCGGCGGTGATGCTGAAGCCTTCGATCTCGGGGTGCAGCACCTTGAGGCCTGCGAGCCGCTCCATGCTCGTGTCGCGGCGCGGGTGCTCATCGGTATCGAACACTCCGAGGGGTGTCTCGATCGCGACGATCTCCTCCTTGAACCGTCCCTCGTCGATCGAACGGATCGCGTTCCGGTGCGAGCGCAGCGCCCAGGCGTCCATCTCCTCGCGGGTGACGTTCGCCTTCTGCGCGGCGTTCCAGCCGACGGTGATCGACATGTCCCTGTTCGGCGCGTCGGGCCGGTCCGGATGGGTGGGTGCCATCCAGTCCACCATCTCTTCGCCGACCCGGACACGGGACCGCGGCATCGTAGAGGCGGAGTTCACGCCGCCGGCGATCACAAGCCGGTCCATCCCCGCCTTGATGCTGGCGGCGGCGCTTTGCACCGCAGCCTGGCCGGCAGCACAGTGCCGGTTGTTTGCGAGGCCCGGCACATGCTCGAGCCCGGCGGTGATCGCGGCATGGCGGGCGATCACGCCACCACCGTGCAATCCCTCGCCGAGGATCACGTCGTCGATCAAGCTCTTGTCGAGGTCTTCGGCGGCCGCGGCCACAACGTGGTTCGCGAGGTCATAGGCAGAAGTCTCGCGCAGTGACCCCTTGAACGCAGTGCCGATCGGCGTCCGCAGGGCATTGACGATGACGGCTTCAGGCATTGGTGTTCTCCAGTTCGGCCACGAGCACGCGGCGCAACAGTTTTCCGGTTTCGGTCTTGGGCAGTTCGTCGCGGAACACGATCAGGTCCGGCGTCTTGGACGAACGCAGCTTTTGCTTGGCGAACTCGCGGATCTCGTCGGGGTCGACGTCGCCGACCAGGACCGCGACGATCCGCTGTCCCCACTCGGGATCGGGCACGCCGATCACGGCGGCTTCGGTGATCCCGGCATGGTCGAGAAGCACGTCCTCGATCTCGGCGGGCGCGATGTTCTCGCCGCCACGGATGATGGTGTCGTCGGCACGGCCCTCGATGTAGAGGTAGCCCTCCTCGTCGAGATGGCCGAGATCGCGTGTGGCGAACCAACCTTCGGCGTCGAGCACGCTGCGCGCGCCGTACTCGCCGGAGATCTGCTCGCCGCGCACGAATACCAGTCCGGTCTCCCCCGCCGGAACCGGCTCCCCTTCTTCGGTGCGGACCACGATCTCGATACCGGGCAGCGGCTGCCCGACAGACCCGAGCCGCTCTTGCACCATCGGGTCGCTCGACGCGATCGCGATGCGGTGGTCGTCGGGCCCGAGCACGGCGACCGAAGACGCGGTCTCGGTTAGGCCGTAGGCGTTGACGAATCCGGTGTCCGGGAAGCAGCGCAGCGCGCGTTCGAGAACCGGGCGCGGCGTGCGGGATCCGCCGTAGGCGAGGCTGGCCAAGCTGGGCGTATCGGCGTTGGCGTCGCCGATTTCGGCAACGAGGCGCGCGAGCATGGTGGGCACGATCATGGCGTGGGTGACGCGCTCGGCGCGGACCGTGTCGAGCCACGTGGTCGCGTCGAAGCCAGGCAAGTACACGATCCGGCGGCCCGTGTAGAGGTTCGACAGCAGGTTCGTGAGACCGGCAATGTGGTACGGCGGTACCGCTACCAACGACGCGTCGGTTTCCTCTGCCGTGCCGAATTCGAGGGTATTGAACACGTAGGCGAGCAGGTGACGGTGGCGAAGGATGGCCGGCTTCGGGTCCGAGGTCGTACCGCTGGTGTAGATGATCACCGCGATCGCATCGTCGTCCTGCACCGGTGCTTCGAACTCGTCGGCTGCGTCGTCGGCCGCGGAATCCTCGCCCACGAGCGCGTCGAGGTCATCGGGCCGCAGCACCAACGCTCCCTCATGCCGCGCAAGCAGAGCATTCAGCTGCTGTTCGCCGAGCCGGTAGTTCAGCGGCACGAACGGCACGCCTGCCAGCGCAGCACCGAACAGCGCGACCGGGTACGCGAGGTGGTTCGTACCCAGGTACAACACCGCCGGGTACTGCTGAAACCGCTTGGCAGCTCGGAGTGCTCGACCAAGCAGCTCAACCGCTGTCAGGGAACGGCCATCTGCGGTCACTACAGCCCGATCTCCGGCCGATGCCGCCATCTCTGGAATCATGCTGATGTTCATGAGAACATGATTCTCTCAGAACGAGAGCAGTCGTTGCAAGAAGGGAAATCGTTATGGAGATCAGTGGCACTTCCGCGCTCGTAGTGGGAGGCACGGGCGGCCTCGGCGAGGCCACGGTGCGGCGCCTGCACGCTGCCGGCGCGAAGGTGGTCGTCGCCGACGTCGCCGACGACAAGGGCAAGGCACTCGAGAGCGAGCTCGGCATCCGCTACGTGCACACCGACGCCTCCGACGAGGATTCCGTCAACGCCGCGATCGCCGAGGCCGAGTCGCTCGGTCCGCTGCGCATCTCTGTGGATACGCACGGCGGCCCCGCGGGTGGTGGACGGCTCGTCGGCAAGGACGGCAGCCCGATGCCGCTCGATTCGTTCAAGAAGACCATCGAGTCGTACCTGAACTGGACCTTCAATGTCCTGCGGCTGTCTGCCGCGGCGATCGCTCGGCAGGAACCGCTCGAAGAGGGTGGCCGGGGCGTCATCATCAACACCGCGTCCATCGCGGCGTACGAGGGCCAGGTCGGCCAGCTGCCGTACGCGGCGGCCAAGGGCGGCGTCGTCGGCATGACGCTTGTTGCCGCGCGCGACCTGTCGCCGCTCGGCATCCGGGTCGTGAGCATCGCGCCGGGCACGATCAACACCCCGGCCTACGGAAAGGCCGCCGACCAGCTCGAAGAGTACTGGGGCAAGCAGGTGCCGTTCCCGAAGCGGATGGGCCGCTCGACCGAGTACGCCCAGCTCGCTCTCGCGATCGCGGAGAACGACTACCTGAACGGCGAGGTCATCCGCCTCGACGGCGCCCTGCGGTTCCCGCCGAAGTGACCGGTCTCGCCGGCAAAGTCGCGTTCGTCGCCGGGGCGAGCCGCGGCATCGGTGCCGCGGTCGCCACTGCGCTCGCCGATGCCGGCGCGGCGGTCGCCGTCGCGGCCCGCACCGAACAGGCAGGACGGGTGCCCGGCACAATTCACGCCGTCGCGGACAAGATCGTCGCGCGCGGCGGCCGGGCACTCCCCGTCCCGTGTGATGTCACCGACGAGGACTCGATCGACGCCGCCGTCACCGCGACGGTGGCGGAGTTCGGCGGCATCGACATCCTGGTCGCCAACGCCGGTGTGCTGTGGCTCGGCCCGATCGAGTCGACGCCGCTCAAGCGCTGGCAGCTGTGTCTCGACGTCAACCTCACCGGCGTGTTCTCGGTAACCAAGGCCGTCATCCCGCATCTCCGCGCCCGCGGCGGTGGCTCGATGATCGCGGTCACAACGACCGGAGTCGGCATGACCGACCGTGGGTCGAACGCCTACTGGGTGTCCAAGGCCGCGGTGGAACGCCTCTACCTCGGGCTGGCTACGGACCTCTCGGGTGACAACATCGCGGTGAACTGCCTGAGCCCGTCCCGGGTGGTACTCACCGAGGGTTGGCAGGCCGCCGGCGGTGGCCAGGAGATCCCACCGGAGATGGTCGAACCACCGGAAACGATGGGCGCCGCTGCGGTTGTACTGGCAGCACAGGACAGCACCGGGATCACCGGCACGGTTCAGCGTTCCGAGACCCTCATCGCGCAGCACGTCGCAAACTGACGAATTGGGTCCGGAGACAAAAGTTTCCGGGCCCAATGTCGGTGGTGATCAGCTGGGCAGATCGGGCGGAATCCAGCTCGGCTCGCGCTTCTCCATGAACGCGAGCATTCCTTCCCGCGGTTCCGTGGAGGTGGCGAGCGCGCCGAACATCGTCTGGTAGTCGATGAGTCCGTAGCGCTCGTTCAACATTCGCTTGGTCTGTGCCCGAGCCTCGGGTGAGGTCCGCAGGATTTCTCGTGCCGCCGTCAGTGCCGCAGACCGGAGATCGTCGTGCGGAACGACCCGCGATATCAACCCGATGCGCTGCGCCTCGGCCGCATCGAATCGCCGCCCGGTCAGCAACAGATCCCGCGCGACCGCGACCCCGACATGGGCGGGCAGGGCCGCCGCATAGGTCGCATCCGGAATGCCGCGCAGCAGTTCCGGCACACGG
>NZ_LRRB01000310.1 GCF_001646865.1 Aldersonia kunmingensis | reverse complement strand
GATCGCGGGGAGCCCCTCGTCGCTGCGATCGAGTCCGAATACCTCGCAGACAACTCCGAACTCGAACATTGCCGCGCGTTCCATCAGGACGACAGCGACCTTGTTCAGCATGCTTGACAGTCTAGTTGGCGGAATCTTTTCGCACTATGGCTTTACTGCCACTTTCGGCGGTAATTTCGCGGCCGCAAAATTACTGCCATGACCACTTTCACGCTCTTGATCCTGCTGATGCTGGGTATCGAAGCCGGTCTGCTCGTTATGCGGCACCGGCGTCGGCAAGCACCGCGCTGGATCGGCAACTACCGCTACAACACCTTCCGTGGGTCCGACCCGACGGATTACTACAGCGGTCTCGACCGTGACTCCGCCCGCGTGGATGCCGAAATGCTCGCCATGAGCCGTCGTGCCCCGCACAACTGATTCGTGCGGGAGTCGCGGCCGATCGACCGCGATGGGTTGGATCAGACGGCCGATCCAACATCGACGCGCGGCTTCGGAGCGCGCATTCGACGCAGCTGCGAGGCGCGTACGAACGCGTACCAGCCGAGCTTGAAACCGGTGTCGGTGCTGTCTGGGTACTTCTCCCGCACCCGGTTGTTGACCCGGCGTCCGAGCAGGATGCCCTCGGCGGCCATGAACGCCATCATGACGACCATGGTCAGCGTGATGACCGACTGAACGGCGGGCACCGCCAGCATGCTCATGATCAGGACCAGCGCCAGCGGCATGAACAGGCCGAGCAGGTGGCGACGCGAGTCGACGATGTCGCGCACCAATCCGCGAACCGGGCCCTTGTCGCGGGGGAGCAGGTACTTCTCCTCGCCGGCGAGCATCCGGGCGCGGCGGTCGGCGGCGGCCTCCCGGCGCTCGGTGGAAGCAACCTTGCGGTCTTCCTTCGTCCCGCGCGCGGCCTTGCGGCGCGCCCGAGCTTCCTTGGCGGTGAGCGGCGCGGGCGCGACCGGGCCGCGGCGGCGGGCCTCGGCCTCGCTTCGCTTGGGGGTGGGCCGGCCCTTGCCGGTCGATTTCGTTGACTGATCGTCCGGCACCTCGGCAGGTTGATCCGAATTGCCGGTATTTCCACGACCCAAGAGCTTCACCCTTCCAGGCTATTGGATTACTGCGTCGGCGCCACAACCCGGTCTCGAGGCCGGCGTGAATCGCCCGACCGCGGGACCGTCGGCGACGCGACCAGGAAGATCACATAGTGATTTGGACGGGTGAAATGGAAGGAATACCGATGGTCGGAGTACCGTTGTCTTGTTCACGGCAACGAACACGCATGCTTTTTCAGTAGGGAGACCCCATGACTGTGCAGAACGAGACCGCCACCCACGGCGTGACTCTGACCGACGCGGCCGCCGCGAAGGCGAAGGCCCTGCTCGACCAGGAGGGTCGTGACGACCTCTCGCTGCGCATCGCAGTTCAGCCCGGCGGATGCGCTGGCCTGCGTTACCAGCTCTTTTTCGACGACCGCAACCTCGATGGCGATCTGATCGTCGACTTCGCCGGCGTCAGCCTCGCGGTGGACCGGATGAGTGCCCCGTACGTCGAGGGCGCCTCGATCGACTTCGTCGACACCATCGAGAAGCAGGGCTTCACGATCGACAACCCGAACGCCACCGGTTCGTGCGCGTGCGGCGACAGCTTCAACTGAATCACGCATCGTTCGCCTGACGACAACAACGGCGTAGGTGTCGGCTACCGACACCTACGCCGTTGTCGTGTACCCGCCTGCCGCGTACCCGGGCGGCGGTGGATGGTAAGCCTCCCAGTGCGGGCATGAGTGTTCTGCCCAGCGGGTAACGTGACGCCGGTTGGGGGTAATACCCCATGAATCGAACCCGATCGAGAGGCGTAATCCCGTGCCCATTGCCGTTTCCGGATCCATCGCGACAGATCATCTGATGAGGTTTCCCGGACGGTTCTCCGACTCCCTGCTCGCCGATCAGCTCGAGCACGTCTCGCTGAGCTTCCTGGTCGACGACCTCGTCGTCCGCCGCGGCGGCGTCGGCGGCAACATCGCCTACGCGATGGGTCAGCTCGGCGGCGCCCCGCTGCTTATCGGCGCGGTCGGCGCCGACTTCGACGAGTACCGGCGCTGGCTCGAGTCCAACGGTGTGAACTGCGGCGGAGTCGCGGTGTCCGAGTCCGCCCACACCGCGCGGTTCTCCTGCACCACCGATGAGACGATGGCGCAGATCGCCTCGTTCTACCCGGGTGCGATGAGCGAAGCCCGCGAGATCTCGATCGAGCAGCTGCGCAGCGGTGGCAACGAGATGGACCTCGTCCTGATCGGCGCCAACGACCCTCAGGCGATGCTGCGCCACACCGAGGAATGCCGGACCCTGGGCATTCCGTTCGCCGCCGACCCCTCGCAGCAACTCGCGCTGCTCGATGGAACTCAGGCCGCCGAGCTAATCGACGGTGCGGCGTACCTGTTCACCAACGAATACGAGTGGGGCCTCCTGCGCCAGAAGACCGGGCTGTCCGCGGAGGACATCGCCGGCAAGGTCGGCATCCGGGTGACCACTCTCGGTGCGAAGGGTGTCGAGATCGCGGCACCGGGCGCAGAGCCCATCCGGGTCGATGTGGTGCCCGAACACACCAAGGCCGACCCGACCGGTGTCGGCGACGCGTTCCGTGCCGGCTTCCTCGTCGGCCACAGCCGCGGCCTCGGCCTGAAGCGCGCCGCACAGCTCGGCTCGCTTATCGCGGTCCTCGTGCTCGAGACCGTAGGTACGCAGGAATGGGCGCTGCAGCGCGACGACGCGCTCAAGCGGCTTGCCGATGCCTACGGCGCCGACGCGGCCGACGAGATCGCCGCGGTCCTGTAACCGCCTCAAACAAGAAACGCGTGTGGGGGAGCGAAACTTCGCTCCCCCACACGCATTTCGGCTGTCGGTCAGACGTTGACCGGGTAGGCAGGCTCCTTTATGGCCGGCACGATTCGTCCTTCGACGAAGATGCCGTGCCACACCATGAAGATCAGCAGGGTCCACAGCCGGCGGCTGTGATCCGAGCGGCCGTCGCGGTGATCCTCGAGCATCGTCTTGATCGCGGCCTTGTTCAGCAGATGGTCGGTCTGCGAGGCCGCGATCTGCATCTGCGCCCAGTCGAACAGCTCGGTCCCACGCAGCCAGTGCCGCAGCGGCACAGGAAAGCCGAGCTTCGCGCGGTGCAGCACGTGGTCGGGCACGATGCCCTCCAGCGCCTTGCGCAGCGCGTACTTGGTGGTCTGCTCGTTGCCGCGCCCGCTGGAAATCTTCTGCTCCAACGGAATCTGCTCGGCCACCTTGAAGACCTCGGGGTCGAGGAAGGGCACGCGCAGTTCGAGCGAGTTGGCCATGGTCATCTTGTCTGCCTTGACCAGGATGTCGCCGCGCAGCCACGTGAACAGATCCAGATGCTGCATGCGCGCGACGGGATCCCACCCCTCGGACCGCTCGTAGATCGACGCGGTCACGTCCCTGTGGGTCCACTCCGGGCGGAACTCGCGCAGAACCGAACGCAGTTGCGCGTCATTGAAGCTGCGCGCATTGCCGTAATAGCGCTCCTCCAGCGACATCGATCCACGATGCAGCAGGCTCTTGCCTCGGGTGCCGTCCGGAATCCGCTCCGACAAGCGGCCGGCCGCACGACGCATCCCTGGCGACAGCCGTTCGAATGGGCGCAGCGACAACGGCTCGCGGTAGATGGTGTAGCCGCCGAACAATTCGTCGGCACCCTCTCCGGAGAGCACGACCTTGACGTACTTGCGGGCTTCCCGCGCAACGAAGTAGAGCGGGACAAGCGCCGGGTCCGCGACAGGGTCGTCGAGGTACCAGACGATCTCGGGGATGGCCTCGGCGAACTCGCTGGGGGAGACGACCTTGACCACGTGCCGTGCGCCGATCGCGGCCGCAGATTCCGCCGCGACGTCGACCTCGGAGTAGCCCTCACGCTCGAAACCGGTAGTAAAGGTCACCAGGTTCGGGTTGTGCCGCATCGCCAGGGCGGCGATCGCGGTGGAGTCGATGCCGCCGGAGAGGAACGAGCCGACTGTGACGTCGGCGCGCATGTGCTTGGCCACCGAGTCCTCGAGCGCCGCAGCGATCTCCGCATAGCGGTCGCGCTCCGAACCGGACTCGAACGGCTTCACCCGGAACGCGGGATCGAAGTACCGCGTGACCTCGGGCTCGCGGCCCGGCTTGATGGTCGCGAAGCAACCGGATTCGAGCCGCCGGACGTCGCGGTGCAGCGTTTCAGGCTCCGGCACGTACTGCAGCACCGTGTAGTGCTCGATAGCCCGAGGATCCAGGTCGTTGGTCAGGCCGAGCGGGCGCAGCAGCTGCAGCACGCTCTTCTTCTCACTGCCGAACGCAGTGCCGCCGGGACCGCTCGCGATGAACAGCGGCTTGATTCCGAACGGGTCGCGCGCGACGAAGGCTGTGCGCTCCAGGGTGTCCCAGATGGCAAACGCGTACATGCCGCGGAGCCGGCGCACGGCGTGGGGTCCCCAGTGGTGGAAAGCGGCGACGATCGTCTCGCTATCGCCCTGGGTGCGGAACTCCGCGCCGTGCTTCTCGGCGAGTTCGGCGCGTAGTTCCAGGTAGTTGTAGATCTCGCCGTTGAAGGTCAGCGCGTACCGGTCCGGGAAGTCCTTCGGCCCCCAGCGCAGCGGCTGGTGCGAATGCGCGATATCGATGATCGACAGCCGGTTGAAACCGAAGACCATGTCCTCGTCGTGCCACGTTCCGTGTTCATCGGGGCCGCGATGACGCAGGCAATGCATGGCATTGTCGACCATGTCGACGGTCTCCCCGGTGGTACCCGTGGACGTCAGAAGTCCGAGCAGTCCGCACACGTTGTCTTCGAACCTCGCTTCGCTTGCTGGTGGTGACACTGGCAGAGGGCAAGACCTCGTCCCCCACGGACATGTCGCACGTTGCGCCCGAGTATGCCGCAGCACTGTTTCGGGCAGGCAGGGACGCGACTCTACCTGCGATGAGTGCGGCTGCCGACCCGAGAGCGAACTGAGACCGGGTTTGGTCTACGCTGCGTAGTATTCGAGCCGTCCCGGGTGGCTCGTGTGTGCATCAAGAACTGAGCAGTGCCATTGGAAGTTGCGGCGATCAGGAAGGCGTGAACGTGGCGCACAAGAGCGGAGCTCGAGGAGCGATCCGGCAGCCAAGTCGAATCGTTCGGCGAGCCGGCCTTGTTATCTCACTCGGCGTAGCCGCGGTGTTGTTGTCGGGTTGTTCGATCGACAATTCGGTTCTCCGGTTCGGTTGGCCCTCCGGTGTCACGCCGCAGGCCGAGCGGATGCGCGAGCTGTGGACCTGGTCGGTTATCGCCGCGCTCGCTATGGGCGTGCTGGTGTGGGGTCTGACGTTCTGGACCATCATCTTCCACCGCAAGAGCCGCGCCAAGGATGGCGAGGAATTCCCGCGCCAGACCGGTTACAACGTGCCGCTCGAGCTGAGCTACACCGCCGCGCCGTTCGTGATCATCGCGGTTCTCTTCTACTTCACCGTGGTCGTGCAGAACTACGTGCACGAGAAGCAGCCGGACCCGGACGTCGTCGTCGACGTGACCGCGTTCCAGTGGAACTGGAAGTTCGGCTACCGCTCCGTCGTCGAGAACGGCACCGTCTGGGACGGCGCCGACCACGAGCGTGAGGAAGCGATGCTTGCCGCGGCCGAGGCTGCCGCCGAGCGGACCAACGAGGAGGGGCACCCGCGCCCTGGCCCGATCAACGGCAAGGATGCCGGCGACCTGTCCTACCTTCGCTACAACACCGTCGAGACCGTCGGCTCCAGCAACGAGATTCCCGTGCTGGTGCTCCCGACCGGCAAGCGGGTCGAGTTCACCCTCAGCTCCGCCGACGTGATCCACGCCTTCTGGGTGCCGGAGTTCCTGTTCAAGCGCGACGTGAACCCGAACCCGAAGGAAAACCACTCGGACAACGTCTTCCAGATCAGCGAAATCGAGAAGGAAGGTGCCTTCGTCGGCCGTTGCGCCGAGATGTGCGGCACGTTCCACTCGATGATGAACTTCGAGGTTCGCGCGGTGAGCCCGGAGGACTTCGACACCTACATCCAGGCGCGCAAGCCGGCGGAGGAGGGTGGCCAGGACCTGTCGAACGCGGAGGCCCTGCAGCTGATCGGTCAGTCGCCGGTCGCCACCTCGACCCACCCGTTCAACACGGACCGCGCCTCCAAAGAAGCCTCGCAGGCCGACGGAAACTAAGGACTGAAACGAAATGAAGGTCGAAGCCAAGCTCTTCGAACTCCTGACGGTCTTCTTCATCCTGGTCGCGATCGTCTACGCGATCTTCACGGGGATGTCTCGCACGGGCATCGAGTGGGCGGGTCTGACCGCCATGGTGCTCACCGCCGGACTGTCGCTCATCATCGGCACCTACTTCCGGTTCGTGGCACGCCGCCTCGATCTGCGTCCCGAGGACTACGAGGACGCCGAGATCGCTGACGGTGCAGGCGACCTGGGCTTCTTCAGCCCATTCAGCTACTGGCCGATCACCCTCGCGGCGGCGGCTGCCATCACCGCGACCGGGCTCGCGTTCTTCGAGCCGTGGCTGATCGCCCTCGGTGTGCTGGCCGTCCTGTTCGCCGTCGCCGGCCTGGTGTTCGAGTACTACCTCGGGCCCGAGAAGCACTGATCAAGCTCTTGCCGAAAGGGCGCCGCTCCCATGGAGCGGCGCCCTTTTCGTGCGTCCCGATAATCAGGCCTGGATCGCGGGATCGGCGGCGACCCGACCGCCCAGATGCACCCAGCCGTCATCCCATCGGGTCACCAACTGTGACCCGCGGCCCTGGGTGATCCTGAGATCGCGGCCCAGCAGGGCCGTGATGCGTACCGCCGCCGCACCGGTGGCCTCGTCCTCGGCTACACCCATGTCGGGAGCGAACATGCGCGAGCGGAGTTCGCCGGCAGTCTGGTCTACCCATGCCCACGCGTAGTGATGGCCGTCGGCGTACGCGGCGGGATCGAGCTCATCGACCTGGTGGGGTGACGCCAACGCGTGAAACTCGAACTCGGGGGCCCATTCCGCACGGGCGCGCACTGTCGTGATGCCGCCGACCAACTCGACCTCGACGCGGCCTGCCGCCACCTCGAGCGCCCGCACCGGCGAGCCGTTCGCATGCAGCCACCACGCCGTCCCGACTGTCGGGTGCCCGGCGAACGGCAATTCCACTGCGGGAGTGAATATCTGCATGTGCGCCGAATCCGAACCGGCACTGACGAAGACGGTCTCGCTGAAGCCGAGCCGGTGGGCGAGGTCCTGGCGGTCGGCCTCCGGCACGGCGTCGGCGGCGACGATGCCGAGGGGATTGCCGAATGCTCCGGCCGCGTCCGTGAACACCCGGACGACGTCGACGTGTACGGACATGACGCCACGGTAGCGCGGTGTGACCCGCCGATCACCAGAGAGAACCACGCGGGGCAACCGTATTCGCGGTAGCGAAGTACTGTCGTCCCGGTCATGCCCATCATCGACACGGCGTCCTGCTTGGAAACGTTGCGGTCGCCGAAGTTCGCCATTTGGTTATGCCGCCCGCGCACGGGGATAGTGTCGCAATGCTCGTGCTGCTGCCCGAGGCTTTCGGCACAGTCGAAATATTCTTTCCTGCAAAGGGTTTCGCTCTTTCCGTGCCGGCGGGCCATGCGCTCGACTGCCGGTCCGGCCGGACCCGGAGGTGCTCGACGACCTGCCATTGCTGTCTTCGACGAGGGCGAGTGGCACGTTGGTCTCGGCAACCGCGGGCATGGTCGCGACGGTCGGCGGACCTCGCGACCACGCGGTTCGAGGCGTGGGAAAGCGGTCGCACGATCGGACCTTTACTCCGGGCGTCGAGCGTGCAGGCCAAGGCCCACGGCTGCCCCATTCGTGAAGTTGGTCAAGCGACTGATACCGTCCACCTGCGAATTCATAGATTTGTCGGCGTTTGCTGGCACAAGGTGTTACGTCGCGGGCCCGAGTACCGGTCCGTGTGCGGAGAGCGGGAGTTGAAATCCGAGTGGGAAATCAGAACATTACGCGTCGGGTGATGGCGGGGTCGGCGGCCGTCGCCGCGATGCTTGCGTTCACCGGTGTCGCGAACGCAGTCGAAAGTCTCGAGTCGGAAACGCTCCAGTCGGAAACGCCCAGATCGGAAACGCCCCAATCGGAAAGCCTCAAGTCGGAAACGTCCGAGTCGGAAAGCCTCGACTCGGGAAGTCTCGACTCGGGAAGTCTCGACTTTGGGAGCCTGGCGACCGGCAGCGTCGGACCCGGTTCTTCGGTCCCCGAGGCGTTCGTGGAGAATCCCGACCCGGTGCCCCCGACACGCGACGACATCACCACTCCGGCGATCGTCGGGCAGAAGATCGTGTCGGCGCAGCAACAGCAGTTGACGATCGCGTCACCGGCACTTCGGCGCGAAGTCACCGTCCAGGTGCTCGCCCCTGTGGGCGGCTCCACCGGCCGGCCGGTGCTGTACATGCTCGACGGCGTCTCCGCTCCCGAACACGCCAGCGACTGGTCGAATCGGGTCGTCCGCGACTTCTTCGCCGACAAGGACACCAACGTGGTGTTCCTCAACGGTGGCCGCGGCAGCATGTACACCGACTGGGATCTGCCCGATCCGCGGCTCGGCTGGAACCGGTGGGAAACCTTCATCACCGATGAGTTGCCCCCGCTGATCGACGCGAAGCTCGGGGCCAACGGCCGCAACGTCATCGCAGGCAACTCGATGGGCGCCCAGGCGGCGATGATGTTGGCGCACCGCAACCCGACGCTGTACGCGGGTGTGGCCGCCTACTCTGGCTGCTACTCCACGTCCGACACCCTCGGCCGTTTGTCGGCGCAGCTGACGACGACTTCGCAGGGCGGCGACCCTGCCAACATGTGGTCGAACCCGACCGGTCCGGCGTGGGTCGAGCACGACACCCTCCGGAATGCGGAGGCACTGCGCGGCAAGGAGCTCTACGTGTCCGCGGGAACCGGCCGGCCCGGTCCGCTCGAGGAGGGCGCGAACGCGAGAACGCTGCTCATCGGCGGTGTCCTCGAGGCGGGCGCCAATATGTGCACTCGCCAGCTCGAATCCCGACTGGACCAGCTGCGCATCCCGGCGACCTTCTCCTACTCCCCGACCGGGGTGCACGACTGGCCGCTATGGCTCCAGGAACTGCCCGAGTCCTGGCCGAGTCTGCAGCGGGGCCTCGGGATCTGATCCCAGGCCGACGGGGCCGGGGGATCCGACGATCACCGGATGCGGGCGAAACGACCCGGGGCGCCGGCACTTCGCTGAAACGAAGTGCCGGCCGCCCCGGGTGGTGAATCGAATTGGTGTGCAGCCGGATCAGACCGCTGCGCCTGCCAGCGTCTCGGCGGCGACGATGGCCTGAGCGACACCCTGCAGGGTCGCGGCGACCTTGACGGCCTCCCACACCTGCTCCTTGGTCAGCCCCTCCTTGCGAACCACGGCGTCGTGCGCGGCGGTGCAGTCGTGGCAGCCATTGATGGTGGACACCGCGAGGCTCCACAGCTCGAAATCGGCCTTCTCGATGCCGGGGTTGCCGATGATGTTCATCCGCAGACCCACGCGCACCTGGGCGTAATCGTCACCGAGGAAGCTCTTGGCGCGGTAGGCGACGTTGTTCATACCCATGATCGACGCGGCGCCAAGCGCGGCGTTGTACGCGTCGGCGGACAGGACGTCGGCGGCCTCCGCAGCGACCTCGCGCAGCACCGTCGTCGAGCGCGTGGCGGCGGCGCAGGCCAGGAACGTTCCCCACAGCTGCTGCTCGTTGAGTTCCGTCGAGCGAGACAGCGAGCCCAAGTTGAGCTTGAGGTCCTTGGCGTACTCAGGCAGAGCGGCCTTGAGGTTGTCGATGCTCATCGCTGCCCCGATCAGACGCTGGCCGACAGCAGTTCGCCGGCGTTGATGGTCGGGTCGCCCTTGCGCCAGTTGCAGGCGCACAGCTCGTCGGACTGAAGCGCGTCCAGGACACGCAGCACCTCATCGACGTTGCGGCCGACCGATCCGGCGGTCACCGAGACGAACTGGATCTCGTTGTTCGGGTCGACGATGAAGGTGGCGCGGTCGGCGACACCGTCGGCGTTCAGTACGCCGGTCGCGGCGGCCAGTTCGCGCTTGAGGTCCGAAAGCATGGGGAACGGAAGGGTCTTCAGGTCCTCGTGCTGCGCGCGCCACTGGAAGTGCACGAACTCGTTGTCGACCGAGGCGCCGAGCACCTGCGCGTCGCGGTCGGCGAACTCCTCGTTCAGCTTGCCGAACGCGGCGATCTCGGTCGGGCACACGAAGGTGAAGTCCTTGGGCCAGAAGAAGACGATGCGCCACTTACCGGCGTGGTCGTCGCTGGTGATGGTGGTGAAGTAGTCGTCGGGCTGTTTGGCATCGACCTGCGACAGGTCACCGCCGATGACGGCCTTGAGGTTGTAGGCAGGGAACTGGTCACCGATGGTGAGCAGAGGCATTCTGTCTCCTCTTTTGGGATCGACTTCGACTGTGAGGTCGATCCTGCCCAACGACAGCGGAAAAGGTGAAACCGATCAGTTCACTTAGACTGATCGGTGTGTCCGATCAGAGTTATCAACCCACCCTGTCACACCTGCGTGCGTTCGTTTCGATCGCCGAATTTCGCCATTTCGGTATGGCCGCAGCACGTTTGGGTGTGAGTCAATCCACACTCTCGCAGGCGCTCGCTGCGCTCGAGAGTGGGATCGGCGTGCAGTTGATCGAACGCAGCACACGCCGCGTACTCGTCACCGCCGCCGGGCAGCGGCTGCTGCCGCACGCGATGGCGACGCTCGAAGCGGCACACCGATTCATGGCGTTCGCGACGGGCAAGGGCGAGTCGTTCACCGGCCCACTGCGACTCGGGCTGATCCCGACCGTTGCCCCCTACCTCCTGCCTCGACTGTTGCCGCTGCTGGGCGACGAGTTGCCCGAACTCGACGTGCATGTTGTCGAGGACCAGACCGCAGTCCTGCTCGATCGCCTGCGCACCGGAGTGGTCGACGTCGCGGTGCTCGCGCTGCCGACCGAAACGCCCGGCATGGTCGAAATACCGCTCTTCACCGAGAGTTTCGTTCTTGTCGTGCCGGCAGGACATGAGCTGGCCGGCCGATCGGGCCAGACCCCCAAGGTGCTCGACGACCTGCCGTTGCTGCTGCTGGACGAGGGGCATTGCCTGCGCGATCAGGCTCTCGACCTGTGCCGTTCCGCTGATGCTCGCCCGGCGTCGGGCGGCGACACACGTGCCGCTTCGCTCACCACGGTCGTGCAGTGCGTTGCCGGGGGCCTCGGCGTGACGCTCATTCCCGAGATGGCCGTCGATGTGGAGACCTCGCGGACGGCGCTCGGCATCGCGCGGTTCGCGGAGCCGGCGCCGGGGCGAACCCTCGGCCTGGTGTTCCGTTCGTCAAGCATTCGAAGCGAGGATTACGAGCGGCTCGCGCCGCTCCTGCGGAAACTGCGCGATGAGACCGTGACCGTGCGCTCGCGCGGCCGATCCTCAGCGGCGGCGCCGGCCAGGCCCTGACGGGCGCTTCTGCTTTGCGGCCGGAACCTTTCCCTGAGCCGCGCGCGCGGCGCGCTTGGCGGCCGCCTTTTGTGATGCGGACCGCTTGGGTTCGGGTTCCGCGGAGCCACGCGAACTGTTGACGGTTCGGCCGCGCACAATCCCGATGAACTCCTCGACCAGCTCGGTCTTTTCCGCGCTGAGCCAGGCCAGCGCGACGGGGGAGACCGGCGCCCTTAGGACCTCGCGATAGGTGAGGTCCTTTCGGTGGTGCAGGCGTGCGAGCGACTGCGGCACCACCAGCAGACCCACCCCGGCGGCGACGAGCTCGATCGCGTCGCCGGTGGTGTCCGGCCGGTGCAGCGCGGCCGTACCGGGCCGGGTCGGCCATTCGAGCATGTCGTCGTAGGGGTGCAGCAGGACCTCGCCTTCGAGGTCGGCGACCGCAATGGTCTCCACGGCAGTGAACAGGTGGTCTTTGGGGACCACGACAACCGGTGTCTCCTCGTACAGCTGAATCACCGACAACCCCTCGGGATCGATGGGAAGGCGCAGCAGCGCAGCGTCCGCGCCACCGTCGCGGAGCAGGTCGGGAGCATCGGCGGCAGCGATGTTGATGAGGTCGAGCGGGACGTCCGGCAGGCGCTCGCTCCAGATCCGAACCCACTTCGTCGGAGTGACGCCCGGCACGTACGCGAGCCGGAATGCTGCGGATTCGTTCGGCTCGGTCACTCGACCAGGGTAGGCGATCGTTAGGCTGACCCCATGAGTTCGCAGAAGACACCACAGACGATGAAGCCCGCTACGGCGGCGAAGAAGCTGGGTGTCTACCTCGAAGCCACCCCCGCCGAGTTCCAGGCGAACCCGGTCTCGCGCGACGAACTCGCGAAATGGCGCGACAACCCGCCCGAGTGGCTGGTCGCCCTGCGCGCCAACGGCCCGCACCCCCGGCCGGTGGTCGCCGACAAGCTCGGCGTCTCGATCGCCGGCCTGGCCCGCGGCGGAGTCACCGACGCGCTGACCACCGAGCAAATCGACGCCCTGCTCGCCGACTCACCGGACTGGCTGGTTGCCGAGCGCTCGAGCCTGGTCGAGGTGCGCAAGGACGAGAAGCGAATCCGTGAGCAGCAGGCCGCGAAGCGGGAGTCGTCCAACCGCCGCGAGCGGCACGCGAAGCCGACCCTGCGCCCACAGGAGTAATTCGCGGCGTCAGCCTGCCACGACGTCGATCTCGTCGAATACGACTTCGCCGATCTCGTCCGACTCCGCGATGTTGACGACGCCGACGATCGCCCAGCCGTGATCGCCGGCCGGGTCGTCGAGCACCTGGCGCACCGACCAGATCCCGGGCCGCTGCTCGATTTGGAACAATCGAGGCCCGCGTGCGGCCGCGTCGGTGCCGATCGTCTCGTACTCGTCGAAGTAGGGCGCCAGCAACTGTTCCCATTCGTCGGCGTCCGGTGCGGCGCCAAGTTCGGCGAGGTCGGACAAGCCGGCGAGGGTTGCCCATTGCCGCCGCGCGACGAGCTCCACGCGGCGGAACATCGCGTTGCGCACGAGCACCCGGAACGCACGCTCGTTCGCTGAGATCGGCCGGGGCGGCGCTTCGAACGCCAGTTGCTCGGTGTCCATTTCGAGCGCCGGATTGGTGAGCTGCTCCCATTCGTCGAGCAGGCTCGAATCCACTTGTCGCACAAGTTCGCCGAGCCATTC
>NZ_LRRB01000207.1 GCF_001646865.1 Aldersonia kunmingensis | reverse complement strand
TTGCGTCGAATACCGACACCATCGTCCTGATCCGCGTCCCCAACGACGGCCACTCGGCGACCGCGATCTCCATCCCCCGCGACTCGTATGTCGATGTGCCCGGAATCGGCATGTCGAAGATCAATGCCGCGTACGGCGCCACGAAGGAAACCAAACGCATCGAGATGGTGGAGTCGGGCTCGTCCGACCAGGACGCCGACGAGGAGTCGACCAAGGCCGGACGCAAGGCATTGATCGGCGCGGTCGCCGACCTGACGGGCGTCACCGTAGACCACTACGCGGAGGTCGGGCTGCTCGGTTTTGTTCTGCTCACCAATGCCGTTGGCGGCGTGGACGTGTGCCTGAATGACGCCGTGGACGAATGGCGTTCGGGCGCAAACTTTCCTGCCGGTGAACAGACCGTCGACGGTTCGAATGCGCTCAGCTTCGTGCGGCAGCGGCACGACCTGCCGCGCGGCGACCTCGACCGCATCGTGCGCCAGCAGGTATTCATGGCGTCGCTCGTGAGCAAGGTGCTCAGTGCCAAGACGCTGTCCAACCCGGCCAAGCTGAACCAGCTCGCGGACGCGATCACCCGTTCGGTGGTACTCGATTCCGATTGGGACATCCTCGATTTCGCGATGAACCTCCAGGATCTCGCGGGCGGTCAGGTGCGCTTCGAAACCATCCCGGTGCTCGACCTCGCCGCGGAAACCGAGGAAGGCGAATCAGTGGTCAAGGTCGACCCCGACGCAGTGGAGACCTTCGTCGCCGGACTCGCGGGCAAGACGACCGACGACGACGGCATCAATACGCAATCGATAACCGTCGACGTGGCCAACGACAGTGGTGTGGAAGGTCTTGCGAGCCGCGTCGCATCCGCACTGAGCGCGCAGGGCTACACCGAGGGCAACGTCGGCAACAACGAGGGCGCGTCGGTGAGCGAAAGCAAGGTGCTCGCGTCGTCATCGAAGGACAGCGGCGCGAAGGCCGTTGCGAAAGCGCTCGGCGGACTCCCGGTCGGCGCGGACTCGGGCGTCTCGGA
This sequence comes from Aldersonia kunmingensis, assembly GCF_001646865.1. Lineage (GTDB taxonomy): Bacteria > Actinomycetota > Actinomycetes > Mycobacteriales > Mycobacteriaceae > Aldersonia > Aldersonia kunmingensis. Next base: position 12,304 of record NZ_LRRB01000207.1, on the reverse strand, counting down.
CGGAACGGTGAAGGTGATACTTGCCGGGGACTACACCGGACCGGGCTCGCTCAGCGCGCCCGCGCCAACCACCACCCCGCCGTCCCCCGACGCACCTCAACAGGTATCCCCGCCGATCAACGCGGGCCAGAACGGACCGAAATGCGTGAACTAGAACCGACTTTGTTCGACCAACTGCTCGGCCCGATCCTCGACCGCGACCCGGCCTCCCCACGCATCACGTTCTACGACGACGCAACGGGTGCGCGGATCGAGCTGTCCGGGGCGACACTGGCCAACTGGGCCGCCAAGACGGCGAACCTGCTGTGCGACGAGTTCGGCCTCGACCACGGCGCCAAGGTCGCGGTGCTGCTTCCCGCGCACTGGCAGACCGCCGCGGTCCTGCTCGGCTGCTGGTGGGCCGGAACCCAAGTAGTCCTCGAGCCCGATCATGAGGCAGAACTGGCGTTCGTGACGATGGACCGCGTCGACGAGGTGGAGACGCTGCCGGAGATCGCCGTGCTCTCGCTGGACCCGATGGGTGCGCCCGTGAAAGGCCTGCCCGTCGGCCTCACCGATTACGCGACGTCGGTACGCATGCACGGCGACGCCTTCCGCCCGCGCGGCACCGGACCCGCGTTTTCCGCGACCTCCGCGTCTGAAACTGCCGAGCTGGCCCGCGAATCTGCTGCAGCCCAGGGATTTACGGCGACCGACCGTATCCTCTCCAGTTCCGAATGGAATACGACCGAGGGCATCATCGACGGTTTCCTCGCCGTGCTTGCGGCGGGAGCGTCGCTCGTCCAGGTCGCGAATTCTGATCCGGCGCTTGTTGATAGGCGTGTGCAATCCGAAAAGGTCACCATTCAGCGCTGAGCGCCGCCACCCACTTTCCAAAGGAGCGCGCGGGATCCCACGCGAACGCGCGAAAAGTGGGCGCTGACGTTCACTATCCACAGTGAGCGATCCATCCACAGGGGCGACATTCGGACACGGCTTGCGTCCTCGCCGGATGCGAATCTGGCACGCATGCACGACTACGGAATCCGCACGCGCGACGAACTACTCGCGTCGGGAGTGCCGTCGCCAACGATCTCGCGGCGCTATCACCGGGTACTGCCACAGCTCTATTCGATTCGTGAACCGACTCCGCAGGCCCGGTGCTACGCGTTGACGGTGTGGCAACCGCGCGCCGTGCTGAGTCATCGCACCGCCGCATGGTTGCACGGCTGGATGGCGGTTCCGGGCGTCATCGAGGCAACGGTCCCGCCGGAAGTGCGTGTGCGAACACCTGATTGGATCCGGCTTTATCGACGTCGGCTGGATCCCGTCCATCTGGTCAAGCATTCCCGCCTGCCGATGGTGACGGAGGAGCAAGCGCTCTTCGATTGCGTCGCTGTCCTCGACGGCGTCGAACGCGACAAATTGGTCGACCGGTGCCTGAGTGAGGTCGGGAATGGCGCGGCGTTCGCGAGGGCGTGCAGGCGAAATTTGCATCGATGGGGCGCACCGGAGGCGCGAAGGCAATCGCGACTGCGCGCGTTGAATTTTTCATCCGAGCCCGAGCGACTACTCGCCCGCTCCCTCAACGCCCGGAACTGCCGGCTGGAAGCGAATGTGCGTGTCGAGGGCTATACCGTCGATTTTCTCGACGAGTTCACGCGAGTCATCGTCGAAGTCGACGGCCGCGAATTCCACAGTGAGCCGGGCATTTTCCGCTCAGATCGACGTCGGCAGAATCACTTGCAGCTACGCGGCTGGCTGGTGCTGCGCTACGCGGCTGCCGATGTGCTGAAAGATCCGGACCGCGTCGCGGCCGAGATCGTCACGGTACTTCGGCGGAGGCGGGCGGCGAGGCGTTGAACGTAAAGGCCCACTTTTCGCTCGGCCGGGCGGGAACCCGCGCAGCGGTGCGAAAAGTGGGCGCTGACGTTCAGTCAGGTACAGATCAGCGCAGCAGCGAGCGCGACATGACAACGCGCTGAATCTGATTCGTGCCCTCGTAGATCTGGGTGATCTTGGCGTCGCGCATCATCCGCTCGACCGGGAAGTCGCGGGTGTAGCCGGCGCCGCCGAAGAGCTGCACCGCGTCGGTGGTGACTTCCATCGCGACATCGGAGGCGAAGCACTTCGACGCCGAGGAGATGAAGCCGAGGTTGTGCTCGCCACGCTCGGCGCGGGCGGCGGCGGTGTAGACCATCAGCCGGGCGGCCTCGACCTTCATGGCCATATCGGCGAGCATGAACTCGACACCCTGGAACGTGGAGATCGGCTTACCGAACTGCTTGCGCTCCTTGGTGTATGCGATGGCCGCATCCAGCGCGCCCTGCGCGATACCGACGGCCTGCGCACCGATGGTGGGGCGGGTGTGGTCGAGAGTCTGCAGCGCGGTCTTGAAACCGGTGCCCGGCGCGCCGATGATCCGGTCACCCGGGATGCGGCAGTTCTCGAAGTACAGCTCCGCGGTGGGCGAACCCTTGATGCCGAGCTTCTTCTCCTTCGGACCGACCACGAAGCCCGGGTCGTCCTTGTGCACCATGAAGGCGCTGATCCCGTTGGAGCCCATGTCCGCATCGGTCACCGCCATGACGGTGTACCAGGTCGACTTGCCGCCGTTGGTGATCCAGCACTTGGAGCCGTTCAGCAGCCAGCCGTCGCCGTCTTCCTTCGCGCGAGTGCGCATGCCCGCGGCGTCGGAGCCGGCCTCGCGCTCGGAGAGCGCGTAGGAGGCCATCGCCTCACCGGACGCGATCGAAGGCAGCACCTGCTGCTTCAGCTCGTCGGAGCCGCTCAGGATCAGGCCCATCGTGCCGAGCTTGTTCACGGCAGGAATGAGCGACGAGGAGCCGCACACACGCGCAACCTCTTCGATCACGATGCAGGTGGCGACGGAGTCGGCGCCCTGTCCTTCGTACTCTTCGGGCACGTGCACGGCGTTGAAGCCGGAAGCATTCAGGGCGTCGAGCGCCTCCTGCGGGAATCGCTCGTTCTCGTCCACATCGGCGGCGTGCGGTGCGATTTCCTTCTCACAGAGCGCGCGGATCGCGGCGCGGAGTTCGTCGTGCTCCTCGGCCAGCTTGAACAGGTCGAAGTCGGGGTTCCCAACCATGTAAGTGCTCCTGCGAATTCAGATGCGAGTGCGGCACTCAGTGCCAATTATTGCCAACTATACCGCAGGATGTGCGCATCTTCCGATGATCAACGCCACAAACTGTGGCATCGAGTGCCACCTTGGTGTCACTCCGAATCGGTGAGCTGCTGTCGCACGGTCTCCGCGATCCGGCGCGCGGAGGTACCGCGCGGGAACACGGCGACAACGATGTCACGGTCCCCATCCGGGGCGGCGGCGAAGCCGCGCCGCAGTGCGGCGAGCGCGTCGCGCACATCGTTCGCCGTGATGGCTTCGGCGTCTCGCACCATGCGCCGCAGCAGGTAGTTGTGCGTCGCGGTCACGACCGCCGCGAACTGCACGAGGTCGAGATCCGGCTCATCGGGCAACGCGGTGCGCAGGTAGTCGACGAACAGCCGCTGATACCGGAACTCCATGACGATCTCGCGCTCGCGCAGCGCCGGAACGGCACGCACGACCGCATAGCGAACCTTCGTGATGTCGTGCCAGCCCGAGAACCGGTCGAACACGAGCATCGCGGTGTCGCACACCGCCGACCACGGATCGTCGTGACCCGCGGCGAGGAACTCCCTGGCCTGGCCCAGCAGGATTTCGTGGTCGGCGAAGACGACGTCTTCCTTGGACCGAAACTGGCGAAAGAACGTGCGCCGCGACATCCCGCTCGCGTCGGCGATCTCGTCCACCGTGGTGGCCTCGTAGCCCTGCTCCGAGAACAGCCGCAGCGCGTTCGCCACCACCCGCAGCCGGAAGGCGTCGTCGTCGGGCACGGTGTCGGCCTAGCCCTCGCCGAGCAACTGGTTGCGCAGCGCCTCGTCCTTCTCCAGCACCATCGTCTCCAGGCCCGCCTGGAACTGCTCCATCCGCTTGCGCAGTTCGGTGTCGTGCGCGCCGAGGATCCGCGCGGCGAGCAGCCCGGCATTGCGGGCGCCGCCAATCGACACCGTCGCCACCGGGACACCGGCGGGCATCTGCACGATCGAGAGCAGCGAGTCCATGCCGTCGAGGTACTTCAGCGGCACCGGCACGCCGATCACCGGCAGCGGGGTCGCGGAGGCAACCATGCCGGGCAGATGCGCGGCTCCGCCGGCGCCGGCGATGATCACCTGCACGCCGCGGTCGGCCGCGTTCTTGGCGTAATCGAGCATGCGCTGCGGGGTCCGGTGCGCGGAGACGACACCCACCTCGAAGCGAATACCGAACTCCGCGAGCGCCTCCGCGGCGGCCTGCATGGTCGGCCAGTCCGAGTCGCTGCCCATGATGAGCCCGACCTGGGCGCCTGCGGAGCGACCAACCTGTTCTGCGCTCACTTACCTGCCTCCGTCTCGTGCGGATCCCAGCCGTCCGCCCACTCGCCATGCGACATCCAGTGCGCTGCAAGCTCCGCGCGCCGCCGCACTGCGGCGACGTACTTCGGGTCGTCGATCGACCCGTAGGAATCGCCGAGCACGTTGACGTGGCCAATCTTGCGCGCCTTGCGCTCACCCTTGCCGTACAAATGCACCTTCGCGTCCGGCATTCGGGCGAACAGGTGGTGCAGCCGCTCGTCCATCGTCATCGCGGGCGCTTCGGGCGCGCCGAGGATGTTCGCCATCACCGTCACTGGCGCGAGCGGCGAGGTGTCGCCGAGCGGGTAATCGAGCACGGCACGCAGGTGCTGCTCGAACTGCCCGGTCCGGGCGCCGTCCATGCCCCAGTGCCCGGAGTTGTGCGGGCGCATCGCGAGCTCGTTGACGAGAATCCGGCCGCTGAAGCCGTTGCCCGGCACAGCCGCGGCCGGATCGACCTCGAAGAGTTCCACCGCCATCGCGCCGACCACACCGAGTTCGGCAGCGAGGCGCAGCGCCAGGCCCTCGGCCTCGGTCGCGAGTTCGACGTCCAGGTCGGGTGCGGGCGCGATCACCACAGCACACTGCCCGTCCCGCTGCACGGTCTCCACGACCGGCCACGTCGCGCCCTGTCCGAACGGCGACCGGGCGACCATGGCCGAAAGCTCTCGGCGCAGCGCCACCTTCGCCTCGACGAGCAGCGAGACACCCTTGCCGAGCTGCTCGGTGACGATATGCGAGGCCGTCTCCGCGTCCTCCGGCATCCAGACGCCGCGACCGTCGTAGCCGCCGCGTATCGCCTTGATCACTACTGGCCAGCCGTGCTCGTCGCCGAAGTCGGTGACATCACTCGGCGCGGACACTGTGACGAACGCCGGCACCGGGATGCCGAGCCCCGCCAGCTTGCGGCGCATCGCGAACTTGTCCTGCGCGTACACCAGAGCCTGCGGAGGCGGGGCGACATTGACGCCCTCGGCGACCAGGGTCTCGAGATGTTCGGTCGGGACGTGCTCGTGGTCGAAGGTCAGCGCGTGCGCGCCCTTCGCGGCCCGGCGCAGTGCGTCCAGGTCGGTATGGCTGCCCAGCACCACATCCGGGCTGACCTGCGCGGCAGGATCAGCGGGGTTCTCAGCCAGCACCCGCAGCCGCTGGCCGAGCGCGACGGCCGCCTGATGCGTCATGCGCGCGAGCTGGCCACCGCCGACCATCGTCACGGTGGGCATCTGCGCGCCCGAGATCGACGGGCGGTCGGGAGCGGGCGGGGCCTCACTACGGGGCTGCGAAGAACCTGCGGTCACGAGTATCAATGGTGTCATGCCGGGTTGCGGGGCACGTTCACCTGGGCAACCGAGCGATACATCACACAACAACACGGTCGATGCGCACGTTTCCGGTTAGGGCGTTGAACATTCCGTTTCGTACACTCATGAAGTGTCATTTGTCGACGGGGTGGTTGCGCATGTTCCCCACCTATTCCGAGAACTGCTGATCAAGCATCAAGAACTGATCAAGTTCGCAATTGTCGGCGGCACCACATTCCTGATCGACTCTGGCATCTTCTACACGCTCAAGCTGACTGTCCTCGATGAGCGGCCGGTGACGGCGAAGGTCATTTCCGGCGTGATCGCGGTGATGGTGTCCTACGTCCTCAACCGGGAATGGTCGTTCAAGAACCGGGGCGGGCGCAGGCGGAGGCAGGAAGCATTCCTCTTCTTCGTCGTCAGCGGAATCGGCGTGGTACTGAGCTTCATTCCGCTCTACATTTCCAGCTACGTCTTCCACCTACGCGTTCCGGACGTCAGCCTGACCGTCGAAAATATCGCGGATTTCATTGCCGCCTACGTCATCGGCAACCTACTGCAGATGGCGTTCCGCTTCTGGGCCTTCCGGCGGTGGGTCTTTCCCGACGAGATCGACCGCGAGATCGAAGAGCTCGAGGCGATGGTCGAAGAAGAGTTCAAGCACAGCTGATCAGCGCGGCTCCTCCACCCACGCCTGCTGCTGGCCCTCAGCGACTGGCTGCCCATCGACGTTCGCCGCGGCTGCCGTCGACAGGAAGACCGCGAACAACGCCGGTTTGCGTTGCCGCAGTTCGAGCCGCCCGCCGTCCGCCTCAACCAGCGCGCGCGCGAGCGCCAATCCCACGCCGGTAGAGCCGGCCCCGGAGAACCCACGGTCGAAAACATGCGGCGCCAGTTCGTCGCTGATCCCGGCGCCTTCGTCGGCGACCTCGACGCAGATCCGCGGGGCGCGCCCGGCGACCTTGGTGTCGCGGACCCGCACCGAACACGTCCCACCCCCGTGCACGAGCGCGTTGTCGACCAGCACCGCGACCGCCTCACGTAGCCGCGAGCCGGTGACCGCCGAGCGGAGGCCAGCGTCACCGTAGAGCAGCAGTCGGCGGCCACGCTCGGCGAACGGCCGCTCCCACTCGGCGACCACCGGGCGCAGTTCGTCGAGCACCGAAATCGGGGTGACCTCGCTGGCGCCGTCCGCTCGCGAGGCCCGCACCAACTCATCGATGGCCATGGTCAGCCGGTCCACCTGGGCCATTGCCGCTTGGGCTTCCTCCACTACGTCGGGGTCCGGGTGCTCGACCAACTCGTCGAGCCGGAGCCGAACGGCGGTAAGCCGGCTGCGCAGCTGATGCGATACGTCGGCGGCGAGGAGGTGTTCTCGCTGCAGGCGGCTCGCGATCTCCACCGTCGCCGCATCGAGCACGTCGGAGACCCGGTCGAGTTCGGCGATGCCGTGCCGCCGCGGATCGGGCCGGAAATCGCCCTCGCCGAGCCGCGCAGCCCGGTTGGCGACATCACGCAGCGGGTCGGAGAGCCGCTTCGCGGTCACGACCGCCACCGCGGTCCCCGCTGCCACGGCTGCGAGCACCACGAGCGACACCGCACCGACGGCGCGGCGCTGCAGCGAGCGCATTTCGTCGGGCGGTTGTTCGAGACGAAGCGATCCGGAGGTGCCCATGGACAGCGACTCGACGAGCGGATCGGGCACCTCGGCAGCGCCGAGGTCGAGGCGAGCCACCCGGTCCGGCGGCGTCGGGTAGACCACGACGAGGTGGCCGCCGTCGGGCACCAGCGGCGCGACGCCGCGGGTGTCGAGCGAGCCTTCGACCATCCCGTTGGCGCCCTCCTGGGCGATGATCACGCTCGCCATCCGGTCGAGCCGGTCCTGCATGTCGTTGCGGGTGATGTCCTCGACCCACAGCCACGCGGTGTACATCAGCGGCAGGCCGAGCAGCATCGTGGTCAGGATGACGACCGCGAGAATCGAGATCAGGATGCGGTTTCGCACGGCCCGCCCGCGCTAGTCGACGTTGACGCGGAAGCCGACGCCCCGCACGGTCGCGATGCGCCCGGCGCGGTCGTCGCCGAGCTTTCGGCGCAGCCACGACATGTGCATGTCCAGGGTCTTGGAGCCGCGCAGGTCCGCGTCGCCCCACACCTCACGCAGGATCGCCTCGCGCTCCACGACCTGCCCCGCCCGGTCGAGCAGCACCTTGAGCAGCTCGTACTCCTTGTTCGCCAGCGCGACCTCGCGGCCGTCGACAAGTACCCGGCGCGCGGCCGGTTCGAGCCGAATTCCGCCGACCTCGATCACCGTGTCGTCGGTCGGCGCGGCGCGGCGCAGCAGCGCCCGCACGCGCGCGAGCAGTTCGGCGAGCCGGAACGGCTTGCCGACGTAGTCGTCGGCGCCTGCATCGAGCCCAACCACGAAGTCGACCTCGTCGGCCCGCGCGGTGAGCATGAGAACTGGTAGGTCACGCCCGTTCGCCCGGACCTGCCGGCACACTTCCAGGCCATCCATCCCGGGCAGCCCGAGATCGAGAATCAACAGGTCGTGTCCGCCGGCCAGCGCCCGGCCGAGCGCGGCAGGGCCGGTTTGTTCCACGGTCACCGTGTAGCCCTCACGCCCGAGTGCGCGCGACAGCGGAGCCGCGATCGCCTCGTCGTCCTCCGCGAGCAGTACAGCCGTCACGAACTAGAGCGTACGGATCGAGCGCGGGTCAGCGCCGCCGATCGTCCCGGTCCCGATCGCCGCGATCATCACGACCGGGTCGGTCCCGATAGTCACCGTCGAGTTGCATCGCGTCGAACACCTGGTGATAGAGCAGCGCGTGCACCTTCTGGACCCGCGGAATGTCGTCGTACTCGAGGTCGTCCTCGGACGGCGATCCGATGATCAATGTGCCGGCCCCAACCATCCGGTCGATCAGGCCGTGGCGGAACTGCACGCTGGAGATCCGGCCCATCGGGATGTCGATACCGGAGTGGGTGATGATCCCCTGCCGAGTCAGCACCCGCCGGTCGGTGACGATGAAATGCGTCGACTTCCAGCTCACCAACGCGGACACACAGCGCCACAGCACGAGTGCCAGCCAGATAACCAGGATGGCGATGATCAACCAGAACCGCACATCGCCGTCGAGATTGTTCTGCACCGCACCGATCGCGAACCCCGCGATCGCTGTCAGCACAACGAATGTCAGCGCCGGCAGCAGCAACATCTTCCAGTGTGGATGGCAGTGCAGCAGCAGTTCTTCCTCGGATGCGAGCGCGTCCTCCGGGTAGCCCATGGCAGGACAGTACAGCTATTCGGTGGTCCGCAGATGCGTCACGTCACCGGCTGTCACAGCGACAGTTTCGCTGTCGGTCGCGATGAGCAGTCGGCCGTTGTCATCGACGTCGCGCGCCGTGCCGACAATCGAAGTGCCACCGGGCAGATCGGCGCGCACGCGTGCGCCGAGCGTGACGCACCGAGCGCGGTAGTCGGGAGCCAGAACGCTGGGCGACCAGTCGTTGTCCTCCCAGTTCGTCCAGCGTTGCGCGAGCGCACGCAGCAGTGCGCGGGCCAGCGTGGTGCGGTCCGTAACCTCGGCGCCGGCAAGGGTAAGCGAAATCGCTTCCGGCACAGGCAGTTCGTCTTCGCGCAGCGAGACGTTCAGTCCGACGCCGACCACGACCGCCGGTGTGGAACCAGCGCCCGACGACTCCGAGCGAGGCCAAGCCACTTCGGCGAGGATGCCGGCCACTTTGCGGCCGCCGATCAGTACATCGTTGGGCCACTTGAGATCCGCGTCGACCTTGGCCACCGAGCGCAGGGCGTCCACGACCGCGATGCCGGTCAATAGCGGCAACCAGCCCAGGCTCGCCGAGTCGATATCACCGGGCATACGGAAGAGCACCGACGCGGCGATCTGCGCCTGCGGCGGGCTGACCCATATCCGCGAGTGCCGGCCGCGGCCGTGTTCCTGGTGTTCGGCGATCAGAACCGACCGATCCGCACCGGGGTCGTCGGCGCGCGCGAGCAGGTCGGCATTGGTGGATCCGGTCTTCTCGACGACTTCGATCGACGAATAGAAATCCATCCCATGACGGAGCTCGGCGACGTTCAACGGCGGCCGATTCAGGTCGGTGTACATATCCGAACCCTACGACCCGAACCACGTTTGTACTGGCCAGTAGCCTGTCCTCGTTTCTGTGGAATTGGGAACCCTGGCTAACATCAGGAGCCATGACGAGTGTTCAGCAGCAGGCTTCGCCCGGTTCGGCGAGTGCGCCAGATATTCACACGACCGCGGGAAAGCTCGCCGACCTGCGCAATCGCATGGAAGAGGCCAAGCACCCGATGGGTGAGGCCGCCGTCGACAAGGTGCATGCCAAGGGCAAGCTGACCGCGCGTGAGCGCATCACGGCGCTCCTCGACGAGGGCTCGTTCGTCGAGATGGACGCGCTGGCCAAGCATCGCAGCGTGAACTTCGGCCTGGCCGAGTCCCGCCCGCTCGGCGATGGCGTCGTCACCGGCTACGGCACGATCGACGGCCGCGACGTCTGCATCTTCAGCCAGGACGTCACCGTTTTCGGTGGCAGCCTCGGTGAGGTCTACGGCGAGAAGATCGTCAAGGTCATGGATCTCGCGATCAAGACCGGCCGCCCGCTGATCGGCATCAACGAGGGTGCCGGCGCTCGCATCCAGGAGGGTGTCGTCTCGCTCGGCCTGTACGGCGAGATCTTCCAGCGCAACATCCAGGCCTCGGGCGTCATCCCGCAGATCTCGCTGATCATGGGCCCCGCTGCTGGTGGCCACGTGTACTCGCCCGCTCTGACCGACTTCGTCGTCATGGTCGATCAGACCAGCCAGATGTTCGTTACCGGCCCGGACGTCATCAAGACGGTCACCGGTGAGGACGTCACGATGGAGGACCTCGGCGGTGCGCACACGCACATGACGAAGTCCGGTGTCGCGCACTACGTCGCCTCCGGCGAGCAGGACGCGCTCGACTACGTCAAGGAGCTGCTGAGCTACCTGCCGAGCAACAACCGCGGCGAGGCGCCCCGCTTCCCGGCCAGCGATCCGATCTCCGGCGCGATCGAGGATTCCCTCACGCCCGAGGACATCGAACTCGACACGCTGGTGCCCGACTCGCCGAACCAGCCGTACGACATGCACGAGGTCATCCGTCGCCTGCTCGACGACGACGAGTTCCTCGAGGTGCAGGCCGAGCGCGCGATGAACGTCATCGTCGGCTTCGGTCGCATCGACGGCCGCAGCGTCGGCATCGTGGCGAACCAGCCCACGCAGTTCGCCGGCTGCCTCGACATCGACGCCTCCGAGAAGGCCGCCCGTTTCGTGCGGACCTGCGACGCGTTCAACATCCCGATCATCACCCTGGTCGACGTCCCGGGCTTCCTGCCGGGCACCGGCCAGGAGTACAACGGCATCATTCGCCGCGGCGCGAAGCTGCTCTACGCGTACGGCGAGGCCACCGTCCCCAAGGTCACCGTCATCACGCGCAAGGCCTACGGCGGCGCGTACGACGTGATGGGCTCCAAGCACCTCGGTGCGGACGTGAATCTGGCGTGGCCGACCGCCCAGATCGCCGTCATGGGTGCCTCCGGCGCCGTCGGCTTCGTCTACCGCAAGCGCCTGCTCGAGGCCGCGAAGAAGGGCGAGGACGTCGATGCCCTGCGCCTGGAGCTGCAGAACGAGTACGAGGACACCCTGGTGAACCCGTACGTCGCTGCCGAGCGTGGCTACATCGACGCGGTCATCCCGCCGTCGCACACCCGGGGACAGATCGTCTCGGCGCTGCGTCTCCTCGAGCGCAAGATGGTCACGCTCCCCCCGAAGAAGCATGGCAACATTCCACTCTGATCTAGCGGCCGTCTCGCGGCCCGTTCGGTGGCACTACCCTGTGTCCCGAGCGCGCCGCGAGAGGATCGAGTATCAGATGGGCCGCGAACCGAAAGGACCGACCAGGTGACGGCAGTAGCAGAGGAAACGACCTTGAGTGACGCCGAGCTCACCGAACTGGCCGGCGCAGTCGATGGCGCGGCCGGTGCGGAAACCGCTCCGGAAGCGCAACAGGCTGCCGCGGACAACACCACGATCAAGGTGCTGAAGGGCAACCCGGACGACGTCGAGGTCGCCGCGCTGGTGGCCGTGCTCGCCGCTGCCGCGGCATCGGACTCCGCGCCGGTACAGTCCTCGCGCCCGGTCGAGACGTGGGGCATCCCCACGCTCCTGCACCGCGGGACGCCACCCTTCTCGCCGTACTCGTATCCGTTCGTCAGCCACATTCGCGATTGATTCGGCTGGTCCTGGCGTCGGCATCGCCGGCGCGGCTGGACGTGCTGCAATCCGCCGGCCTCGATCCCCTCGTCCGGGTATCGGACGTGGACGAGGACGCGGTCGCCGTCGCGCTGCCGCCGGGTACCGGCGATGAGGAAGTCGTCGTCGCATTGGCACAAGCCAAGGACCGCGCGGTGCTCGAACGCCTCGGCGCCGATACCGAACTCGCAGGGACCGATTTCGTCGTAGTCGGCTGCGACTCGATGCTCTCCATCGACGGCAAGTT
>NZ_LRRB01000143.1 GCF_001646865.1 Aldersonia kunmingensis | reverse complement strand
AAGCCCTCCGCTCTGCTCCGTCACCACGAACGCGCGTGCCGGCCCGTTGGGTATGCCTCCGCGCCAAGTCCGCCAGGGACAGCAGAATCGCGGCGATCACCCTCGACACACTCTTGCTCACGATTTCAGCCAACCACGCGGTCGGACGTGGTCACCACAGCAGCGAGACGTGGGCGGCCGGGTACAGGTCGATGGACGGAGATCGCGGGGCGCTGCCCTTCGACCAAGACGGCGACGGAATCGGGGAGTTGTCGATAGTCACACCGAAATTGGCGCGACCGCTGTCCGCTTCCTCCTACTCCCGCCGTGGCGACGTACACGCTTCTGGCGCGACTACGTTCCGATCAAAGAACTGCTTATCGATCCATGTGAATCCCTCGTGCTTCCAGAGAAAGTCGATAACCACCCGAGTGGCAACAGGTCGGCGAGCGCGACGCCTGTGACTTCCGCCCACTGCGCGGACGGCCGAGCAGGGAGGTCCCACGCCGTTTTGGCCGACGGACCGGCCCACCATTCGCAGTACCAGACGCCCGCGTCGAAGCAGACGATTTCAGCGGCTCGGGGAGCGCTTCCCGCTCACGGGCTAACACTTCTACCCAGCAGAGCTCTTGGCGTTCGTCCCGCCCTGCCGCTTGCCGTGGTTGTGCCCCGCGATCGCCAGTGTTGGTCAGAATGGGACGCATGCGCGGGTATGCAAATACCACCGAATCCGCATCCACTAGCGAGGACGCCAGAAGTGCGCGTTATCCCGATACAACGGGCATCTTGCTTGACTTTCGGCACCCAGAGGTGCGAATGTCTACGCAAGTTGCAAAACTCACAGGAAGCCGAAGGATGTGCTCATGACCACTACCCGACAGACTCCAGGCGACGCAGCCTCCACTGACTCCCAGTCTGACCAATCCCCCAACCCATATCGGGTCGTTGTCTGGGGAACAGGCAACCTTGGCCGAGCTGCGCTGCGTGAACTCATCCGGCGACCGGAGATCGACGTTGTAGCCGTGCTAGGCCACTCGCCATCCAGGCACGGCACGGATGCCGGCGAGAGCATCCTGGGTGGGCCAAAGATTGGCATCCCAGTGACCACCAATAAGGAAGACATCTATGCCATGCGCGACGTCGACTGCGTGCTACACATGGCTACGGTGACACCAGACATGACGGACGATGTCGTTCGGCTCCTCGAAACCGGCAAGAATGTGATCTCGAGTGCCGGATACCACAATCCGGCCTATCACGGCGAGGAGTTCGTGGCTCGTCTCGAAAAGGCGTGTGCACGCGGCAACAGCAGTCTCTGTGGCAACGGGCTGCATCCAAACCTGATGTTCGAACGCCTGACCCTGGCGTCCACGGCCCTCACCTCTCGCGTCGAGCACATCAGCTTCGCCGAGTACGCCGACTGCAGTGCGATCGGGCCAGAGGGGGAAGGAATCCTACGGCGGGTCGGACTCGGCGCGACACCGGAGGTGCTCCAAGCAGCACTCGCACAGAATCCGATCGAGGACAGCTGGCTGGCCCAGTACTACGTTGAGTCGCTGCACTTCGTGCTTAATAAGATCTTTGGCATCGCACCGGCCGAAATGACGACAGCCATCGATGTCGACTGGGACCTGGCTCCAGCAGATATGGACACGAACGTCATGAAGGTGCACGCGGGTGAAGTTATGTGCATCCGAAACACCTATAGCGCTCACGTCGACGGAGTCCTCCGTGGAACGATGCACGAGTACTACTACCTCGGCGAACGGGCCTGCCCCCTGGACGAACGCATCGGAGAGACGACCCATATCGCCATCGTCACAGGCGACCCGACTTCCTACCGAATGCGATTCGATGCGGGAGGTTCGCTGCGTCCCTCTGTGGAGCGAGCGGAGGATCCAACCGCCGCGGCGGCTTACATCTGTGTCATGCCCATCATCCAGGCGGTCCCGAAAGTGACCTCTGCACCGGCCGGGATCATCATGCCCGAAGAGTTCACGTACGCCGCTAACGACCTCCACTCGCTCGCGCCGATACTAAATTAACCACAGTTCGCCCGCCGTCCCTCATCTCGGCGAACCGGGGCTATCGAGCACCTCGACGACGCCTTTATGTCGAGTTCAACGAGATGGGCGATTTGCGAGGCTAGCTGCGCGCCGCAGACCTTATCGTTCTGGGCGCCGGAGCGGAGGCCATCTCGCACCAACCAAACCCGGTGTCGCCGAACGCAGAGCGATCGTCTCCGTACGGATCGCATCGACCAGACACCCCGGTTTACGCCTGGCCATGCGTCCGAGGAACTCGGCGCCCAAACCTTGTCGGCTCGCGAGTGTAACCGCTGACAGAGGGGGAAGGCTGTCACCAGTTGGCGCGCACACTCCGCCACACAACTTTCGTCAGGCGTCGATGTTGGTGGATGATGCGTTGTTGAAGCAGCGCGTGTCATGCTAACTTTGATTGAAGGGCAGTAATGTTCAGCACATTGCGTAGAGAGCGTTTGGGGCGGAAATGATTCGACCAGCCACCGCGCACGTTAAGAGTGCTCGGGTGCACATATCAGTCGCCGAACGACTATGTCAGTGGAGCGCAGTTGCCATTGCGGCGGTGATGTCCGCCGGTTTCGTTATCGCCGGACTGGTCCCGCCACCGTCACCGTCGGCGTCCGCTGCCGAGGTCGTGGAGTTCTACTTCTCGGACCCGGGTGGCATGCGAGTGGGAATCACGCTTATGAGCATCGGGGCCATCTTCATCACCACGTTCGGCGTCGCCGTGACGATGCACCTCCGTAGGATCGAAGGACCTTCAGCTCCGATGGCGGCCCTCCAACTGGCCTCAACCGCGTTCATCGGAGCGGTCACCGTTCTCTACCTCTTCATCCTCTTGGCGCTGATGTTCCGCTCTGATCGCGATCCTGATCTCGTTCTCCTCCTTAGCGACCTCACATGGGTCCCCTTCATCGGGATGTGGCAACCCGGCGCACTGCAAGCCATCGCAGTGGGTGCTGCTGTGCTCGGGGACCGGAACCCCCGACTACCCGGGCACTTTCCGCGGTGGGTCGGCTGGTTCAGCCTCTGGTACGCCTTCACCTCACTCGTCGGAATCTTCGTGCCCTTCACTCTCGGCGGCGCCCTCGCGTGGACCGGAATCGTGCCGTTCTACCTCGGTGCCGGCGCATTGTTCGGGTGGTGGATCGTCATCGCGATTTTTATGCTCCGGTCGACGACGACGGGGAAAGGTCTGGATCGTGACAGTGTCGACGCCTAGAGACGAGCGCGTTCGCTCCAAGGAGCAGCGCCTCACATGGCTCCCCGGGGAAATCGGCATATGGATCTTCATCCTCTTGGACCTCGCGGTCTTCGCATTGTTTTTTCTTTGCATCGCCTACTACAGGCTCACTGATCCCGATTCCTTCCTCGACGGACACGGTTACCTCAACACCTTGCCGGCACTGATCAACACGATCGTGCTGCTGACCGGCTC
Organism: Aldersonia kunmingensis; assembly: GCF_001646865.1. Taxonomy (GTDB): domain Bacteria; phylum Actinomycetota; class Actinomycetes; order Mycobacteriales; family Mycobacteriaceae; genus Aldersonia; species Aldersonia kunmingensis. The sequence goes on along the minus strand of NZ_LRRB01000143.1, from coordinate 10,190 downwards.
ACTCGCGGTCGTTCGCGCCGTTCAGGTGATGCGCGGCCCTGCGTCACAGCAGAAAAATGCGCAACGCTTTCTGCTTTTCGCTGCGGCATGTGGAGTGGCATTTGTCGTGGTGAAGATCGTCGAGTACGTGCACCTATTCGGATCCGGCATCACAATCAACAGCAGCTCGTTCTTCCTGTGCTACATCGGCTTCACAATGGTCCATCTTGTCCACGTCATCATCGGCACCTCCGTTTTGGTGACGTTCTCGGTTCTCGTCCGGCGTAGCCGGGCAGCCCCGACAGACGTCGAAAGCGGGGCCCTCTACTGGCACATGGTGGACCTCCTGTGGCTGGCCCTGTTCCCGCTTCTCTACCTCATGTGAGGACTACACAGATGACCACCCATCGCCCCGACGGCGTCGACACATCCATTCCGGTAAGGCTCTTCAATCGTGACGTGTTCAGCCTGCTATGGCTTGTCATGGCCTCGGCCAGCGTGCTCACCTACTGGCTCGGGACAGACCACCCCATGTTGGAGAGCGCCCGCGTCGCCGCAGCTTTGTTGCTCCTGATTGCCTTCCTCAAGGTCTGGGTCATCGGCAATTACTTCATGGAGACTCGGGATTGTCCCCGACCCGTGCGAAACGCATTCACAATCTGGCTCGCATTCTCGACCATGTCGACAATTGGCATCGTCCTGTTCATCTAGCTGCGATATCCAGGACGTTATTCGTCGTGAGGCGACCTGAGGCGTGGGGTTGAGACACGTGACTCCGTCCGTTGTGAAGTGAGGCTGTCTAGGAACCTCGAACCCGAAGGGCCTCCTCTCCCACGTCAATCCGGCACTGCCCTCATGCGCGAGGCTTCGGATGACGAAGGCGATCGCTCACGAGCATTACATCTGTTCATAGGCGGCAAAGGTGCGCACGGTCCGACCCCGCACGGCTGCTCCATCGGCGCACCGCTACCGCTGTGAAGGTCGTCGGGATGCTCGATCGATCGTCCCGACCGCTCACCGCGCCACACGCAAAGGACATGCGCGGGCTCACGGGCACGTGGTGCGCTGCGATGGCCCGAACGACAGGAGCCGGTGCAGATCGTCGGCCACCTCGGTGTTCCTGCCTCGGCTCCGTCCCCCCGATCTCGGTGCGATGCCGAATCAACCGGTCAGCAACATGACCGGTTACCGGCGAGCCGATTCGTACGGCGAGCACGACCATCCCGGGTCGATGGGCTCAATGTCGATGTCACCAAGTCGGCCTTGCACCGATGACGCGGGTAGTACCACGTGGGCAACAGACGGCGACCGAAACCGGTCAGCGACGGTCGCCGGAACCAAAGCGTCGCACAGGAAACATTGCGGGTCGCTGGTTGAACGCCATTTGTACACAACGGGATTGATGATCACTCCGCCTGGCCTACGCAATGATCCATAAGTACGAACCGCTGTAACATCAACCGCGCGACTACGGCGGGCAGTGCAGTGGCTGGCCGATGACGGCGCCATCGTCGATCGTGTCTCGACAATCGCTCGGCCTCTAAGTCCCATGTCTGGCGGGATACATGCGCTACACGGCACATAAGCGTGCCCTACCGGCCACACGCCTCCGCTCAGTCGCAAAGAGCCCTGGCTGATGCGCGACAACATGCCAGAGATCCGCTTATCGAGCCGGCCACGATCGGCTGACAAACCCTAGGACGTCGGACCTAGTCCAGGACCTCGTGGTCGCTGGCACTGGTCGTGAGTCGCGCATTCAATTGATGTACAAACTCGCTTTTAACCACCGACGCACGCCCGGCGGCACCGCTGACAGGTAGTCGACAGAATATGGCCGCGCGGCAGTCTGTCATCTTCGAAATTTCCATCTCGATGATGAAACGCGTTCTCATTTCGGCACGTCAAGACCATGTACTCAGACTTTCCTGCCGAAAAAAGTGACCTGAATTTGTTGACAGTGTGTCAACAGTCGGGCAATGTGCAGACGTAGAGGCTGCGCGATGGTTGCGCCACCCACCCCGCCCGCAATGAAGGAAAGACGATGACACCCGTCCTCACCAATCGTCCCTATACACGGTCGTCATGGATGACCGAAGACGTCTCGGCAGTCGCCGACCTCAGTAGAGACTTCTTCGCAACGGTCGTGACACCGCAGGCGGAGAAGTACGCCGCGCAGGGGCACCCTGATAAGGAGGCGTATCAACGAGCCGGAGAGCTGGGCCTGTTATGCATGTCGATCCCCGAGGAATTTGGCGGCGGTGGAGGCACATTCGCTCACGAGGCCGCCATGCTGACCGAGCAGGCACTGGCCGGCGACACAGCTCTGCATCTGGGCGTCGACTCAATCATCGTGCCGCACTACATCCTCGCGTACGGAACCGATGAGCAGAAGAAGCACTGGCTACCAAGGATTGGTAGTGGGAACGTGGTCGCCGCAATCGCCATGACCGAACCGGGGGCCGGCTCCGACCTGCAGTCGATGAGGACGCGCGCGGTGAAATGCGAAGACGGATACCGAATCTCGGGTGAAAAGACGTTTATCTCGAACGGCCACAACGCCGACGTCGTGATCGTCGCGGCTAAAACCGATCCGGAGTCCCGCGGCGCAGGCATCTCCCTGCTGATCGTCGATCTCATCAATGCATCCACGGGTGACCTGGTCGCCGGCTTCTCCCGCGGCGCGCCAATGGCGAAGGTAGGCCAGAAGGGCCAGGACACGACAACACTTTCCTTCGACGATGTACTTGTTCCTCATACAGCGCTGCTCGGTGTGGAGAACTCGGGATTCCGCCAGCTAAAGACGCAATTGGCGTCGGAGCGTCTCATTCTGGGTGTCGTTGCGGTGGCAGCGATCGAGAAGGCTGTCGATCTGGCGACGACGTACAGCAAAGAACGCGAAATGTTCGGGCAGCGTCTGTTCGACTTCCAGAACACCCGGTTCGAGCTGGCCGAGTGCGCCACGGTCGCGCGCATCGCGCGGGTGTTCGTCGACGACTGCATCGACAAGCATCTGCGCGGGGAACTCGATGCGACGACGGCGGCGATGGCCAAGTACTGGTTGTCGGACCAGCAGTGCGGGGTCATCGACCGCTGTCTGCAGCTGTTCGGCGGATACGGCTACACGCTCGAATACCCGATCGGCCAGATGTACGCCGACGCGCGCATCCAGCGGATCTATGCAGGTTCAAACGAAGTGATGAAAGAACTCATCTCCCGCAAGCTCTGAGAAAAGGAAACTCCTTGTCTGAAACGGCATATATCTACGACGCGATCAGGACTCCGCGCGGCAAGCAGAGAGGTGGAGCCCTCAACGGCACAAAGCCGATATCGCTGATCGTCGGACTGATCAACGAGCTGCAGCAACGCAACCGCGGCCTCGACCCGCAGACCATCGACGACATCGTGCTCGGGGTCGTGTCACCGATCGGTGAGCAGGGCGGGTGCATCGCCCGAACCGCAGCGATCGCAGCCGGACTGCCAGAAGCCGTCGCCGGCGTACAGCTGAACCGGTTCTGCGGTTCGGGCCTCGAGGCGGTGAACGTCGGAGCGCAGAAGGTGAAGAGCGGCGACGAGCAACTCATTCTCACCGGAGGTGTGGAGTCGATGTCGCGAGTTCCCATCGGTTCGGATGGCAGCGCATGGGCGAACGACCCCGCCACGAATTTCGCCGCCTACTTTGTCCCGCAGGGAATCAGCGCCGACCTGATCGCGACGCTTGAGGGTTTCACCCGCGACGATGTGGACGCGTACGCCGCCCGCTCGCAGCGGCTGGCCGCCCAGGCATGGACGAACGGATATTTCGGGGGCGACGTGATTCCGGTGCGAGACGACAACGGCATAGTGGTCCTCGACCGAGACGAGCACATGCGCCCCGAGAGCACTGCCGAGACACTCGGGAAACTCCGTCCCGCCTTCGCCGCCATGGGCGCCCAAGGCGGCTTCGACGCAGTGGCGCTGCAGAAGTACCACTGGGTCGAGCAGATCGATCACGTCCACACCGGTGGCAACAGCTCCGGCATCGTCGACGGCGCGGCTTTGGTGCTGGTCGGCAGTGAGAAGGCCGGTAAGGTCAACGGCCTCACCCCGCGCGCTCGCGTCGTGGGTTCCGCCGTCTCGGGTTCGGACCCGACGATCATGCTGACCGGGCCTACCCCGGCAACCCAGAAGTTGCTAGCTCAGCACAGTCTGACCGTGGACGACATCGATCTGTTTGAGATCAATGAAGCGTTCGCATCGGTGGTGCTGCGCTATCAACGCGATCTGAAGCTCCCTGACGAGAAGCTCAACGTCAATGGCGGCGCGATCGCGATGGGCCATCCACTGGGTGCCACCGGAGCCATGATCACGGGCACCGTCATCGCCGAGCTCGAGCGACGTGGACAGCGACGAGCTGTCGTGACGCTCTGCATCGGCGGGGGAATGGGTATTGCCACCCTTGTCGAGCGCGTCTGACCGACCTCCTCGCAGCGAAGAGAATACGAGACATAATGAATGACAACATCATCCGGTGGGACCGACGCGACGACGGCATCATCGTCTTGACCATCGACGATCCCACCAAGAGCTCCAACACCATGACTCAGGCCTACGTGTCGTCCATGGGCGCCACGGTCGATCGCCTGATCGAAGAGTCCGAGACCATCGCGGGTGTCGTGCTGACCTCCGCGAAGAAGACCTTCTTCGCCGGAGGTGACCTGAACGACATCCTTGCCGTGCGACCGGCAGAGGCGGAAACCTTCTTCCAGAATGCCGAAGCGATTAAGGCCGACCTCCGCCGCCTCGAGACTTTCGGTCGTCCCGTCGTCGCCGCGATCAATGGCGCCGCACTCGGTGGAGGGCTCGAGATCGCTCTCGCGTGTCACCACCGCATCGCGCTACCGACTGCGGTGGTCGGTCTACCCGAGGTCAACCTCGGTCTGCTTCCCGGAGGGGGTGGGGTTACCCGGACGGTCCGCATGTTCGGGATCACCAAAGCACTCACCGAGATTCTCCTCACCGGCAAGTCGTTCCGCGGAGACGAGGCAGTATCTGCCGGGCTAATCGACCAGATCGCGGACGGCCCTGGGGCGCTCCTCAATGCAGCTGTCGCATGGATCACGGCGAACCCTGAGGCCGTGCAACCGTGGCAGGACAAAAAGTACAAGATTCCCGGCGGCACGCCTGCCACGCCGTCGTTGGCGGCCATCCTCCCGTCGCTTCCGGCGACACTTCGCAAGCAGACCAAGGGCGCCAACTTACCCGCCCCGCTGGCCATCATGTCTGCTGCGGTCGAGGGCAGCCAGGTCGACTTCGACACCGCCTCCACTATCGAGTCGCGATACCTGACGAAACTCGCGACCGGTCAGGTCGCCAAGAATATGATTTCGACGTTCTTCTTCGACGCGAAACACATCAAGTCGGGAGGCTCTCGTCCGGATGGCCATCCCATCAGGACCGTGACGAAAGTCGTGGTACTCGGCGCGGGCATGATGGGCGCCGGGATCGCCTACGTGAGCGCGAAGGCAGGAATCGACGTAATCCTAAAGGACGTCTCGATCGAGCGTGCCCAGAAGGGCAAGGCCTACTCGGAAGGACTGGTGCGCAAGGCAATCGAGCGCGATCAGATATCGAAACAGAAGGCGCAAGAGCTGCTCGACCGAATCACCCCGACCGACCGTCCCGAGGACGCCGCGGGCGCGGACCTCGTCATCGAGGCCGTGTTCGAAGATCCTGAGTTGAAGAAGACGGTCATCAACGAGGTCATTCCTCACTTGGCCGACGACGCGCTGCTCGGTTCCAACACCTCGACTCTGCCGATTACCGGGCTTGCCGATGGCGTCGAGCGGTCCGATGCGTTCATCGGTCTGCACTTCTTCTCCCCGGTCGACAAGATGGATCTGCTCGAGATAATCGTCGGCGAGCAGACCGGTGATGAGGCCTTGGCACGTGCCTTCGACTACGCACAGCAGATCGCGAAGACACCGATCGTGGTCAACGACAGTCGCGGGTTCTTTACCAGTCGCGTAATCGGCAAGTTCCTCGATGAGGCCGTTGCGATGGTCGGCGAGGGTATCGAACCGTCGTCTATTGAACAGGCAGGTCTGCAGGCCGGCTACCCGGCTCCCCCACTGGCGCTCTATGACGAATTGACGCTGACGTTACCGCGCAAGATCCGCGAGGAAACGAAGGCCGCGACCCTCGCCGAGGGGAAAGACTGGAAGACCCACGGATCGGAGCCGGTCGTCGATCAACTGATCGACGAATTCGACCGCAAGGGACGCTCGACGGGCGGCGGTTTCTACGAGTACATCGACGGAAAGCGGGCCGGTCTGTGGCCGGGACTTCGCGTCGCGTTTCAGACGGCACCGCCGAGCATCTCACTTGAGGAAATGAAGGAGCGGATGCTGTTCGCCGAAGCCATCGACACAGTTCGTTGCATCGATGAGGGAGTTCTCCGCTCGACTGCAGACGCCAACATCGGGTCTGTGTACGGCATCGGCTTCCCCGCGTGGACGGGCGGCGTGATCCAGTACATCAACGGTTATCCCGGCAGCCTCAAGGCTTTCGTCAAACGCGCCGACGAGCTACATAAGCGATATGGCCCCCGTTTCGAACCGACCGACTCACTTCGGAAGAAGGCCGCAGCAGGCGAGACGATCTGAGCCCTGCGACCAACGCAGTCGGGTGCCACAGGAGATGCGCGCGGCACCCGACTGCGTTGAGCTCAGCTCTCAATCCAACAATGACCGCGCCCGACATGAAAAAGAGATCTTGGGATGAACATCGTCCTCCGTCATAGAGCACTTCGTGTGGAAGACCGCGACGACTTCGGCGACCTTCGGGTGTGGTCCGACGTATCGCCTGAGCAGCTCGACATTAAAATCCGCACTCACGAAGCCGGATTCGTCGACGGGGACGTCGCGTATATCAAAGCGCACTGGCTTCGCGACTTGCACACAGGTCTCGCATGGAGCGTGGGTATGGCCGACTTGCTGTCGTTCGTCGAAGCCATTGGAAGGTTCGACGGAGTCTACGTGTCGGCGCGAATCGGGCGTCCACAATGATTGGAGTGCGCGGGTATCAAGACAATCCGACGATCGAGGTGGTGGTGACATAGGACGGTATCGGCCGGATGGCGATAAACCGGTCCGAAGCGCGTAGCGGCTAGTCTGGTCGGTATGGCCACTGCGCTGGATTGGATGGTCTCCAGCCGAGTGTTTGACGCTGTGGAGGCTCACCTGCGCGGTCTGGTCCACTCGTCCACGATCCTAACGACCTCGAGTTGGCCGCCTATGAGCTGGCGCGCGGACTCGTCGCCGTCACTGCCCCAGTCTCTGTCGCGGTCATCCGAAGAATGCTGTACGGACTGTGCAGTGATGCCCCACCGAAGCGGGCCGCTCGCGTCGACTCACGCTTGGTCGCGGGTCTGGCAGCCGACCCCGATGCTATCGAGGGCCGTGTCGTCATTCTTAAACAAGCGCGACCCACAGTTCCGAAGTCGCGTGCCCGTGGACGATCCCTCGTGGCTACCGTGGTCTGACGAGCGTGCCCGTCACCACCCCAGCCGCCGGGGCACGGACGACCACCGAATGACCACAACGGACCGCTCGACCGAGATCACCTGTCTCGGGTACAGCGCAACACGGAACGAGTCAGTTTGATGACGAACGCCACCGAGACCAAACGAATGGACGGCTACCGACGTCGCGAACAGATCATCGCGTGTGCAATGCAGCTGTTCGAGCGCGGCTACTCGGAGGTCTCGATCGGCGATGTGGCCGAGGCTGCAGGGGTGGGCCGACCGCTGATCCACCATTACTTCGGCACCAAGCGTGAGCTATACCTCGAGGCGGTCCGTCGCCTCACCTACATCCCCGCCGTCGTGGTCACCGGAATCAAGGGCGCCACTCTCGACGAACGAATCGACGCCTCGATCGACCGATGGCTGACGGTCGCCTGGCGGCATCGGAACATGTGGGTGTCGACGATCGCCATCGACGCGGGCGGCAGCGCTGGCGACGTGGACAAGATTATGCGTGAAGCGGACACTGTGGCCGTCGAGCGGATGCTTGGAGCCCTGGGTATCGAGGGCGACGGTCCAAAGGTGGCGAAGCTCCGCATCCACATGCTCACTTATGGAGCGCTGGCCAAGTATGCGAGTCGCCTGTGGCTCAAGGAGCAGTCGATAACCAGAGATGAAGCGCAGCGGCTTCTCACCGCGACGCTGCGCACGATCATTGTTGACGTCGTGGGGATAGAGGAGTAGTTGCGGTCGTCCGACTTGGATCGGACCAATCGATCCCGCGGGATTGAGCCCGAGAGGCTACTGCACGGTCGGGTGACAGGTCGGTCACGCAGCGCGAGCGCTCGTGCACCATGAAGGTTTCGTATTCGATGGGGTTTAGCTCTGCGAAACTGGTTTGGCCGCGTCGGTGGGATGTCCTTCAGCTCACGTCACCGTCGCGATTCGAAGCTTGTCGCGGGTGGCCGACGTGGGCGGTCGAGGACTTTGTTTTCGGGCAGCGCGAAGAACGACTCCATGGGTGGTGTTGTCGCCGAGGGCGTCGACACACGGCCCATCGACCCGACCATGGCGTGCCCGGCCGTGGGCCTTCACGGCTTTGGTGACCGAAATTGGGCGGATCGAAACTGATTGTCGCAAAACCCTCCATTGTGAGGTCGACGTGGGTGTGCTCGAAGGCAGCGGCGCAGTTCCGTTGTATCGGGACAGATTTCCATCGCCGGGCCGACCGACGTGGTCTGGCCACAGGACAGAGTCCGGTTCTGGGCGGCCTCGCTGCAGGTGCCATGACCGCGGATGCTGCAACCGAGGCCTGCGTGTCGTCACCGGTGGGTTCTCGATGGTCCGTAATTGCTTTGTGGCGTGCCTAGAGTGTCGTGTTCGCAAGGTCGGGCGCCGGCTGCGCGTACACGGTCGACCATCTCGCGTGAGCTGCGCCGCAACGCAACACGCACCCCCGGCCCTGGATCGAGCAGCCGGATCCGCTTCCGGCGTCACGCAATTCATCGTTCTAGGCCGCAGTGGTCTTCCCCGTTCGCCCGGCACGTTCGCTATCCCGAAATCAGGAGTCCCTAGTGGTGTACACCGATACTGGGGCATTGACCGGTGCCCAGATCAGCCCGTCACATGGATCGCTCCGCCGTCGACGACAGCGTCGATCCTGTCCCGGTTGGGCTTCCCTGCCTCAGCCGTTCGGCGAGACCGGTTGCGGCAAACACGAACCCGGCGGTCAGCGACAGCATTGCGACCGCCAGGACCCAGTCCAGCCAGATCGGGAGATCGAAGTTCAGACCCACATACAGCGGCCATGAGGCGCCCGCGAACACCATCGGCAGCGCGACCGTCGATACGGCGAACGCCACACCGGCGCGCTTCCACCCGGCGAGCTGATACGCAAGTGCGTAGATGAGCAATCCTCCGACGATGGGTACAGGTGCCAGCTGAGGGGCCACCACGAGGAACGCGAGTGGCGCCTCGCCGTAGTAGTCCCAGCCGTCGAAGAGGTTGCCGAGGGTCTCGACGACGATCACGGAGACGCACGATCCCAAAGCCAGGAGGTGCAGCGCACTACGGGCGACCCCCCTCGACATCATCTTGGCGACGATGCAGGGCAGCAGACCTACCCACGGCACATACCCAACGACGAGGAACCAGGGGATGTCCCGTCCGAAGCCGGCGTAGGCAACAGCGTGATTCTGGGCGTAGACGATCTGGCCGAGGATGTCGTAGAACGGCTCGTTCAAAGAACAGACCAAGGCACCGAAGCACGCAACAAGTGGGATCGGATCACGGTCCCGCACGCTCCACCACACGGCGTACAGCGCAGCCCCCAGAGCGACCACGCTGAACGCGCAGAGTATGTAGAGCGGGTCGATAGCTGATGCGATTGCCGGTGGGTGTGGGATCACGTTCGGCTCCTCGGAGAGGACTGGCCTTGAGGATTGGCACGCAGACAACTCCCCCGCTGACGTTCAGGAGATGATGACGTCGAAGATCGGGTGACACCGGGACCTGAGTGGCACGTCCCGAGTCATGTGCGGGTCCGTAGCGGACCGGTCAGGAGGCGGACCTCGCGGCTTGACCGTCCGAGGCGCCACCAGACGCGGTGCGCTTCGCGCTGCCGCCGAGCACGTAGTCGCTCGTCGATCCCGGCCAGTTGCGCACCAAGTCCTGCGGCACCACCAAAGCTGCGTGCGCATCTGGGATGGCA
>NZ_LRRB01000006.1 GCF_001646865.1 Aldersonia kunmingensis | reverse complement strand
GACGCCGGTCGATGAGAGCGGCGAGGACCGCGATCGCGGCGACGTGGGCGGCGATATGGTCGGGGTATACGGTCTGTCCGTCGCAGAGCAGTTCCTCGTCGTCCGGATACCGCCACCACGCCGACACCCCACACGACGCCCGAACCAGTGGTCCGTAGCCGAGGCGGGAGCTCCACGGACCGGTGCTGCCGAACGAACTGGATTCCGAGACCACGATCCGCGGATTGATCTGCGCGAGGCTCTCGTACGAGAGTCCCATCGACGCGAGAGTTCCCGGCTTGAAGTTTGCCAGCACGACGTCGGCGTCGGCGACCAGGCGGCGGAAGATGTCGACGCCCTCCGGGCTGCGCAGATCCAGGCCGAGGCTGCGCTTGTTGCGATGTCCCCAGGCGACGGACGCGGCCAGCGCTGCACCGCGTTTGGACTGGCGCAGTCCGTCCGGGAAGTTTGCGTTCTCGATCTTGATCACATCGGCGCCGTAGTCCGCGAACTGGCGGCTCAATTCGGCGCCGAACACGATTACCCCGAGGTCGAGAACCCGCAGCCCGGCCAGCGGTGCATCCGACCATTCATCCGAGCGGACCTTTGTGCCGCCACGCGGCCCGAACGCCACATCGTTGTGTTCGCCGAGTTGCGGTGCCCGCGTGCGGATCCCGGCGCGCTCGTCGGCCACGGTGACGTAGCCCGCAGGCACGCGCGCACGTAGTCCTGGCGCTATCTCCGCGTCCACCAGTGATCCGGACACCGTGAAGTGCTCGGCACCGAGCACCTCGGCAAGGGTGTGCACACCGCCGACCGGGACACCGCGCCGCGCGCCCTCGGCCACCAAGTCGGCCTGAGTATGCGCGGCGAACAGTTCCTCGATCAGGGGGTGCAGGGTGTCCGCTGCGGCGAATCGCGCGGGAATGGTGTCGTACCTAGGATCGGCGAATTCTTCCGGCTCGCCAAGCCATTCGAACATGCCGCGCCATTGCCGCCTGGCAAGCAGGCAGATTCGGACGTGACCGTCCTTGCACGGAAAAACCGGGTAGAAGTTCGCCGCGTTCGGTCGGCCGCGTGGGAAGTCTTCCGAGCGCCCGGCCGCCGCGGATCCCTGCGTGCCGAAGCCGGGGTCGAAGCCGTGCACGATCGCCTCGAATGCGGACAGGTCGATCGTCTCGCCGCGCCCGCTGACGAGCCGGCGGTGGTACGCCAGCAGCGCGGCCCACGCTGCGTGCGCACCGACGGTCTCTTCGACCAGGCCGGTCGGCGGCAGGAGCGGCGCAGCACCGGGTGCGCCGGAACGTGACAGCACGCCTGACAGTCCGTACAGCACCTGCTCTGTCGCAACCCAGTCCCGGTAGGGTCCGGTCTGGCCGAATCCGCTCACGGACATCCACACGAGTTCGGGGGCACTGCTTCGGATCTCGATCGGTCCGATGCCACGAGCGGCGAGCCATCCGGGGCGGAGCGACTCGATCAGAATGTCTGCGTTCGCGGCCAGGTCACGTAGGGCATCTCGCCCCGCGTCGGTCTCGAGGTCGAGTGTGATGCCGAGCTTGTTCGCATTGCGCAACGCGAACGGCACGCTGACGCCGTTGATGACGGGTTCTGCTGCTCGCGAACGTGATCCATCGGGTAGCTCGATGCGAATCACCTCGGCGCCGAGGTCCGCGAGATAGCGGCCACAGGATTCGCCCAGACCGTCGGTGAGGTCCAGAACGCGGACACCGTTCAGCGGAAGAGTCATCGAAGGCTCCGTTCGATTCTTGATTGCCTGTGGTTCAGCGGGTCCCGAAGTAGACGGACTTCGCGTTGTAGTACGGGGCGAGGCCCTCTGGACCCAGTTCCCGGCCGAGTCCGGATGCCTTGACGCCGCCGAACGGGGCCGCGAAGTCGAGCAGGTAGTGGTTCACGCCGACGGTGCCGCTGTGGATCCGGTCGGCGATGGCCAGGCCGCGCTCCTCGTCCGTCGTCCACACGGTGCCCCCGAGTCCGTACTCGGAGTCGTTGGCGATCGCGATCGCCTCGTCCTCGTCGCCGTAGGGGGTGATGGTCAGGACCGGACCGAAGATCTCCTCCTGCGCGATCCGCGCGGCGTTGTCCACGCCCTCGAAGACCGTCGGCGCGACGAACCAGCCAACGGACCGGTCGGCCGGTGTGCCGCCACCGGCGGTGACGCGATACCCCTCGGAGCGGCCGGAAGCGATGTAGCCGAGAACCCGATCGCGTTGCGCCGCACTGACCAGCGGACCGATCTGGGTCGCCTTGTCGAGCGGATCACCGATCTGCAGGGCGCGCACCGTCTCGGTCACCGCGGCCACGACCTCGCTGTACCGGCTGCGCGGCGCGAGGATCCTTGTGCTGGCGTGGCACGTCTGGCCGTTGTTCACCAGCGAGACCTCGAGCAGGTTTGCGGCGAACACGTCCAGGTCGGCGTCTGCCGCGACGATCGCGGCAGACTTCCCGCCCAGTTCGAGGGTCGCCGGTCGGAGGAGCCGTCCGCAGGCCGCGCCGATGGCCCGGCCCGCCGGAGTCGATCCGGTGAAGGCCACCTTGTCGATGCCCGGGTGCTCAACGAGGTACGCGCTGACCTCGCGGCCTGCGGGCACGACATTGAGCACGCCCGGCGGCAGACCCGCCTCGATCGCCGCGTCCGCGAAGACGAAGGCGTCAAGCGCGGTCTCGGGCGCGGGCTTGAGCACAACGGTGCACCCGGCGGCGAGCGCCGGAGCGATCTTCATCGCGGCGAGCGACTGCGGGTAGTTCCACGGGGTGATCGCTGCGACGACGCCGACCGGCTCCCGGCGCACCACGGTGCGCCCCCCGAGAGCGCTCGGGCGCACGTCGTCCGTCTGCTGCTGGCGGACCAGATCGGCGTAGTACTTCAGCATCATGGCCGGTGCGTACCCGTTGACCCCGACCGACAGGGCAACGGGCATGCCGTTCTCACGGCTGGTCAGCACGGCGGTCTGCTTGGCGCGCGCCTTCAGCGCCGCCGCTAAGCGGTCGAGGTGGTCGGCACGCTCGGCGGCACCAAGTCCGCGCCACGACGTCAGGGCCCGGCGCGCGGCGGCGACCGCGGCGTCGACGTCGGCGTTCTCCGCAAGCGCGGAGGTGCCGAGCACCTTCTCGGTCGCGGCCTCGATCACGTCGTAGGTGGAGTCGCTCGTCGGGGCAGCCCACTCGCCGTCGATGAAAAGGGTGCGGCGGTCCAGGGTGGTGTCCATGTCGATCCTCATCGGTTGGGGCAGGGCGAAAGCGGTCAGAGGGTGTCTTCGTGCCCGAACAACGTCGAGCTGACGACCGGTGCCATCGGGCCGCCGATGAACAGCGACGTTCTAGCTCCCGCAACGGGATTCGTCGAGGTGCCACGGATCTGCCGCACGGCCTCGACCGCCAGGCCCATGCCGTTGACAAACGAGTCGGCGATATTGCCGCCGCTGGTGTTGACCGGCAGTTTGCCGATGCCCGCCGTCAGGTTGTCGACGGTCAGGACCCCGCCGGCGGCGGGGCCGGTGGGAGCGAGCCCGTGGTCGATCAGGGCGGCGACGGCCGGACCACTGAAGTTCTCGTAGACCTGCACGACGTCCACGTCGTCGGGTCCGAGACCTGCTGCGGCCCAGAGCCGCTCGGCCACACCGGGGCGTCCGGGTCGCCCGGCGAATCCGGCGCTGGTGTACAGGTCGTCGTTGTCGATGATCGACGAGTAGCCGCCGGGCGCGCCCTGCGCGCCGGCCAGCAGGTAGGCGGCGTCGGGACGGATGCTCTTCGCGCGCTCGGCCGAGACCAGCACCAGCGCCACGGCCCCGTCGTTCTCCCGGGAGCAGTCGAACAGGTGGAACGGCTCGGTGATCATGCGGGACCCGTCGTAGGTCGCCTCGTCGAGGGGCTTGCCGTATCCGGCGGCAGTCGGGTTGTGCTGCGCGTGCCGGTACGCAGCGAGGACCAGTGCCCGCATCGCCTCGCGTGGCACGCCGTCGTGCTCCAGCAACCGCTGCGTGCGCATGGCGCACACCTGCGCGGGCGAGCCGATACCGTGCGCGAGGTAGTGCGGACCGTAGAAGTACTTCGCGTATCCGAGACGCCCGGTGTCTTCCTGCGCCATCGAGCGATAGACGACGACGCACTCGGCCTGGCCTGCCGCGATGGCGACCGCGGCATTGTTGATGGCCGCTGCGACGGATCCCCCGCCCCCGCCCCACATCATGTTCGACCAGCGCACGTCGTCGACGCCGAGGGCGCCGCCGATGATCGCGCCGTCGTGCCCGCCGCCCGCGTAGGAGACGAAACCATCGAGTTCACGCGGGGAGATACCTGCGTCGACGCAGGCCGCGACGATCGCCTCGAGGGTCATCCGCAGCTCGCCGTGCGGCGCCTCACCGCGCTTGTAGTGCAGCTCGGAAACTCCGACGACCGCTGTGGTCCCGCGCAGCGTGATCCGGCTCATGCGTGTGCTCCTTCGCTTCGCCGCCACCGCAGCAGCGGCCATGTCGCGCCCTCGTCGAGTTCGATGTGCCCGACTACCGGGTCCCCGATCCGGACGTTGGTGTCGTCGCCGGTGAGAATCCCGAGGACCCTGCGGTTCCCTGCGCCGGGAAGTTCGACCAGTACGGTGACGTAGGGCGCCCGGTCGGCAAGTTCGGTGATGAACGGGTAATGGCTGCGAGCCCAGCTGTAGACGGTGCCCACAGCCTCGACCGCCTCCCATTCGGGGTCGAAGGTGTGGCACTGTCCGCAGATCCACTGCGGACCCCAGATCCACACGCGGCAGTTTCCGCAGCGTTGCAGCCGCAGCTCACCGGCGAGCATGCCGTCCCAATAGGGCTGATCGAGACCGTCTGCGGCTGGGCCCCAGGGGAATTCACGCATCGTGGGCGTTTCGGTGCTCATGCGGGCGCTCCCGGCACCGGGAAGTTCTCCAGCACCGCAGCCTTCCACTGACCATCGTGGAGTTCCCAGATCGAGCGCAGACCGATCACGCCTTCGGGGGTGTCGTAGACGGTCTCGCCGATCTGCCGGTCGCCCTCGCTTCGTACGTCCTTGATCTCGAAGCCGTTCACCGCGCCACGGGGTACCGAGATCCCGTCGAACACGGTGGGCAGGTTCGCCTGCACCATGTCGGCAATGGCCGCCTTCATGTTCCCGGACACGACGTAACCCACGTGGCGCTCGTACAGCGCACGAAAGTCCTCTCCCGACATTCGATTCTCCTTGATCCACGGGCGTCGACGACGCCGGCTCGGCGCCGCGCACCGGTTTGGTATTTACCTTATGCCTTTAGGTATTGGCCGTCAAATGGCCGCCTTCGGGTGCGTCACGCGGACCGACTCAGACGAACCCGAAACCGCCGTTCTCGGCCACCGTGCCCGGCTCCCCCGCCACGTCGGCGGTCAGGAGTCGGTCCAGCGCCGGGGCGTCGGTGGTCGACGCGAGCGTGCGGCCACCGTCGGGGGTCCGGGCGGCGACGAATCCGCGCTCCGGGGCGCCGGCCCGGTCGTGCAGCACGGCCCACGACTCGACCGTCGCCGGGCCCGCGTACGCCGGATACGCACGGACGGTTGGTTCGCGGTCGACGCTCGCCTGCACGTCCTCGCGGCGGAACCCGCCGGCCGGGGGCTCGGTCCGGTACACGCCGAAGGCGTGCTTGGTCAGGTAGCCGCTGTTCGCGGTGACCAGCCCGTAGGTGCCCGGCGATTCCCGCAATTGGGTAGCCAAGGTCGCGATGGCGTGGGTGCTGTAGTTGTTCCACGGGCCGCCGGCGAAGGTGAGTCCGCCGGTGAGGGTCAGCGGCCGGCCGGGATCGTCGAGCGGGAGTCCCAGCTCGCGCGCAGCGACCTGGACCGCGGACGGAAAGCACGAGTACACGTCCACGTACGCGACGTCGTCCACACCGACGCCCGCCAGTTCGAGCGCCCGCGCGCCGGCGATTCGGATGGCCGGCGAGCGGTCCAGCGCGCTGCGCTCGGCGATGTCGTAGGTGTCGTGCGCCTCGGTACCGGACTGCGGGAACACCCAGTTCTCGCGCGGAATTCCGAGCCGGGTCGCGACCTCGACCGAACAGAGCAGCAGCGCGGCGCCCTGCTCGACCATGTTGTTCGAGTTCAGCAACTTGGTGTACGGCGACACGATCCACCGGTTGTCCTCGGATGGCGTGACGATCTCGGCCGCCGTGTACTCGCGCTGCGTCCAGGCGTGCGGGTTCGTCGCCGCGACCTTGCTGAAGCCCGACCACAGGGCTCCGATCGCGTCCCGGTGCTCGGCCATGGTCCGGCCCGCGGTGACCCGAAGTGCCTGCTCGAAGAGCGGATAGAGGTAGGCGGGTCGGTCGAGGCCGGCGCGCATCTCGGTGTCCGAGCGCATCGGCACCTCGGCGACGACCAGCGGCGCCTTCGGCACCGACTCGTCCTGCACCGTCCAGTCGGGACGGATTCCCCGGGCGCGCAGCTTCATTCGCGTTCGCCACGACTCGGCTCCACCGATCAGCACGACGTCGGATCGGCCGGCCGCGATGTCCTCGGCCGCCGCGTTGACGAGGACCTGCGGCGTGCTGCCGCCACTGCCGGTGTAGGCGGTGTGCTGCGGTGTGGCACCGATCCGCTCACCGACGAGGGCGCCGGGGTCGCGATATTTCCAGGACAGCAGGCCCACAATCCGGACGGAGTCGACGAGTTCGAGCAACCTCGTGCTGCCGGCCTCGTCGGCGGCGCGGCGGGCGGCGTCGGCGATCAGGTCGACCGGTTCACGGCCGCCGTCGCGGTTGTTGATCTGCCCGCCGCCGATGAGGATGGGGGTACGCGGATCGAGTGTCATGACCGGACCGCCTCGAGGATCCGGTCCCGGGACTCGGGGCGGGGCCAGCCCCCGAAGATCAGGGTGCTCAGACAGGTTGGCTTCCAACGGTTCACGATGTCCTCACAGATCTTGTCGGCGGGCCCGACGAGCGCGACGTCCTCCACCATCGCGGTCGGGACGGCTTGCGCGGCAAGGTCCGCGCGACCACTCAGGTACAGCTCCTGGATCTCGGCACACGCGTCGCCCCAGCCCATCCGGACGAAGACGTCGTTGTGGAAGTTCGCGTCCTTGGCGCCCATGCCACCCGCGTACAGCGCGACCACCGGCTTGAGCCGGGCCGCCGCCCGTTCCACGTCGTCGTTCTCGACGAGCCAGCACACGTTGGCGATCTCGAAGTCGTCGGCGGTACGGCGCGCGTCCTGGCGGCCGAAGCCCTCTGCGAGCGCGGCGCGGTAGAAGTCGTCGGTCTTGGGCGAGAACCACAGCGGCGTCCAGCCGTCCGCGATCTCGGCTGCGAGTGCCACGTTCTTCGGCCCTTCGGCACCGAGGTAGACGGGGATGTCGCTCCGCAGCGGATGCACGATCGACGTGAGCGGCTTGCCGAGCCCGGTGCCACCTTGGTGCGGCAACTGATAGTGCCGCCCGTCGAAGGTCACCGGCTCGTCCCGGGCCCACACCGCCCGCATGATCGAAATGTACTCACGGGTGCGCTCGAGCGGGCGCGGATAGGGCTGTCCATACCAGCCTTCGACGACTTGTGGTCCGGACGCGCCGATGCCGAGGATCAGCCGGCCACCACTGAGGTGGTCGATGGTCTGCGCGGCCATGGCCAGCGCGGTCGGCGTGCGCGCCGACATCTGGCACACCGAGGTGCCGAGCGTGATCTTCGAGGTGCGCGCTCCCCACCAGGCCAGCGGGGTCAGTGCGTCGGAACCGTAGGACTCCGCAGTCCAGAAGCTGTCGACCCCGTGCGCCTCGGCCTCGGCGACGGTCTGCTCCATTCGCCGCGGCGGTCCCGAGCCCCAGTACCCGGCCATCACGCCGACCTTCATCGTTTCCACCCGCGCTTACCTCGACTCGTCACAGCTGGTGTCCTTCAGTGGTTCTGGTAGACGGGCGGGCGCTTCTCGAGGAACGAGTACACGGCTTCGCGGTGGTCCTTGGTCATGGCGGCGAGGATCTGGGTCCGGTTCTCCAGGTCGATCGCGGCACGGAGGCTGGGGACCTCGAGGTTGGACCACATCACCTCTTTGGTCATCCACACGCCGAACGGGCTGTTGCGCGCGATGTTCTCGGCGGTGTCGAGCGCCGCGTCGAGCAGCCGCTCAACCGGTTGCACCGACGAGGCGATGCCGGCGCGCTCGCACTCGGTGGCGTCGACCGGGCGTCCGGTGAGGAGAATTTCTGCCGCCCTGGAGAATCCGATCATCCGGGGCAGCAGCCAGCTGACACCGATATCGCAGCTGGACTGCCCGCGGTTGATGAACGAGGCGTGCAGTGCGGCGGTGTCCGCCATGATCCGCACGTCGGCCATCAGCGCCAGCGCCATCCCACCGCCCGCGGCGGCGCCGTTGATCGCGGCAATCACCGGCGGCCTGGCGCCGCGGAACGCCTCGACGAGTGACGCGATGTGCTGCTGCACGCGCATACCCGCCTGCGGCCGCCCCTCGCCCTCAGCGGCGCCGGGCGGAGTGCCATATCCGCGCAGGTCGATTCCCGCGCAGAACGCGCGCCCGTTCCCGGTCAACACGATCGCGCGAGTCTCGGAGTCGTTTCGGACGACGGCAAGCACCTGGTGCAGCGCTTCCACGAGCTCGACGTTCATCGCGTTCAGGGCTTCCGCGCGGTTGAGGCGGATCAGCAGAACGCCGGGTCGGGGACGCTCGGTGAGGATCGGATCGGACATCGGGGCCTTCCCTCGCATGGTTGCCACGGCCGGAGTTCGCAATCGACCGTCGACTTATCAAGCTAATGCCTTTAGGTTAATACCTCAAGGACGCGGAGCCGAATGCAGCACGGAGAGGACCGGAATCATGACGGATCTACACGGGAAAGTGGCGGTCGTGACCGGCGGAGCGAGTGGTATCGGCGCCGCAACCTGCACACTGCTGGCCCGGCGCGGCGCCGTGGTTGTGGTCACCGACATCGACGACGAACGCGGCGCGGCGGTTGCGGCCGACGTCGGCGAGAACGCGGTCTACCTGCACACGGACGTCACCCGCGAAGATGACATCGCCGCCGCCGTCCAGACGGCAACCGATCGGTTCGGGCGCATCGACGCGATGGTCAACAACGCCGGACGCGTCGGCGCATGGACCTACGTCGCCGACACAACCGCCGACGAGTGGGACGCCTCGTTCGCAGTGCTGGCGCGCAGCGCCTTCCTCGGCACCAAGCACGCTGCCAGGGTGATGCGCGAACAAGGATTCGGCGCCGTCATCAACGTGTCCTCGGTGGCCGGAGTACGCACGGGCTTCGGACCGCATCCATACGGCGCTGCGAAGGCCGCCGTGCTGCAAATGACCCGCAGTGCCGCACACGAACTCGCGGAGTTCGGCGTCCGAGTCAACGCCGTCACGCCGGGCGGCGTCGCGACCCGCATCGTCGGCCACGGCGCCGGCCTCGACGGGGACGCCCTGGACGCCAGCGTCGACAGCGTGCGCCGAGGCCTTGCGACGTTTCAGCCGATCCCCCGCGCCGGCGAGGGCGAGGACATCGCCGCCGCCATCGCGTATTTGGTTTCGGACGACGCGACCTTCGTGACCGGGCAGAACATTGTCGTCGACGGCGGTCTCACGCTCGGTAAGGCGTGGCCCGGGAATTACCGCGCCGAAGCCGACGCGGCGTCCTGGGCGGGGCAGGAGGACCGCTCAGATGCCGACCGGGCCACCGAGCCAGACGCCGACCTCTTCGCCGGACACGTGCCGCCCGTCCTCACCGGCGAGGAACGACACGGTGGCAGCGACGGATTCGGCGGGAATGCGCGGCCAGTGGGCGGCAAGGGTTTCCACTGCGTTCTCGCCGCCGGAGGCGATGATCTCGGTTTCCACGAAACCGGGCATCACGGTGTTGACGGTGATGCCCCTCCGAGCCACCTCGAGCGCGAGTGACCGGGTCATCCCGACCAGGCCCGCCTTCGCGGCGGCGTATGCGCTCATACCCGGGGACGGCCGTCGCCCGCCGGCCGGGCTGCTGACGAAAATGACTCGCCCCCAGCCACTCTCGTACATCGCGGGTAGCGCCGCATGCGTGCAGTAGAAGGCGCCGCTTAGGTTCACCCCGATCACGCGGTCCCAATCCTGCGGGGACTGCTTGCGGACCGCCCCGGCCAGGTTCATGCCGGCGTTGTTCACCAACACGGTCGGCGCCCCGAGTTCGGCCGTCGCCGCCGCAATCAGCTGCTCGGCCTGCGTCGCGTCGGACACATCGGCCCGAATCGCGACCGCTCGGCCACCGTCGGCGCCGATCTTGTCCGCGACCTCCTGCGCATTCGCTGCACTGGACGAGTAATTGACCGCGACCGCGAATCCGTCCGCCGCCAGTCGCCGGCAGATCGCTGCACCGATGCCGCGTCCGCCGCCTGTCACCACCGCCACCCGCTGTGGCCCGGCAATAGCCACCGTCAGCGCACCTTCGGGTGAGTCTGCGGCACATCCGAATACGTATCGCGCAGTTCGCGTTTCGCGATCTTTCCGCTCGCCATTCGGGGCAACCCGCCATCGACGAACACCACGTAGCGCGGAACCTTGTAGTCGGCGAGGTTGCGATCGCAATACTCGACGACGTCCGCCTCGGTCAGTCCCACCACCTTCTTCACAATGGCGGCCGGTGTCTCCCCGAACTTCTCGTCGGGCACGCTGATCACCGCAACTTCCTCGATGCCCGGCATTCGATTGATCACCTGCTCGATCTCCGCCGGCGAGATGTTCAGTCCGCCGGAAATGATCATGTCCTTGAGCCGATCCACGAACGTGAGATAGCCGTTCTCGTCCAGCTTTCCGAGGTCGCCGGTGTGCAGCCAGCCGTCGATCAGCGTGGCGCGGTTCGCTTCCTCGTTACGCCAGTAGCCCGGCATCATGCCCGGACCACGCAGCAGAATCTCCCCGACATCGCCCGGGGCGCAGTCGTTCCCGTCGACATCGACGACCCGGATCTTGGTGAAGATGCCGCCGAACCCGCATTTGTCCGGGTGTTCGGCGGCCTCCGCACGGGGCATCGCGGTGGCCGAGCCGCCGATCTCGGTCTGCCCGTATATCTGTCGCAGTTGCACACCGCGAGCGAGCCAGGTGCCCACGAGCGCCGACGGCACCCGGGCGCCACCGACGTGCGCGGTGGTGAGGTGACTCAGGTCGGCGTCCTCGAAACCCGGTACCCGCGAGAGTTGCTCGAACAGGATCGGCGGTCCGGTCAGCGTGGTGGCGCGGCTGTCGATCATCACCCGCAGTGCGGCCTCGGGATCGAATCCCGGCTGCAGCAGCAGGGTGCCGCCCTGCAGCACGGTCCGGGAGATGCCCCAGATGATCCCCGCCGCGGTGAACAGTGGGAGCACCAGCAACGGGCGCAGGCCGTTCGGTTCGATCGGCTCCATCAGCGACCATTCGTGCATCTCGCCGGCGATGGTGGCGTGCGTGAACACGACGCCCTTCGGCTTGCCGGTGGTGCCACTCGTGAACACGATCGCGGTGGGCTCGGATTGCTCCGTCACCGGTGTGCGGTAACGAGGGTGTGCGCCGCGGCGCAAGGGCCGCACGTCCTCCCCGAACTCCGCGATCGCGAAGGTGCCGCGCGCGGCGTGCACCTCATCCAGACGCGACCGCAACGCCGTGTCGCAGTACACGACGGTGGGCTCGCAGTCATCGACGAGGGCGGTCAATTCACCGGCGAGCATGCGCTGGTTGAACGGCGCCGAGATGGCGCCCACTTTCATCGCGCCGAGCGCAGCGACGCACCACTCGAGCGAATTGACGCCGAGGTAGCTGACCCGGTCCCCGGTCGTGACGCCGCGGGCTGCGAGGTCGTGCGCGACGCCGTCGGCCCAGGTGTCGAGTTCGCGGTAGGTCACGACGTCACCGGCGAAATCGATCGCCGGCTGCTCGGGGACGGTCCGCGCCCAGTAGGCGAGTGCGTCGATCACGGTTCCGCTCATGGGTTGCCTTCCTGATATCCAGCGCGGTCGGGCCGCCGATCGCGACGCAGGACAGTGCAGCGAGAGGCGACACGGGTGCTCTGCGTCACAAAAATTAATCTAATGGCATTCGATTAGTTTGACAAGTTCCGTGCCGGTCCCGGATCACTCGGCCGGCCGACTGGAGAACGCAACCGCGACCGCGGTCTCGGCATCGACAACCTTGATTCGGGGCCGGCCCACCGCGCGGCCCTGCGCCCGCTCGTACCGGTCGATCGCTCGCCAGTCCGTACCACCGAGCGCGTCGGGTCGACGTTTACGAACGAGTTCGGTCATGGCCGCCTGCGACGCCACCGGAGCGGCGAGCCGATCCTGGCGGTGATCGTCGAGCAATGCCTCGACGGTTTCGGCTGCGCAGTAGCGGTTGGTGCCGATCACCCCGGTCGCGCCACGCTTGATCCATCCAGCGACATACTGACCCGTCGCTGCCTGCCCGGTGGCCGGATCGACAACGCGGCCAGCGATATTCGCCACCGTGCCGGCGGCCTCGTCGAATGGCAAGCCGGCGATCGGCAGTCCGCGGTAGCCGACCGCGCGCAGGACAAGGCCACAGTCGATTCGGTCCACCGCGCCGGCGGCGGTCACCGTCAGCGCTTCGGCTCGCCCGTCACCGGTCATCTGCTGCGGGGTGGTCCCGAAGCGCAGCACGATGCGCTTGTTCCCCGGAGTCGCCTTCCGGCGTGCGTATTCGGCGAGGATCTGCAGCTTGGTGGGTGCGTCGGGACCGGCCGCGACCGGACTGTCGACGAGAACGTCGATCCCCGCCAACGAGCCGAGTGCCAGCAGTTCCGGCGTGGTGCAGGCCGCGTGCTCGGGTCCCCGGCGGCCGAGGACGACCACTTCCTCGATCCGACTCTCGGCCAAGGCAGCGAGGGCGTGATCGGCAATATCGGTGCGGCGCAGAGTCTCCATGTCGGAGACGAGAATGCGGGCGACGTCGAGAGCGACGTTGCCGTTGCCGATCACAACGGCGCGGGGACCGGTGAGGTCGAAGGCGCGTTCGGCGTGCTCGGGGTGGCCGTTGTACCAGGCGACGAACTCCCGAGCTGCGTGGCTGCCCGGCAGGTCCTCGCCGGGGATGCCGAGTCGCCGGTCCCCCGCCGCCCCGGACGCGTGGATCACCGCATGGTGGTGGGCCAGCACCTCGTCGATCGTCACGTCCCGCCCCACCTCGACACCGAGATGGAACGAGAAGCCGTCCCGGCGCGCGGTGCGGTCGAACACCCGGTCCACCGTCTTGGTGCGCCAGTGGTCGGGTGCGACGCCGAATCGTACGAGACCGCCTGCGACGGGCAGTCTTTCGAACATGGTCACTTCGGCGGCGATGTCGCGGCGGGCCAGCAGTTCCTCGGCGGCGTAGAAGGCGGACGGGCCCGATCCGACGATCGCCACCCGCAACACCGGCGGGTCCGCCACGCCCTGGGTTGCCAGAGCGAGCGGGAGCGGCTGCACGTGTGCGCCCGGCGCGACGGTACGCGGATTCCGTTGGAAGTACTCGGCATTGAGATCGCGGTAGCGCCCCTGCCCCTTGGACAGCGCGTCACCGGGCACGATCGCATCCACCGGGCAGACATCGGCGCAAGCCCCGCAGTCGATGCAGGAGCCCGGATCGATGTAGAGCATCTCGGTGCTCCGGTACTCCCGCTCGGCCGGAGTCGGGTGGATACAGTCGACCGGGCAGACCGCAACGCAGGTCGCGTCGTTGCAGCAGTTCTGGGTGACCACATACGCCATCAG
>NZ_LRRB01000325.1 GCF_001646865.1 Aldersonia kunmingensis | reverse complement strand
GGCCCAGTCCGTGCCGCTGTCGGCCACGGTGGCTCCGGCTGACGCCGTCGGCACCGTCCAGTTCTTCGACAACGGTGTCGCCATCGGCGCCCCGGTGTCGGTGACCGGTGGTGTAGCGACCGTCTCGCACGTGTTCACCGAAGGCGCGCACAGCGTCACCGCGGAGTTCAGCGGTGGGACCGGGTTCCTCGGTTCGACCTCGGCCGTGAAGGCGATCAACGTGACCGATCCCGAGGATCCGGGCACCGGAGGCAACCCGATCTTCGGTTCCTCGAACTAACGGGGCCGGTTTCGGAAACTAGATAGAAGCGGCAGCGGGTGCCTTCATTCGAAGGCACCCGCTGTTGTGCCCGTCCCTGGGCCTGCAGACCTACCTCACGGCCGGCCCAAAGGAAGCCCGCGCGTGGACAATTGATCAGCGCGGCACCGCACCTTAGGTAAGCCAGGGCAGGCTGGACTTGCTGCACCCCTTGCCGTCTGACGTTTCGTCAGCGCCCCTCCGCAAACCGGGATGCATGTTGCGGTGCACGGTCTCCGAATACATATGCCGCACAGCATGTTTCGGGTGAAGGACAACGCGAAGCTGCCGACCACTGGCAGCGCCCGTGCCGATCCGGTCCCAGTGGTGGGCGGTTGTCGGATGCCGCTCGGCAGCGACTATCGCCGGAAGTCGTGCATAACTATGGGAGGTCGGCGAGCCCCGAATCACCGATCCGACAAGTTCATCCTATTGCCGTAACGATTTTAGATTTCGGGCGAAGTTATTGATAAGAAGAACTGATTAGGGGAACCGGAATTTGAAGAATTGCGTGTGTCACTCGCGCAGCAATACCCTGCTGGCCTCCACGCCTGACTAAAGATCGTTGTTTGGATTCCGTCCCGGACCGAATGTCGGTGTTCGGCTTCTGCGCGATAGCCCCCTCCAAGGGGAGGCTGTATCGCGTAATTCGGTGTACCCGGAGATCGTAACAAGATCACGACTTAGGTTGTGGGACAGGTTAGTTCGAAACAGATGCAGGCAATTGCGGATAAATGTCCGTTTCTCTTGACACTCCATTGGAATTTGTTTAAGTTTCCGTAACTCTCCCGCGCATGCTGATTTCGCGGGACACACAAACATCAGCGGACCTTGTCGAAAGAAGCTTTCTGATGAGACGCCAGCTGATCAACACGTCGGGGACTAGGTGGACGGCGGAAACGGCTAGTACGGTTCGTGATCCGCTCGCCCTAACGCAACCGATCTCGGTGCGTCCAAATGAGAGGTTCGAGAAAGTGCAAATTAGGAAAACGTTCAACTGGACCAGGAGGTAGAAGTGCGTTTAACACTCTCCCGTCGTCTCGCGACACCCCTGATCGCGGCTGCGGCCGCGACCGGTCTGGTGCTCGGGGCGAGCAGCGGCGTCGCCGCCGCCGACGCGCCGGCATCCTCGAGGTCCATGCAGGACCAGCAGCTCCTGCTGACGAAGGAAGTTGTCGGCAGCAACGTCGTCTACCCCGGCCAGTCGGTCACCTGGAAGACCAGCCTCAACTACACCACCGCCAACGGTGTCGGTGGCGCACCGTTCAGCCAGCTGGCGATCCCCTACGTCCGTGAGGTTCCCCCGGCCGGCTGGGTCAACACCGCAAAGTCGTTGGCCTACTCAGGCGGCGGCGGCAGCTGGTCCACCCAGGACGGCGGCCAGAAGGTCACCTGCACCAGCGGCTGCGTCATCATCGCCGGCGGCTACTCGATCAAGTCCGGCCAGTCGGCCGTACTGACCACGACCTACACGGTGCCCGCCAACACGGCCCCCGGTATCTACGACTCCGGCGCCTGGTCCGCCAAGCCCAACACCTGGGACGGCGGGGAGCGCGGCAGCAACACCTTCGGCGCCTTCGTCCAGGTCCTCGACCCGAACACCACCACCACGCTGAACGCCCCGGCGACCGCGGACAACGGTGTGCCGGTGGACCTCACGGCGAATGTTGCCCCCACACCGGGCGGTGGCACCGTGCAGTTCAAGGACGGTGGCACCAACATCGGTGCACCGGTCGCGGTGACCGGCGGCGCCGCGACGCTGTCGCACGCCTTCACCACCGACGGCCCGCACAGCATCACCGCGGTCTACAGCGGCGCCGGCCCGATCAAGTCGTCGACCTCGGCTGCGAGCACGGTTGAGGTCAGCACCCCGATCGTTGCGACCACCACCACCCTCACCGCTCCCGCGACCGCGGACAACGGTGCGGCCGTGGACCTGACCGCGACGGTTGATCCGGCAGCAGCCGGTGGCACCGTGCAGTTCAAGGACGGCGACGACAACATCGGTGGACCGGTCGCCCTGACCGGCGGCGTTGCGACCCTGTCGCACACCTTCACCACCGACGGTGACCACGCCATCTCCGCGGTCTACAGCCCCGAAGGTAACTTCGGTGCCTCCACCTCGGCGGTCTCCACCGTCGCGGTCAGCACCCCGGACGTTGCCACCACCACGGCGCTGTCCGCGCCGGCGGCCGCGACCACGGGCCAGTCCGTGTCGCTGTCGGCCACCGTGTCCCCGGCTGAGGCCGAGGGCACCGTGCAGTTCAAGGACGGCGACACCGATCTCGGTGCCCCCGTCGCCGTGACCGGTGGTGTGGCGACCCTGCCGCACACGTTCACCGCTGCCGGTGCGCACAGCATCACCGCGGTGTACTCCGGCGGTGCCGGATTCCTCGGTTCGACCTCGGCGGCCAGCGTGGTCACCGTGACCGACCCGGCACCCGAGGATGTTGCCACCACCACGGCGCTGACCGCGCCGGCGACCGCGACCACGGCCCAGTCCGTGTCGCTGTCGGCCACCGTGGCTCCGGCTGATGCCGTCGGCACCGTGCAGTTCTACGACAACGGTGTCGCCATCGGCGCCCCGGTGTCGGTCACCGGTGGTGTTGCGGGTATCTCGCACACGTTCACCGAGGGCGCGCACAGCGTCACCGCGGAGTTCAGCGGTGGGACCGGGTTCCTCGGTTCGACCTCGGCCGTGAAGGCGCTCAACGTGACCGATCCCGAGGATCCGGGCACCGGCGGTAACCCGATCTTCGGTTCCTCGAACTAACGGGGCCGGTTTCGGAAACTAGCTAGAAGCGGCAGCGGGTGCCTTCATTCGAAGGCACCCGCTGTTGCGTTTTGTCAGGGCGTCGCCGCACCAGCGAATCGTGGTGCCTCGAGGAGCGCTCAGCTCGAGGCCGGCGCCTCGGACAGCGTCCGCCGGGTGACGAATCGCCGCGGCGCCCCGGACAGCGGGTCGGTGAATTCCAGTTCCCGCGCAAGCAATTGGAGCGGAAGGGAATGATCGTCCGGGGTTTCGGGTAGCAGGTCGGGATACCAGCGGTCGCCCATTATTCCAATGCCGAGTGCTGCAAGATGCACCCGCAATTGGTGCATCCGTCCGGTGCTCGGACGCAGAATCGTATGCAGCACAGCATGTCCGGAGGCGCTGACGCCGGTCCCGCGCACAACAATCGTCGTTTCGGAGTTGGGTTCACGGGAGTCGTCCACGAGGACCCGGAGTTCGCCGCGCCGCGCCTCGATGTGGTTGCGGTACACGACGGGCACGTCACGACCGGCGAGCGTCGGCGCGTCCGGGTCCCACTCCGACGGGAGAGCCGACACCGCCTCGTACACCTTTGTGACGCGCCGCTTCTCGAACAGCGACTGGTACGCGCCGCGGGTTGCGGGGCGAGCCGAGAACATCACCAGGCCGGCCGTTGCGCGGTCGAGCCGATGGATCGGTGTCAGGTCCGGATTGTCGAGGCGGTTCCGCAAGCGGACGAGCGCGGACTCACGCAGGTAGCGCCCGCCCGGCGTCGTCGGGAGGAAATGCGGTTTGTCGATCACGACGAGGTCGTCGTCGCGGTACAGGATTTCTTCGTGGAACGGCACCGGATCTTCTGCCGGCAGATCGCGGTGGTACCACACGAATTTGTGCACACCCAATGCGGTGCCGCGACGAATCGGACTTCCGTCCATTCCCACGATTTCCCCGGCATCGAACCGCCGGTGCAGCGTCGCAGCGTCCAGGTGGTCGAACCTGGCGACTATGTACTCGGCGATCGTCGTCCACGGCCCCGACTCGGGGACGCGCAACCGCGTCGGTCCGACTCCGTTCTTGACGGGCAGTGGTGAGGGCATGGGCACGCACGACATGATCCCACCTCGTTGATGGGAACCTCGTGACCGGGCAGAACCCTGGGCCGG
Organism: Aldersonia kunmingensis; assembly: GCF_001646865.1. Classification (GTDB taxonomy): domain Bacteria; phylum Actinomycetota; class Actinomycetes; order Mycobacteriales; family Mycobacteriaceae; genus Aldersonia; species Aldersonia kunmingensis. The sequence goes on along the minus strand of NZ_LRRB01000325.1, from coordinate 9,496 downwards.
CGAAGGAGACCGACAAGAAGGTCGCGGGACTTCTGTAGCTCACGCGGTGGGCGGTGCGCCGTTGGCGACAGCCTCGATCCAGTCGATCGCCTCGTCGGTGAGCTCGGATTGCCCCTCGGTGGATTCTCCCGCCCACCACGACGGGTCCACATTCCCATCGTTGACATCGAGAACGTCCCGTTTAACGGACGGGTCCAGGGGTTCCCCGTTGTGGTCCATGAGCCAGTTCCGTGACTCGTCGGTCAACCGCGGCCACCACGCGTCGATCCGCATGACATCGATCTTTCTGCGCGTGATCACGGTGGTCAAGGCGCGAACCAAGCCTCTTGCGGTGCCGCCGGACGTAGCCTTTCCTGGTGAGCTTCGTGGTCCCTCCGGACGCGTACACGCGCTACATGGGCCGGTACGCCGAGCCCCTTGCGCCGGTCTTCGCGACATTCACGGGGGTCGGTGCGGGCAACATAGTGCTCGACGTTGGCTGTGGACCGGGCGCGCTGACGGCGCATTTGCTTTCCGTTGGTGCTTCGGTCGCGGGCATCGATCCCTCGCCACCGTTTGTCGATGCGATTCGTAAGCGGTTCCCGCAGATCGACGTGCGTGAAGGTACCGCGGAGGAATTGCCTTACATCACAGACGCTTTCGACGCCGCGCTCGCGCAGTTGGTGGTGCACTTCATGTCGAACCCGGTGCGCGGCATCGGACAGATGGCACGCGTGACGAGGCCCGGCGGTGTCGTCGCGGCCTGTGTGTGGGACGGGCCGACGGGTGCGCTGGCCCCGTTCTGGGACGCGGTGCACGTGGATGACCCCGAGGCCACGGATGAGGCGCTGCTCTCTGGGGCGCAACAGGGCCACCTGACCGACATCTTCGAAGCTGCCGGCTTGCGTGATGTGCACGAGGACGGCATTTCGATCGACGTGGTGCATCCGACGTTCGAGCAGTGGTGGGAGCCGTACACCTTCGGTGTCGGTCCGGCCGGTGAGCATGTCCAGCGACTCGATGACGATGGTCGCAAGCGCCTCGAATCGGTAGCGCGCGAGCGGTTGGGGAGTGGGCCGTTCACAGTCACTGCCAGGGCGTGGGCGGCGCGCGGGAGGGTGTAGGAACTCCGGGAGTGCTGTTGTGACTCGCGCGTTGGGCACGCGGTTCGTGCCGAACCACCGCAGCGGGCATTCGCCCGAAACGCCCGTTCCGATCGCTAGGCCGCAGTTACCGTTGAACCGACGCGTGGGTCGGCGCAGCCGACGCGGGGGCGCGCGAAGCCCTACTCGAGGCAGTGATGGCATTGATCGTCATTCGTTCACGCAAGTCGATCTGGATTCGCGCCGCAGTACTCGCGTCCTGCGCTGCCCTCGCTGTTGCGGGGTGTTCCTCCGACGATGAGTCGACGACATCGTCGTCCTCGACGACCACGACCTCCGCCAACTCCGCGCTCAAGGACATCGACCCAGCGGCCTTCCAATCGGCTATCGAGGCCGCGGCCAACGAGTTGAAGGTGCCAGGTGCGCTGGTGCTGGTGCGGACGCCGGAGGGGGAGACCGTCGCCTCGGTCGGGACCACTGAGCTCGGTACGCAGACAGCGCCCGAAAAGGACACCCACGTCCGGATCGCCTCGAATACGAAGACGATGACGTCGGCACTTATCGTGCTCCTCGCGCAGGACGGCAAACTGAAGTTCAGTGATCCGGTGTCCGACTACGTCCCGGGCGTGCCGAATGGTGAAAACATCACGATCGCAAACCTTTTGAAGATGCGTAGCGGGTTGTACAACTACACGATGGACCCCGCGGTCGGCGCGGTGATGGATTCCGACCCCGGTAAGGCGTGGACGCCGCAGGAGGCTCTGGACATCGCGTTCTCGCATCCGCCGAATTTCGCTCCCGACGCCGAGTACGAGTACAACAACACCAATTACGCGCTGCTCGGCCTCGTCGCGGAGAAGGTCGGCGGTCAGCCGCTGCAACAGCAACTGCAGGAACGGCTGTACGGCCCACATGGCCTGACGGAGACATCGGTTCCTCTCAACACCGATACGTCGATCCCGTCCGTGTTCTCGAACGGCTATATGTACGGCGGTAGCTACTACGCGCTCGCCGACGTTCCGTATCCCGCGGACATTCAGTCCGGCGCGGAGGCGGGAACGCTGCAGCCGATCGATTACACCCACCAGAACCCGTCCTACGCCACTGCGGCCGGCGGTGCGATCTCTACTGCGGACGATATGGCGAACTGGATGGAAGCGCTTGTCTCCGGGAAGGTCTTCAACGCCGAGTACCAGCAACAATGGGTCGATTCCCGGCAGCTCGAAGTCCCGGACGACCAGGACAACCCCTACGCCAAGGAGTACGGCTACGGGATCTCGTATCAGCACTTCGGCCCGAATGCGCCGATGTTCTATCACGGCGGCGAATTACCGGGCTTCAACTCGTTCATGGGCTACGACCCGGAAAATGATGTGACCCTGGTGATTTGGACGAATCTGACGCTCTCGCCCGAGGGGCAGACCACGGCGCAGGGCATGCTGGCGACGGTTGTCGATGAGATCTATCAGGGCCTGAACTTGGTGCCCCCGCCGACTGAGACGCCCACTCCGACGAGTTAGCAGCTGCCGAGCTAGCGCCCACTTTTCGGCCGAGCGCGCGGGATTCCACGCATCCGTGCGAAAAGTGGGCGGCGGCGTCCAGTGAGCGCACGTCGTGTCACGATGAGGCGTGGCCCGGCACAAGGATGACGCGACGGTGGCAAAGCCCATGCGTCCGACGCATGCCGATGTGGCGCGGCTGGCGAACGTCTCCACCGCGACGGTCAGCTATGTGCTGAACAAGTCCGCAGGTCGGCGGATCTCCGAGGCCACACAGGACGCGGTCTACCGTGCCGCCGAGCAACTCGGCTACCGGCCCAATGTCGCCGCGCGCAATCTCGCGCGCGGCAAGAGCGGCGTGGTGTTGTACGTGGTGCCGCGGATCGCGGTCGGCGATATGCCGTTGCTGGCCGCGAGCAGAATGACCACCGAACTGGCGCGCTGGGGTCTGCTGCAGGTGCAGATCTTCGAGACCGAGGACGATCAGCCGATCATCGACGCGGTGCAGAACCTGGACCCGATCGCCGTCGCCTGCATGTTTCCGCTGAGCACGGGCGCGCGACGCGCGGTAAAGGACGCGAATGTGCCTTACGTCGAGATCGGCACGCTGCCCGCACTCGGCGACCCGCATCTGTTCGTCGGTGCCTTGCGCGTCGAGTATCTGGTCGGCCGCGGTCACCGAAAGATCGCATTCGCACACTCCGGAATCTCCAAATGGCGTGCGCTGGGGGAGTATTGGCTCGAGGGCGTCGCGCTCGCGGCCCGGAACCATGATCTTCCGTCGGTCAGTGTTGCCGAGGTGACGATGGAGAACGCCGTCGACGTCGTGACACGTTGGCGGGGCGATGGAGTTACCGCCGTCTGCACGCAAAGCGACGACGTCGCGTTCCTCCTACTTCACGGCATGCGCGAGGCCGGTCTGGTGTGCCCGGGGGATCTCGCGGTGATGGGTGTGGATGCCAACCCGATGGGAATCATCAGCTCGCCACCGCTGACCACGGTGGAGTTCAATCCGGTCGCGGTTGCCGACGCTGCGATTGCCGCGATCCTGACCGAACTCGGTCTGCCCGCCCCGCGGGCCCCGAAACCGGCCGATATCGCCCGGGTGCTTCCGCGCGCATCGACTTGATCGACCGAGACACCTAGCGCCAGAACAATTGTCGTCCCGACCCGGAGGGGGTTTGGGGGTCTGAATCAGCAAATGAGGTGCAAATTCTGGCTCTGGACACCCGATGGTTAAGCGCATAACCTCGCCTGGACGCGATGAAGCATTGAGACGTGAGATAGGGGATAGGCATGACGGTGCAGGCCGTGCTGGACCAGATTCGTGAGCGACCGGGCACCGGCGACGTAATTCCGGTCTTCGATCCCGCCACCGAAGAACAGATCACCGAGTTCACCGACTGCGGGCCCGAGGGCGTGAACGATGCCGTCGCGCGGGCGAAGGAGTCCGCCGATTCGGGCATCTGGAAGGGCAAGGCCGACTACGAGCGGGCCAAGATCTTGTGGAAGGTCGCCGACCTGATCGACGAGAACAAGGCCGTCCTCGCCGAGCTCGAGTCGCTCAATGCCGGCATCCCGCCCTCACAGGCCGAGGTCATCGTCAGCGTCGGCTCCGAATGGTTCCGGTACTACGCGGGTTGGTGCACGAAGGTCGACGGCATCGCCCGGGACGTCAACACCGGTGGTCTCATGGGCATGGACTCGCACATGCACGCCTACACGCTGCGCGAGCCCTACGACGTTGTCGGCCTGATCTTCCCGTGGAACGGGCCGGTCTTCAATTACTGCGCGAAGCTTGCGCCGTCGCTGGCCGCGGGCTGCAGCAGTGTCGTCAAGCCCGCCGAGGAGACGCCGCTGTCGGCGTTCGTGCTTGACCGGATCCTTCACGAGGCCGGAGTGCCCGAGGGCGTGGTCAACCTCGTGAATGGTCGCGGGCACACCGTTGGTGCGGCGATCACCGCGCACGACGATGTCGACAAGGTGGCGTTCACCGGGTCCACCGAGGTCGGGCGCGAGATCGTGCGTGCGTCCGCCGCGAGCAACCTCAACAAGATCACGCTGGAGCTCGGCGGAAAGTCCCCGGTACTGATCTTCGACGACGCCGACCTCGACACGGCGATCATGATGGCCGGATTCGGCACGTTCGTGCACTCAGGTCAGGCCTGCATCTGCGGGTCGCGCATCTTCGCCCAGCGCGGTGTCTACGAGAAGGTTGTGGACGGGATCGCGAACCTGGCGAACGGTCTCCAGCTCGGCGGCCCGAAGGACGAGGGCGCCATGATCGGACCGCTGATCAGCGCGAAGCAGCTCGGCCGTGTCATGGGCTACGTCGACCAGGGCAAGCAGGACGGTGCGGAAATCGTGACCGGCGGGCACCGGCTCGACCGCAAGGGCTACTTCGTCCACCCGACGGTGGTGACCAACGTCGACCCGGCCACGAGCCGGCTGTACCGGGAAGAGATCTTCGGCCCGGTCGTGACGATCCTCCCGTTCGACGACGAGGACGAAGCGGTCGCAATGGCGAACGACACCACCTACGGCCTCGCGGCCACCGCGTGGACGAAGGACGTCGGTCGCGCACACCGAATCGCGAAGCGCCTCAAGGCCGGAACGGTCGGCGTGAACGCGCAGATGCAGTTCGACCACTCGCTGCCCTTCGGTGGGTACAAGCAGTCCGGGTGGGGCCTCGAGGCCGGCAAGGCGGGCATCGATGCGTACCTCCAGACGAAGGTTGTCTGGACGCAGATGTAATCCATCCTGGGGTAGGGACGGCAACGCCCACTTTTCGATGCAGCGCACGGGATTCCGTGTGTGCGGTCGAAAAGTGGGCGTTGGCGTTCAGGTCGGCAGTGGCGCGGCGACGACTGACCCGAATCATCCTTCTGTGCTCGGGGCCTGCTCCGCCGAACGCCCGGCCTCGAGCGCGCCCGCGATCCGCTGTTCGAGCCGCAGCGTCGATACCTCGGGAAGTGCGATGAGACCGTCGAGTTCGCGTCGCGCCTTGCGGTAGGCCGATTGTCGCTCGGCGGGCGTTGCAGCCTCGTCCATTGCGACCATGACGAGCTTGCGAGCGCGTTCGAGTGCCGCCCGCTCAACGGGGTTGAAGTGGGACTGCTTGCGCCGCTTCGCTTCTCGCTCGGCAGCGTCGAAGGCGAGGGCGTATGCGTGTACGGCGTCGCGATATTCGCTGTACCGATCGATGTCGAACAGTTCGCTCGCGTCGTCGGGGCGCAGGTCGTCGGCGGCAAGCTTGGTCCTGTGGAACTCCAGGGTCAGCGGCTCGCGCAGGTCGGTCATCAGGGGGTAATCGATGATCGTCGCGAGGTCGACCTCATAGTCGAACCACCGCTGATTCAAGCTGTCGTGGGTGGCGAGCACCTTGTCCACTTGAGCCTTTGTTGCCCGGGTCAGCTTGAGTTGCTCGGACTTGGCGGCGGCGCGGACGCGCTCGAGTTCGATCTTGTCGCGGCGGCGCCGTTCGTTGTAGGTCGCGACGCGCCCGGCCCACCCGCCGACGACACCGCCGATCGGAAAGATGAGCCACCAGTAGGTGCCCGCGAACTCGAAGACCGGACCCACGCATTTCATGCTACCGACGCGTCGGATCGTCCCGTCTCGCCGAGATCTCGTCGGTGCTGGTCAGGCTTAGTGAGTGTGCGTCGCGTGGGCGGGATAGGCGTGCACGAGCGCGGACTCGAGCCGAGGAACGTCGGCGATGAGTGCCTGCTCGGCGGCGTGCGCGATGGCGTGCGCGTCACCTAGTGCGAGGTTGGCATCGACGTCGAGTTCGACATCCGCCTGCAGTCGATGTCCGATCCAGCGCATCCGCAGGCTTGTCACGGCGACAACCCCGGGCAGGCCGGCGAGCGCCCGCTCTCCGGCGGTGACGAGTTCCGGGTCGACGCCGTCCATCAGGCGGCGGAATACGTCCCGCGCGGCGGTCCGCAGCACGGCCACGATGGCGAGCGTGATCAGGATGCCGATGATGGGATCGGCGATCGGGTACCCAAGCGCGACGCCGCCGGCACCGAAAAGTACTGCAAGCGAGGTGAATCCGTCGGTACGGGCGTGCAATCCGTCGGCTACGAGCGCTGCGGAGCCGATCCGCCTTCCGACCCGGATCCGGTACACGGCGACGATTTCGTTGCCGGCGAACCCGACCAGACCGGCCAGTGCGACCCACCCGGCGTGGTCGATGGGCACAGGGTCGATGAGACGCCGCACGGATTCCACACCTGCAATGACAGCGGACAGCGCGATCATCGCCAGGACGAATACGCCTGCCAGGTCTTCTGCACGGCCGAAGCCGTAGGTGAATCGCCTTGTGGCAGTCCTGCGGCCGAGGGCGAAAGCGATCCACAGCGGCACTGCCGTCAGCGCGTCGGAGAAGTTGTGCACGGTGTCGGCAGCGAGTGCGACCGATCCGGACACGATCACGATGACAACCTGGATCGCGGCAGTCACCGCGAGAATGACCAGGCTGATCTTCACCGCGCGTATGCCGATCCTGCTCGACTCGAGCGCTGAATCGACGCTGTCGGCGGTGTCGTGGCTGTGCGGGGCGAACACGTCCTTCAGGGCTCCGGCGAAGGTCGAACCAGAGTGCCCGTGCCCGTGATCGCTGATCATTGCGCCTCCCCATCGTTCCGGATGGGCGAGCCGTCATGCACAGCGCGCAGTCCGGCATCGGCGCGGTGGTGTTTGGGCACGCCAGGCCCGGCATGCTCGGCGTTGAACACCGCATCGATCACCAACTGCCGAATGTGCTCGTTCTCCAGGCTGTAGAAGATCGTCGTGCCCTCCCTGCGGGTCCGCACCAGGCGGGCCATGCGGAGTTTCGCGAGGTGCTGGGACACGGACGGAGCCGGCTTCTCGACTTGTGCCGCCAGTTCGGTCACCGACCGCTCCCGATCGACGAGCGCCCAGAGCAACTGCACGCGTGTGCCATCGGCGAGCATGCGGAACACCTCGACAACAAGGGCGACCTGATCGTCGTCAAGGTTCCGTCCGCCATTATCTGCGTACATATGCAGATAATAGAACGTAGTGGTTGTCAGTGCCAGCGCGTCGTCCAAACGGGGGCGAATTGTGTTTGTGTGGGCGAAGTTTTGCCCCTGCGAACAAGCTCTGCTCGCGTTTGGGGCAGTGCCGCTAGTGCGGGGAGATGCGGGCGCTGCCGGCGCCGACCACGGAAGTCGGCGGAGCCTCGAGGCGCTCCTCGAGTTCCTCCTCGGAAACCGCGGGAATCGTCAGGCCGGCCGCCGCGGCCACCAGGAACACCGCGCCGAGCAACGCGAAGCCGTGCGTGTAGCCGGATTCCGCGGGGAGGCCGTCGGGCAGCAATTGCGCGGCCACGATGCTCGACATGGCCGCCGAACCTATGGATCCGCCGATGGTGCGGATGTTGGCGTTCATGCCGCTCGCGACGCCGGTCTGTTCGGGCGGAACCGCCCCGACGATGAGGCTGGCCAGGCAGGCGAACGTGAGGCCGACGCCGAATCCGGATATCCCGCTGACGGCCGCGACCTGCCAGATCTCGTTGTTCACGAACGCCATGATGAACATCGCGATCGCGGCGAGAGAGGTGCCGAAAACCACGACGCCCTTGGGGCTGATACGCCGCGCGAGCGGTGCGGCGATCAGGCCGGTGATGAATGACGAGATCGCCATCGGCAGCAGGATCAGCCCGGACTCCGTTACCGAGGAGCCGAAGCCGTAGCCGGTGTGGGTCGGAGTCTGAATGAACTGCGGCAGGAACGCGAACGAGGCGTACATCCCGACGCCGACGAGAAGCGCGACGAGGTTGGTGGTCCACACCCCGCGCAACCGCATCATCCGCATATCCACCAGCGGCACGGGTGCGCGGCGTTCGACGAGCACCCACGTCGTCGCGACGATCGCGGCAAACACCACGAGTCCGATCACCACCGGTGAGCCCCAACCCCAATGCGGTGCCCTGCTGATCGCGAGAAGCAGCGCGCACAGCCACGCGGAAAGCAGCAGCGCGGGCAGTACCGGGATGCGACCGGGTGTGCGCACCGGCGATTCGGGCACGAAAACCAACGCGGCCAGTCCCGCTGTTGCGGTCACGATCGCGGGCAGCCAGAAAAGCCATGCGTACCCGAGGCCATCGGCAATCGGTCCACCGAGCACGATGCCCGCGCCGAAGCCGACCGCCATGAGAGAGGACACGACGCTGACCGCGCCGGCAACCTTCCGATGTGGGAACTCGTCGCGAATGATGCCGAACGACAACGGCAATACGCCGCCGCCGACGCCCTGGACCATGCGGGCAATGATCAGCACGCCGATGGTGGGGGAGAGCGCTGCGAGCACCGAACCGGCGCACAGCATCGAGAGCGAGAAGACGAGCATGCGTCCCTTGCCGACGGCGTCGCCGATGCGCCCGATGATCGGGGTGAATACCGATGCAGACAGCAGATAGGCGGTCAGCACCCAGGTGACCGTGCTCTGGTCGGTGTGCATGTGCTCTTCGATGGTCGGAATGACCGGGACGGTCATCGACTGCATCAACGCGAAAGAGGCGGTTGCGACTGCGAGAACGATGAAGGTCACCCAGTAGGGCGTCCTGACCCGTTGCGCTGCCACGTTGCTCCTCGAAAGATACTTGTGTTCGGTAAGTATCTTAAAGCCGCGTCGGGTCTTACCACCACTCGGGCGTGAGGCTTATCCCGCTGTGCGGGAATCAGGCCGTCGTCGGGCGGGCGTGCTGGGCGCGCTTCTGGCGCTCGAGCACTTCCTCGTAGGCCTGGTTGAACTCGCGCAGGCTCCAGACGAGCGCGTCGATGGTGCGGTGCGGCAGTTCGGCGAAAACGGCGTTCATCCGCTCGGCGCGCTGCAGGCCGTCGTGCTCGAAGGCCGCCATGCCGCGCTCGGTCGGTCGGATCATCC
>NZ_LRRB01000045.1 GCF_001646865.1 Aldersonia kunmingensis | reverse complement strand
CCGATCAGGCCGAAGTCGAGGAAGCGGGCCCGGCTGGTCAGGGTGATGTTCAGTGCGAAGCCGTCGAGCACCACCGACAGCGGATACAGGCCGTCGAGCCGGGCGCCGTTGTAGAAGAGGTCCTCCTTCGGTCCGGGCACGTTCGAAATCAGGATGTTGAACGACGGCGGTGCGAAGCGGACGTAACCGGGCACGGCGGCCAGCGCGACCGAGGAGAGGTTTACCGCGCCGATTGCCATCGCCTGCAGTGGGCTGACCCCCCGCACGAGTTCCTTTCCGGCATCCATCGATTCGGTAATCGCGCGCAACTGGTCGAGCGGGTCCGACAGGTGGGTGCCGAGGTTGCACAGGATGATGCTCACCGCATTGCCCCCTTGCGAGTCGTCGGTGCGCAGCGACACCGGAACCGCCGCGATCAGTGGTGTGTCCGGTAGGGCCGCCTGTTCGAGCAGGTAGGAGCGCAGCGCGCCCCCGCACATCGCGAGCACGATGTCGTTGAGCTTGGTGCCGGTGGACCGCGCGACGCCTTGCAGTCTGTCCATCGGCCAGGTCTGTGCGGCGAATCGGCGCGCGCCGCCGATCGGCACGTTGAACATCGTCCGTGGGGCTTGTCCCGGACCGATCGCAGGGCTGCTGCCGAGTGTCTTTTCGGCGAGCCGGAGGGCGGTGGGGCCGAGCCCAGCGAGGTCTCCGACGAGGTTGGCCCCTGCCTGTAACAGCGACGGCCCACCGGATCCCGATCGTCGCTGCCGACGCTCCTGCGGTGACCACGGTGCGAGACAGTCACGCGCGTTCGGATCGGGGCTGAGCGTCTTCTCCAGCATGCGCAGCGCAGAGATGCCGTCGAGCAGCGAGTGGTGAATCTTCGTGTAGACGGCGACGCGGTTGTCTTCCAAACCTTCGATGACGTGCATCTCCCACAGCGGCATGTGCCGGTCGAGCAGCGTGCCATGCAGGCGCGACAACAACGCGAGAAGTTCGCGGATACGTCCGGGGCGAGGCAATGCGGACAACCGCACGTGGTACTCGAAGTCGACCTCGTCGACTTCCGTCATCCGGAATTGGCCCAGCGTGCCGACCGGCTGCGCGGGGCGTAATCGGTAGATGGGATGGGTGTCGGTGTGCGCGAGGAGGCTCTCGTAGACCTCGCGGGTGTACTCCGGCCCTGCGTCTTCGGGCGGCTCGTAAAGCTGCAGCCCACCCACATGCAACGGATGTTCTCGACTCTCGCCGAGCAGGAAGATCGAATCGCTCGGTGCAAGAAATCCCATGGTCGCGCCCGTCTTGAGTCGGAACCGTCTTGCCCGACACGCCGAACCGACGGTGTTCTACGAGGTTGCTTGTCCTCGACTGTAAGCCGATTTGGGCCGCGGCGCGGGCCGTCAACGCAGGTAGGCTCGGTGCCGTTCCAGAGCGCGATTGGGGGTGGCGATTGGTATGGGATCGGCGTATATCGCGGTGCTCGCGTTGATCGGGGTCGGCGTCCTGCTCGACCAATTGTTGCTGTGGTTCGAACGCCGCGGGTGGATGTATTGGCGCAAGACCACGGCACCGGGCGGGGGCGGCGCAGCGGGCATGTTCGGGGAGATGGCGAACCTCTTCACACCGTCGAACCGCCATGTTGTCGAGGAGATGGAACGAAACCGGATCGTGCGGGCGGAGACCGCGATCGCCGGCGATATCGATCTCGACGGCGGCAAGGTGTGGATCGAGCCTCGCGATCAGCGCCCGTAAATTCTTCAAGTTCGTGTCGCCCGGTGCTGCCATGATGAGGCAATGCGCCTACCCGTACGGCCGCCGCTGAAGCCCATGCTCGCGAAGGCCGCGGCCGCAGTACCCGAGCAGCCATCGGACGACGAGCCGGTGTGGTTGTACGAACCGAAGTGGGATGGCTTCCGCACGATCGTTTTTCGCGACGGCGACGACGTGGTGCTCGGTTCGCGCAACACCAAGGATCTCGGCCGCTACTTCCCCGAGATGGTGGAAGCGGTGAAGGCGGAATTGCCGGAGCGGTGCGTGGTGGACGGTGAACTCGTCGTTCCCCGCGAGATCGACGGCCGGATTCGACTGGACTGGGAGGCGTTGTCCTCGCGAATTCACCCCGCGGAGAGCCGAATTCGGATGCTCGCCGAGGAGTTCCCGGCCAAGTTCGTCGGCTTCGACCTGCTCGCGATCGACGACGAGGACCTCACCGAAACGCCACTGCGGCAACGCCGTGAACGCCTGCTCGAGATCATCGGTGACGGACCGTCCATCCACACCACGGTGGCCACGATGGATCCGGGGACGGCGCTGCGCTGGTTCTCCGAGTTCGAGGGAGCCGGACTCGACGGCGTCATCGCGAAGCGGCTCGGTGGGCGGTATGTGCCGGACAAGCGGGAGATGGTGAAGGTCAAGCACGCGCGCACCGCGGATGTGGTGGTGCTCGGCTATCGGATGCACAAGAACATCCACGGCATCGGGTCGATGCTGCTCGGACTCTACGACGGCGACGAACTGCGCATGATCGGTGGCGCCGCCGCGTTCACCGAGGCGAAGCGCAAGCAATACCTGGAAGAACTCGAACCGCTGCGGGCCGGGGACGAACTGGCCACCGGCGAGGTGAACCGCTGGCGGTCCAGTGCGGATGCAAGTTTCGTGCCGCTGCGGCCGGAACTGGTGGTCGAGGTGGCGTACGACCAGATGGAGGGCGCGCGGCTGCGGCACGCGGCCCGGTTCGTGCGTTGGCGGCCGGACCGGGAACCCCGCTCTTGTACCTACGACCAGCTCGAGGTGCCGGTGAACTACGACTTCGCCGACGTGCTCGCCGGAGGAGCCGCGGAGGAAGCTCATGGCTAAAGCGCCCGCAACGGAGATCGAGGTGCCGACTCCCGACGGCTCTTCCCGCGCGGTACGCGTGACGAATCCGGATCGCGAAATCTATCCCGCGACCGATCGCACGCCTGCGGTGTCGAAGCTGATGGTCGCCGAGTATTTCGCCGCGGTCGGTGAGCCGCTGCTCCGCGTGCTCGGGAACCGGCCGACGGCGCTGGAGCGATGGCCCGGCGGAGTACACCCAGGGGGTCGACTTGCCGTGGGGCCCAACGATCGTGAGGCCGACGGCTTCTATCAGAAGCGGGTAATGAAGGGCGCGCCCGACTATGTCCGCACCGCGCGCGTCACCTTCCCATCCGGCCGGACCGCCGAGGAGCTTTGTCTCTCGGAGGTGGCGGTCGCCGTCTGGTGCGCGCAGATGGGGACGATCACGTTTCACCCGTGGCCGGTGCGGCTGACAGACGAGCCGACTTCGCTGGATCACCCGGACGAGCTTCGTATCGACCTCGATCCGCAACCAGGAACAACGTTCGCCGATGTGGTTCGTGTGGCGACGCTGGCGCGCGACGTTCTCGCCGAACTGGGCCTCACGGCGTTCTGCAAAACGTCCGGCAACCGGGGCGTGCACGTCTTCGTGCGCATCGAACCCCGTTGGGATTTTCAGGATGTTCGGCACGCCGCCATCGCGCTCGGCCGGGAGCTGGAGAAGCGTGATTCCGGCACTACGGTCGCGTGGTGGAAAGAGGAACGCGGGGACCGCATCTTCGTGGACTACAACCAGAACTGCCGGGACCGATCGATCGCCGCGGCGTACTCACTGCGTGCCGTGCAGGGCGCTCCCGTCTCGACGCCGCTCACGTGGTCGGACCTCGCAGACGTGCAAGATCCGCGCGAGTTCAACCTGTTCACGGTGCCGGACCGGCTGGCCGATGTCGGCGACGCATGGGCCGATATGGACACGCAGGCGTACTCGATCCAGCCGTTGCTGGATTTGTGGGACGCAAATCCGGTCGAACTGAACTTCCCGCCGGACTATCCCAAGATGCCGGGCGAGCCGCCGCGGGTGCAGCCGAGCAAGAAGGTGGCCGAGCACTGGGACGACGAGGGCAACCGGATACCTGACTGAACGATCCACCGCGCGTAGCTCAGATCCCTGTGCGTTCACGATGTGGGACGGCCCGTTCGGCCGCGAACGGAAGATTTGTTGCGTTAGACGGAGTGAACGCTTCCGTTCACCCCGCCTAACGCAACAAATCCTCCATCCACTATGTGAGACGAGTGCGCCCGGAAGTCGCGGGATCGCTACTCCCTCGACTCCGCCGGCCGCAAGGCCTCCAACTGCGCGATCAGAGTCGCCGCGTCGTAATGCCCGCGGTGCCGGACCGGGGTCTCCACGCCCACCCCGATGAAGAATGTCGGGGTGCCGTTCACGTCGCTGGACTCGGCGTCGATCGAGTCGTCGTCCACACGGCCGGCGTACCGGCTGATCCGCAGGTCTTCGTCGAACCGGTCGACATCGAGGACCAGATTCTCGGCGTAGGTGCGGATGTCGTCCGGCGCGAGTGCCTCGTGGTTGAGGAACAGCGTGTCGTGCATCTCCCAGAACTTCCCTTGCGCCGCAGCAGCTTCCGCGGCTTGGGCGGCGTAGCGCGCGGACGGGTGGTGCTCCTCGAGTGGGAGGTGCCGGAAAACGTAGCGCAACTCGTCGCCGAAGTGATCGCGTACCTGCCGGATGCTGCCGGTGGCCTTACTGCAGAACGGGCACTCGAAGTCGCCGTACTCAACCAGGGTCAGCGGGGCGTCCGCCGGGCCGCGAACGTGATCCCGATCGAGGTCGATCGGGCGCAGCAGCTGTGCGTTGGCGTCCGCGGACTCGGGGTGCAGCCGGCGATCCACTGCGAAGATCGTCCAGCCGAGCAGCGTCGCGATCACCGTCGCCGCAAGCACGCCGATCCGGGCCTCGTCGGCGAGCGCGGAGTCGCCGAGCGCGAGGTCGACGATGAACAGCGAAATCGTGAAGCCGATACCCGACAGCGCCGCGCCACCGGCGAGCCACGATGGCCGTAGCCCGGGCGCGAGGCTGCCGGGCCGGATCCGCTCCACAAGGCCCGAGGTGCCGGCGATCCCGATGAATTTGCCGGCTACGAGGCCGACCACGATGCCCCACGTCACCGGGGAGGTCGCGGCCGCACGCATCGTGTCGGCGGACAGCGTCACGCCCGCATTGGCCAGCGCGAAAAGCGGCACGATGAGGAAACTTGTGTATGGCTCGTGCAGGCGCATGAGGCGCTCGTTGACCGAAACCGCGCGGTCGAGCCCGAGGCGCGCCGCGCGGGCGTACTCGGGATTGGGCGATTGGCGGAACGCGCGGGTGAGCTCCGCGGCCCGTTCCACCTCGGAGCGCCGCGGCGGGTATACCGGCAGGATCAGCGCGATCATCACGCCGGCCAGTGTCGGATGCACGCCGGACTCGTAAAACGCGAGCCAGGTCAGCACCGAAACCACCGCATAACCGAACCCGCGCCACGCGCCCTGGCGCCGTAGCCAGGCGATTGCGAGCAGGCCGATCGCCGCGAAACCGAGGGGGGCGAGCCGCAGGTCATCGGTGTAGACCACCGCGATAACGGCCAGCGCGCCGATATCGTCGGCCACCGCGAGTGTCAGTAGGAAGACCCGTAGTCGGGCGCCGCAGGCCGGGCCGACCAGCGCGAGCGCGCCGAGTAGGAACGCGGTGTCGGTGGAGATCACGACGCCCCACGCGCTCGATGCCTCGCCGCTCGGGTTGAGCAGCAGGAACAACGCCGCGGGCACGGCGAGACCCGCAATCGCGGCGATGATCGGGGTCATCGCACGGCGGCGGTCGGTGAGCTCGCCGGTGGTGAACTCGCGTTTCACATCGAGCCCGACGACGAAGAAGAACAGCGTCATCAGGCCGTCGTTGACCCAGTGCATCAGGTTCATGCTCAGCGACATGTCGCCGAGGCTGATCGTCAGCGGTGTATGCCAGAACTCCGAATAGCTTTGCGACCAAGGCGAATTGGCCCAGATAAGCGCGATGAGCGTGGCGCCGAGCAGCATTGCAGCGGCGAGTGATTCGGCGTTTCCGTCGCGCCGGGCATCCTGCACGGTGCCGACCAGGCGATGGAACAGCCGGGGGTCGCCCACGGTTTGTTCGGCCACGTGTTCACCCGCTCTGTCGATCGTGTTTACCTTCGAAAGCGACAATGCGGGCAAGCGTATTCGCATTCCCGCGCCACCATGTCTCGAGTGGCCAACGGTCTGGATTGATGAGTCATTCCCCAACGGCGGAGCGGGTAGCGTGGGTTTCTGACGTTGGGCAAAGGGAGGCCTCGATGATCGCGCAAATCCTGGTGTCCGGCGTTGCGGTCGGAGGGATGGCGCTGGCCGCCCCTGCCCTGGCCGCGGCCGAGGCTATGGACACCCCCGTCCCGGAGACGGTGAACACGGCGAGCGCGCTGCCCGTGAGTTGCTCGTCGAGCGGGGGTACGAGCATGACGATCGTCGACGGCGTCAACGCGTGTGGCAGTGAGTCGGACCCGAGCGGCATCGCCAACGCCTACGGACTCGGCGGTGTCGGATACGCGAAGGCGGTCGCGGGGGCGATGGCGATCGGGGTTGGCCTCGACGGCGGAGTCGGTGCCAGCGAGGGCTCTGGCGGCATTCCGGCCGCGATCGGCGTCGGGCCGGGCAGCGTGGCAATCACCTCGGTGAGTCATGGCGCGCTGTCGATCGCGATTGCCTTGAACAACTCCCAAGCGCTCGCCGCAGACGCAGATCAGGGCGTTATTTGCCAGGGCGTGAACGCGCTGGCCTGGAACGTCCAGGCGGGCCGTGCGTGCATTGCCACACCAGCGGGTATTTGGATGTTGTAGCCAATCTCTCCGGGGGGAGCGATGAACACGCAGGTGAACCGGGTTCCACGTCGGGACGTAGTGGGGGCATGAGCACCCCGACTGATCCGCGCGCGCCCAGGCTGCTGGCGCTGCACTGGGCTGCCGCCGCGCTCGACCCCGCCCGGTACTTCGAGTGGCGTCGCGAGCACGACGGCGACCCGTTCGTCGTGCGGTTTCCCCGCTTTGGCGATGTTCTGTTCACCGGCACCTCGGCGGGTGCGCGCGCCATCTTCCGCGCTCCCGTGGACGTCTTCGAGGCCGCGCAACCCAACCCGATCGCGCCGATGGTGGGCGATTCCTCGCTGATCCTGCTCGATGGTGAAGATCACCGCCGCGGACGCGCGTTGCTGATGCCAACCTTCCACGGCCAGCGCATTCGCGCGTATGCAGGGATGATCCGCGAATCCGCGCTGCACGAGATATCGCGCTGGCATCCGGGCGACCGGGTCGATTCGCGCGTCGCGTCTCGGGCGATCACGCTGCGGGTAATCCTGCGCGCGGTGTTCGGCATCGAGGGTGACGACCGGTGCGACGAGTACTCGCAAACCGTGGTGAATTTCCTCGGCTCCTACTCCGGCGCCCTGATGCTGGCGCCCGCGTTGCGTCGCCAGGTGCTCGGGCTCGGGCCGTGGGCGCACTTCCTCCGCCAGCGTGAGCGGTTCGACGAGCTGCTCACAGCCGATATCGAGCACCGCAGGCAGGCCGGCGACGGTGGCGCGCCGGACGTCCTTGGCATGCTGCTCGACGCCCGATACGACGACGGTTCCGCGCTCGATGACACCGAGTTGCGCGAACAGTTGCGCTCGCTGCTCGTTGCCGGTCACGAGACCACCGCGACCTCGGTGGTGTGGGCGCTGTACCACCTGCACCGCAACCCTGCGGTGCTCGAACGACTGCTCGACGAACTCGCCACTGCGGGCGACGACGCACACGCGTTTGCGGCGCTGCCGTACCTCGACGCGGTGTGCCGCGAGGCGCTTCGGCTCCACCCGCCGGTGCCGATCATCCTGCGGCGCCTGCGCGGTCCGCTCACCGTGCGCGGCGTGCGACGAGACGCCGGTGACGCGGTCGGGATCTCGTTGACGCTTTTGCACTCCGATCCGGAGGTGTGGTCGAACCCTGGCCAGTTCGAGCCGCAGCGATTCCTCGACCGGAATTACAAGCCCTTCGAATATGCGCCTTTCGGCGGTGGACATCGCCGGTGCATCGGGGCATCGCTGGCCGAATACGAGATGCGGATCGTGCTCGCCACAATCCTGACCCAGGTCCGGCTCGAATTGCCTGATCGGGTGCGACGTTCCGCGCCGCCTGTCTCCGTGCCGCACAACATCGCCACCGGCCCGCGCCGGCCGATAATGTTCGACGTTGTCGGGCGCGTTGCGTGACCGGTTTCACACCGGGCCGCACCACGAAAAATGTTGTGCACGTCTCATTTCGACCGTGATGTTGCACGTTCTGATTGGCCATCACCGGAACTTTGTGAACTAATGGGTAAAGGTCTCAGCGCGGTCACGACGACGCGCCACACGACTATGTCCGCCGGAATCTCCGCGCGGAGAAGTACAGGAACAGGTGTTTCAGCCATGACGACAGTTCGACCAATTCGAAAGCACGGCGCCCGCTGGGGTGCTCGCGCCGCGATGGCCGTCGCCGGAGCTTCCCTGACCGGTCTCGCAGTGCTCGTGCCCGCCCAGGCAGATCCGCTCTGGCCTGGTGGCCCCGACGTGCCGGGCGTGCCCGCGCTCGTCCCTCCGGGTTCGGCCGGTGTGCCGGGCCTTCCGCAGCTGACCGTCCCGCTCGCGCCGACCGAGCAGCCCTCGGTCTTCCCCGCGAATGGCGAGGTAGTCGGCGGCAAGCGCGCCGTAGATGTTTTCTTCCGTGAGCCGATCACCGATCGGGCCGCCGCGGAATCGACCGTTTCGGTCACTCCGTCGATGTCGGTCGCCGGCCACTTCAACTGGGTCGACGACAGCCACCTGCAGTGGGTGCCGGACGACTTCTGGCCGCGCAACACCGCGGTCACCGTGCAGGCCACCGGTAGCGGAACGGCGTTCAAGATCAGCGACGCCTTCGAGGCGGTCGCGGACGCGGGTTCGCACGTCTTCTCCGTGAAGATCGGCGGCGATGTCGTTCGCGAGATGCCGACAGCACTCGGCAAGCCGGGCCACGAGTCGCCGAACGGCACCTTCAAGGTGCTGGCCAAGGAAGCCGACGTGGTGATGGACTCCTCCACGTACGGCGTGCCGATCGACGCTCCCGAGGGCTACCGCGTCGACGTCAAGTGGGCCACCCGCCTGACCTGGGACGGCATATACGTCCATGCCGCACCGTGGTCGGTGGATGACCAGGGCAACGCGAACGTCAGCCACGGTTGCATCAACCTGAGCACCGCGAATGCCAAGTGGTACTTCGACAACGTGCGCAATGGCGATGCCGTGACGATCGTCAACGCCTGACATAGCTAGAAAGAAACGGGCCGCCTGCAAACGCAGGCGGCCCGTTTTTCGTTTACCTGGGCACGATTACCAGATCTTGACCCGCTGATCCGGGTCCAGGTACAGCGCGTCGCCCTCATTCACGTCGAACGCCTCGTGGAAGCTGTCCATGTTGCGCACCACGCCGTTGCAGCGGAACTCCGGCGGCGAGTGCGGGTCGACGGTGAGTCGGCGCGTCGCTTCCTCGTCGCGGGCCTTCGTCCGCCACACCTGTGCCCAGCCGTAGAAGACGCGCTGCAGCCCGGTCAGACCGTCGATGACCGGTGCTTCCTTGCCGTCGGTGGCGATCTTGTACGCCTCGACCGCGATGGACAGGCCGCCCAGGTCGCCGATGTTCTCACCGATCGTGAATTCGCCGTTCACGCGATGGCCGGGCAGCGCCTTCGGCTCGAACTCGTTGTACTGCGCGATCAGCGCCTTCGTCCGCTTGCCGAACTCGGTGCGGTCGTCGTCGGTCCACCAATCGATCATGTTCCCGTCGCCGTCGTACTTCGCGCCCTGGTCGTCGAAGCCGTGTCCGATCTCGTGGCCGATCACGGCGCCGATTCCGCCGTAGTTCGCCGCGTCATCGGCCACGGCGTCGAAGAACGGGGGCTGCAGGATCGCGGCCGGGAAGACGATCTCGTTCATACCCGGGTTGTAGTAGGCGTTCACGGTCTGCGGTGTCATGAACCACTCGTCGCGGTCCACCGGGCCACCGAGCTTGGCGAGATCGCGGTCGTGCTCCGCGGCGTAACCGCGCCGGTAGTTGCCGATCAGGTCGGCAGGCTCGATGACGATCGCCGAGTAGTCCCGCCACTTCTCGGGATAGCCGATTTTCGGCGTGAACTTGTCCAGCTTGGTCAGCGCGGCGGTCCTGGTGTCGGCGCCCATCCAGTCCAGGTCGCTGATATTGCGCCGGTAGGCCTCGCGCAGGTTGTCGACGAGTTCGACCATCCGCTCCTTGGCTGCGGGCGGGAAGTGCCGCTCGACGTAGAGCTTGCCGACGGCCTCGCCGAGCAGTTCCTGCACCAGTCCGACGCCGCGCTTCCAGCGCTCGGGGATTTCCTTGGTGCCGGTGAGCCGGGTGCCGTAGAACGCGTAGTACTCCTCGACGATGGCCGCGGTAAGGAAGCGGGCGCGCGCGCGAAGAATTCGCCACGTCGCCCATGCCTGCCAGTCGGCAAGTGATTCCTGCGCCCACACGTCACCGAACACCCGGATGAAGCTGGGCTGGCGGACGACGATCTCGGTGAACCGCTCGGTGGAATCGGCCGAACCCTCGTTGAGCGTGGCGATCCAGGCGATCCAGTTGAAGCTCGGCGCGGCCGAGACGACGTTGTCGAAGCTCACCAGGTTGTAGCTGCGCTCGGCGTCGCGGCGCTGCACGACGTCCCAGTGTCCGGCGGCAAGCTTGGTTTCGAGCTCGAGCACGCGCGCCGCGTCGTAGTTCACGCCGGCCAGCGCGAACATCCGCCCGATATGGGCGACGTAGTCAGCGCGCAGTTCCGCGTGCTCGTCGAGGCGGTAGTAGGACTCGTCGGGCAGGCCGAGGCCGGCCTGCGTGAAGTGCACGATGTAGCGCTCAGAGTTCTTCGCGTCGGTGTCGACGTAGTCCCCAACCGCGCCGACCACGCCGCAGCGCTGCAACCGGCCGAGCACGGCGGCCATCGAATCGCGATCCTGTACGGCGCGCACTGCCGCCAGCTCCGCGGCGATCGGCTCGATACCGGCGGCCTCGACGGCCTCCGCGTCCATGAAGCTCGCGTAGAGGTCACCGATGCGTTGCGTATCGGTGCCGCGCTCGGCGCCTGCGTCCGCCGCCTCGATGATGATGTTCTGCGCGTCGATCTCGGCCTGGTCGTAGAGGGCGCGGAAAGCGCCGTCCACCGCGCGGTCCCCGGGAATCTCGTACTCGTCGAGCCAGCTGCCGTTGACGTGGACGAACAAGTCGTCCTGCGGGCGCACCGAGGTGTCGCGATGGGAGAGGTCGATACCGGAGATTTGCGCGGTCATCTGACCATATTTACACCGTGCCCGGATTGCCGCAGCTCAGGTCACCACCCGCGGAAGCGGCTCGCTCAGCGCGGCGCGAACGACGGTTGCGGGGAGATGGTGATGTCGAAGCGGTCCTCGATGTTGTTCTGGAACTCCCGGTCGCACTGATCCTGCGCGGCGCGGTCGTTTCCGGCGTCGCGGATGCAATCGATGTAGTCGCCGCCGCCGACCGAATTGAAGATCCCGACACCGATGACGATCAGCACGATCGAGGCGATCACGCCGAGCACACCGAGCACGATGCCGCCGATCGCCATGCCCCCGCCGCCCGCACCGTCACTGCGGCTACGGCTCAGCGCGATGAATCCGAGGACAAGCGCAATCAGTCCGAGGCCAATCCCGCCGACGATGGTCCAGCACAGCAGTAGGGCAAAAATGCCGATGACCAGCGCCGCGATCGCGAGCCCGTTGCCGCGCTTCGGCGGTTCGCCGTAGTACTGACCGCCCTGGTACCCGGGCTGACCGTACTGGCCCTGGCCGTATTGACCTTGCCCATACTGGCCTTGGCCGTACTGCGAGCCTTGTCCGTACTGTTGGGAGCCCTGGCCGTAGGGCTGGCCCTGACCGTACTGACCCTGCCCGTACCCAGGTGGTGGGCCGTACTGCGGGTTTTGGCCGTAGGGCGGGTTCTGGGGGTACTGCGGGTTTTGCCCCTGGCCTTCGGGCGGCGGTGGTTGCGACATGCTGGCGACCTCCTAAAGGTCAGTCCGGCGGCCCGAGGCGGGCGTGCATCTCCCAGATCAGAATCTCGGCGGGTTCGACCGAGGAAACACGCTGGCCACCGGAGTTGGAGAGTCGCACGGCGTCGCCGGCGTACAGCGGCCCGGCACCCTCCATCTCAACCGTGCCACGGGTGACGAACAAATGCAGGAACGGCGCGTCCGGCAACGTCACCGAGCGGTCGCCGGTCAGCCGCGCGGCGTGCAGCGCGGAGTACTTACTGTTGATCGTGATGGCAGTGGAATTGCGGTGTGCCGGCATTCCGGATGCGACCGTGACGAGTCCACCGCGTAGCAGTTCGTCGTCGATCTCGAGCTGCTCGTAGCCCGGGGTCAGCCCACCTTCGTCGGGCACGACCCACATCTGGATGAAATGGACTGGGTCGGTGCTGTTTTCGGACACGCGGATGGTGCTCAGGTCGTTCTTCTCGGAGTGGAGGATGCCGGTTCCTGCGCTCATCCGTTGCGCGAGCCCGGGGTAGATCACGCCGTTGTGGCCCAGCGAGTCCTGATGGACCAGGCTGCCGTCGAGCACCCAGGTCACGATCTCCATGTCGCGGTGTGGATGTGTCTCGAACCCGGTGCCCGGCAGCACGATGTCGTCGTTGTTCACGAGCAGCAAACCGTGGTGGGTGTTCTCGGGATCGTAGTTCGCACCGAATGAGAACGAGTGTTTCGAATCCAGCCAGGCGACGCGGGTTTTCAGCCGATCGCCACCGCGGTGGATATCGATGTGCGGCGTTACTGGCGCGGCCACGCCCGACCTCCCTTGCTGTGGTCAGTGGGTTCTACTCAGAGTACGGCAGCGACAGCGTGACGGTTCGGATCACCGTCACGCTGCGCCTACATGGGTGCTACAGGTGGATTACAGCCGTGCGTGTTCGGCGGGGATGCTGCCCAGCCGGCCGGCCTCGAAGTCTTCGAATGCGTCGATGACCTCTTGGCGAGTGTTCATCACGAACGGACCGGCCATGGCGATCGGTTCGCGAATCGGCTTGCCGCCCAGGATGAATACCTCGAGCGAGCCGGTGCGCTGGTCTTGTCGGTCGGAGGCCGAGACCGTGATCGCGTCGCCGGTGTGGCCCGGTGCGAACACCGCCGTCTGACCCATCTCGATCGGCCGCTGTTCGGGCCCGACCGTGCCGGAGCCGGCGAGGACGTAGAGCACCGCGTTGAACTCGGAGTTCCACGGCAGCGTCAGCTTCGCGCCGGGCGCGATCGTCGCGTGCGCCAGAGCAATTGGCGTATAGGTGGACCCGGGACCCTGATTGCCGTCGATCTCGCCTGCGATCACCCGGACCAGTGCGCCGCCGTCCGGCGACGACACGAGCTTCACCTTCTCGCCCGTGATGTCCTGGTAGCGCGGTGCCACCAATTTGTTCGACCGCGGCAGGTTCACCCACAGTTGCAGGCCGTGGAACAGACCGCCGGAGACGACGAGGTGTTCGGGCGGAGTTTCGATGTGCAGGATTCCGCCGCCGGCGGTCATCCACTGGGTGTCGCCACCGCCGATCGATCCGCCGCCGCCGTTGGAGTCCTGGTGCTCCATGATCCCGTCGATCATGTAGGTGACCGTCTCGAATCCGCGGTGCGGGTGCCACGGGGTGCCCTTCGGCTCGCCCGGCGCGTACTCCACCTCGCCCATCTGGTCCAGATGGATGAACGGGTCGAGCAGCTGCATGGGGATGCCGGCGAAAGCGCGGCGCACCGGGAATCCCTCACCCTCGAATCCACGGGGTGCTGTGGTCAGGCT
>NZ_LRRB01000133.1 GCF_001646865.1 Aldersonia kunmingensis | reverse complement strand
CGTCACGATCAGCAGCGTCGGGCCGGCGACCGGAGCCAGGCACCGCAGGGTCCCCGAGAGGCTGCCGCGCCTGCCGATGATGCGGCCCGATGATGTCCAGGCGGCGACACATGCCATGAGGACGACGAACAGCACGGAGGCCCACAGTGTTCGGATGACGATGCCGAGGACCGCCGCGAGGGCGGCCAACTGCACGACTGCGCGAATGGACGCCGTGAGAGTGCCGCGTGCGTGCCCGTTGTCGGCGAGGCGGTTGACGACCACGGCGACGACGGCCAGCAGCACGATCACCACGGCAAGCGCGGGTCCGATCCGTAAAACGGCGTCGCCGACAGAATTCACTCGACAATCATCCGACGGCTTGGCTCGCGCCAGCGCTTCTTCAGCGGTCTTCGGCTGTCAGAAGGCTTACGAGTCGGGTCTAGTCGACCCACGCGGGCAATCGACCGGGCACCTGTCGCTGCAACAAGTTCAGGCCGGCATTGATCACGTCCGGGACCAACAGTGCGGCCACCACGCCGATCGCCGCGCCCGCAGCGACGTCCGTCACCCAGTGGACGCCGAGGTAGAGACGAGTCCCGGCGACCATCGCGGTGATCAGCACAGCCATCACAATCGCCAAGCGGCGAACCTCGCGGCGGGCACCGACCGTCGCGACGATGGCCGTCGTGAATGCCAGTGCACTGGTTCCGGTGGCATGGCCGGACGGAAACGAATGCGTAATTTCTTCGGTGGCAAGGTGATACGCCATCGGTGGCCGGGGGCGTGACACGATCAGCTTGAGGGTCTCGGTGACGACCCCCGCCGACACAACGGCTGCCAGAACTGTGACCGCGCGGTACGCCGTTCGATCGCGACACGCAAGGACGACCGCAATGACGATGGTCCACATCGTGACAAGTTCGGGGCCGAACAACTCGGAGATCACGTGGACGTGAGGTGTGAGGGCGTCGCTCCGGTTCGCGAAGACCCAGTCCATCACGGCCTGGTCCACGTTGAATGGAGCACCGTTGTAGGCCAACGCCAACGCGACTATGCCGACAGCGGACAGCACGAGCCCCGCCCAGATCCATCGGCCCCAAAGCAACGACATGGGAGCGATGTCTAGCCGGTCATCCTTAACGAACGCTGAGGAACTTGGTTGTCAGCTAGCGGAATTGGCGTTCGAGCCGACGGCAGCGGCGAGATCGGCGTAGCCACCCGCACGCAGTTTCGCGGCGATACCGCGATGAATTCGCCTCGCCCAGAACGGTCCGCCATAGATGAACCCGGTGTAGCCCTGCAGCAGCGACGCGCCGGCCTGGATTCGTTCCCATGCCTGATCGACAGTCTCGATACCGCCGACCGAAATGAGCACCACTCGGTCGCCGACCCTGGCGTGCAACCGGCGCAGCACCTGCAGTGAACGCTCGGCGACTGGTGCGCCCGACAGGCCGCCGGCACCCATCTCCTCGACGTCGGCGGCGGGGGTATTCAGTCCCTCTCGCGTGATCGTGGTGTTGGTGGCCACGATCCCGGCCAAACCCAACTCGACCGCGAGGTCGGCGACCGCATCGACGTCCTCGTCGGACAGGTCTGGGGCAATCTTCACCAGAACCGGAACATGCGCAACCGCGAGAACCGCTTGCAGCAGCGGGCGCAGCGACTCGACCGCCTGCAGATCGCGCAATCCGGGCGTGTTCGGGGAGCTGACATTGACGACGAGGAAATCCGATAGCGGCCCGAGCAGCTTCGCGCTCGTCTCGTAATCGGTGGGGGCGTCGGCGGCCTCGACCACCTTTGTCTTGCCGATGTTCGCGCCCACCGGCACGCCGGGGCGCCGGTGGCGGAGGTTGTTAGCGGCATTGCCCGCGCCGAGATTGTTGAAGCCCATCCGGTTGATCAGCGCGCGATCGGCGGGCAGCCGGAACAATCGCGGCGCCGGATTGCCCGGCTGTGCCTGCGCGGTGACCGTGCCGACCTCGGCGTAGCCGAACCCGAGCGGCGTCCAGGTGTCCACGCCGTCGGCGTTCTTGTCGAAACCGGCGGCGAGGCCGAGCGGTGCGGGGAAGTCGACCCCGAACACGCGATTCGCGAGGATCGGGTCGCGGACCACGAGCAGTTTCGTGGCCAACCAGCGCAGCGGAGCGAGCGATCCGACGATCCGCATCGCCGTGAACGCGAGGTGGTGAACGCGTTCGGGCGGCAGCAGGAACATCAGCCGCAGAAGAATCTGGTACATCTGCCTCAGAATGCTGGTTCGGTCGCAGGCGTCGCGGTTTTGCGGCGCTTGAGCAGGACACGGCGACTGCCGTCGTTGTAGAGCCGGACGCGGGACAGTTCCCAGCCGCCGAACTCCGCCTGAATGGCGAGCCGCATCGATGCCGTCACCCGGGTGACATCGGGAGGAAGGCGAAGCGGGACGTACTCGTAGTCGTCATTCGCGTCGCCGACTTCCCAGCCGGCGGGCAACTTTGTGCGGCGACTCGACATCATCGTCCTCCCTGAGAACTGCTCGCCGGGATCGTCTGCAAGCCGTCTCCGGCCGCCGATCCCACGAGCAGATCGCCAGTGCGCTCGTCCACGGCCAGGGAGTTCGGCTGCCGAACCGTGGCGTAGCGCGCGGTCTCCTCGGGGATGCCGGAGGACAGGTCGTAGCCGACAACCTCGTTGGTCGCTGTCGACGTCAACCAGACAATTCCCGATCGGTTGTCGACTGCCACCGCGTAGGGCGACGAGCCTACCGGGAATCGCTGGTGCAGGACGAGAGGTTCGGCAGTGAAAGAAAGCAATTCCCCGTCGGTTGTGTCGGTGACAACCAGGCGCCCGAGGTCGTCGCCGACGATGTTGGTCGCACCGTCGCCGGCGCGCAGCGCCAATCCCAGCGAATCGTCGTCGAGGTTGATCTCGGTCACCGAGGACTGGCGCCGGTCCAGTGCCACCAAGGAATCGCCCGTCACCGCGAGCGCGTCCGCCGAAACCAGTCCGTCGATCACAGTGGTTGAACCAGACGCCGGATCTATCAAGCGGACTTCGCCGTTCGAGGTTCCGACCGCGAGCGAATCGTCCGGTGCCCACGTCGCTGAGACCGCATCGCCGCCGGTCGAGACCTCCTGGGTGGCGCCGTCGGCAAGGTTCACGCGGAACACCCGGTCGCCGGCCGGGACAAGGGCTTCACCAGCGCGGCCCGCGGACAGCCCCTTGGCAGGGGCTGGGAGGGCGACCTGCCGGATCGGAGCCGCTGCGTCGCCGGTACCAGCCAACAGCAGCGTGGATCGGTCCGCGCCGAGCATGGCGACAACGCCGGAGTCGGCGTCGAGGGTGAGGAAATCGATGGTGCTGCCGACCTGGCGGACGGCGCCCGGCAGATCGGAGCGGGCCGGCGGTGACACAGCCGGTGTGGCCGGATCGATGGTCGGCACATCCCCCGCGGGGCCGTCGGAACAGGCCGTGAGCAGCGGACCAGCCGCCAGTACGAGTGCGGCAGTGGTGACCGCCGTCAGCCTCGGCAGCGACGAGCGCATCCGACTCCCACTTCCTCTCCGACCTGTGGATTCCCGCTATATATCTGACCATGCCGCGGATCGCGGACCTGCATCGGTCGGCGCTCGTGTCGCAGGGCTCACTACCGTTGGTTACCGTGTAGTAAGAACCTCGGTACCACTAATCGGCAGATTCGGAGATACGCGTGGTGACAGAGTCCGGGGACCCGGTCGTGGGCGAAAGTGACCCGCCGGCAACGGAAAGCGACGATCCCTCCCGTACCGTCCGGCGGTCCGCGCGCGTCGCGCACACCCCTCGGGAATTCCTCATCGAGGACGTCTCGGCGGGTCCCTACGCCCACGGGTTCGGCATCGCCGCGGACGGTCGGCCCTTCGCGTTCAACGTGGTTCGTTCGCTGCTATCGGTCGAGTTGTATCGCGAAGACCTTCCGGCAGATGTGGTTCCCGATCGCGCGGACATCGTCGCGACGGCAACAGCGCGGGTCACCGATATCGACCTCGATGATGAGCGCAGTATCGTCGCTCTCGTGCGAGACATGATTCCCTCCGCAGTGCCGGTTCACCGCGCCGACGCAGCAGAAACCACCATCGTCCGGGCGCTGCTCGGCCGAATGAGTTGGTGACGGTGCGCACTGGCGGGCGCGCCGCCACCGTTGGCGCCGCCCTGTCCCGGGCACTGCCGATCGTCGCAGCGGTGCTGCTCGTGGGTGCCTGCGGATCCGAGATCGACGAGAGTGCTGTCGAAGCGGCGCGGTCCTCGGCGAACGCCGCGGTGTCGGCTGCGGCCGCGACGAGTTCGGCGCTTGCCGCTGCGCCCAAGGCGCTTCCGACCGCCGCGGAGCTCGACGCCAAGATCAAGGGTGCGCTCAACCCCGATCTGCCCGACGATGCCCGGGTTTCGCTCATCGAGAACGGCGAAGCGTTCCGGTCGAGCATCCCGGACCTGTATCGCGCATTGAAGGAGCACCCGAACGCGGTGTACGAGATCGTCGATCCGATCTTCGACAATCACGACGGCACCCTCACCGCGACCGCCCGGCTCGACAAGGACGGCACCGGCGATGCGGTGCGCACCGCCAACATCCACTTCGTCCTCATCGACGATGAATGGAAGATCTCCCGCATCGACCTGTGCGGGATCCTGCGAACCGCCGACTATCACAGCCAGGCCTGCGGCTAGCGGAACGGAAGACGCGCACCGATGTTCGCCACGCTCGGCCGAGTGGTCTACCGCCGCCGCCATCTCGTCATCGCGATTCTGCTCGCCGTCGTCGCGATCGGCGGACTGTTCGGTCGTGATCTCGCCGACCACCTCAGCCAGGAGGGCTGGTTCGACGACACCTCGGAGTCGGCGATCGCAGCAAGGCTGGCGGACAACACGTTTGGCCGCGACACCGACGCCGACGTCATCGTGCTCTACACGACTCCCGACGGCACTACGGTCGACGATCCGGCGATCACGGAACGCATGCGCGCGCATTTCGCCAAGCTGCGGGCCGAGTATCCCGATCAGATCCAGAAGATCGACAGCTACTGGGATGGCGCGCTGACCTCCGGGTTCGCGGACGAGTCGGGCCGGCACGCATTCGCCAGCATTGGACTACGGGGCGAGGGCACCGCCACCGTGGACAACTTCGAGGCGATCGAGGACGCCCTCGCCGTCGACGGCATGACCGTGCAACTCGCTGGGCTGCAGCCGATCGTCGACCAGATCAACGAGGGCATGCAGAGCGATATCCACCGCGCCGAACTCATCGCGCTACCGCTGGTGGCGATCCTGCTGTTTTTCGTCTTCGGCGGCGTGGTCGC
Source organism: Aldersonia kunmingensis (assembly GCF_001646865.1). GTDB lineage: Bacteria > Actinomycetota > Actinomycetes > Mycobacteriales > Mycobacteriaceae > Aldersonia > Aldersonia kunmingensis. The sequence continues at coordinate 8,454 of NZ_LRRB01000133.1, read as the reverse complement.
GGCATTGCTTCCGGTGCTGATCGGCGTGATGACGATCCTCGGGGCGCAGGGCATCATGCGCGTCATCGCGGCGGGAATCGAGGTGAACGCGTTCGCCAGCGCGGTCGTCACCCTGGTCAGTCTGGGACTCGCGATCGACTACGGCCTGTTCACGGTCACCCGTTTCCGCGAGGAGATCGCTGCGGGGCGCAGTGTCGAACAGGCGGTGGTCACCACCGTCGAACGCGCCGGCCGCACGGTTGTGTTCTCTGCCGCGATCATCGCGGTCAGCCTCGCCGCGCTGTTCATCTACCCGCACGGCGTGCTGCGCTCGGTCCCGTACGGCGCGATCAGCGCAGTCGTGCTCGCCGCGGTGCTGTCCACCACGATGCTCCCGGCGGTGCTCGGCATTATCGGCACACGAATCGATGCGCTGAGCTGGCATCGCTTCTCCCGCACCAAGACCCCGGAGGAACTGGACGCGGGATATTTCTCGCGCGTCGCCCTGTCGGCGATGCGCCGGCCCGTCCTGGTCGCGGTACCGCTGCTGCTGGTGTTGCTCGCGCTTATCCTGCCGATCCGCAATATCGACTTCGGTGGCCTGTCCGAGCGCTACCTCGCACCCCAGAACCCAGCTCGTGTCGCGCAGCAGGACTTCGACGCGACATTCCCGCAATTCCGTACCGAGCCGATCCGCCTCGTCGTGATCGGCGCCGACAACACGCAAATCGGTGACATTCGCGCGGCGGCCAGCGCGGCTCCGGGGCTGACCGGGCCGTTCGAACCGAGCACGCCGACCCGGGACGGGATCAATGTCCTCGACGCCGGTCTCATCGATCAGGACGATGCCGGTCCGACGATCGAGGCGCTCCGTGATCTGCGTGCGCCGCCGGGAGTGCTCATGATGGTGGCGGGTGTCCCCGCGCTGGAGTACGACAGCATCGAGGGCCTGATAGACGGGTTGCCGTTGCTGCTGGCAATCCTGGTGGTGTCGTCGTTCCTGTTGCTGTTCGCCGCATTCGGCTCCGCCGTGCTCGCGATCAAGGCGATCGCGGTGAGCGCGCTGAGTCTCGGCGCGACGCTGGGAGTGCTGACCTGGTTGTTCGTCGACGGCCATGTCTCCGAAACGTTCGGGTTCACGCCCGGACCGCTCATGTTCGCGGTGCTCGTACTGATCGTCACCGTCGTGTTCGGGCTGTCCACCGACTACGAGGTGTTCCTGCTCTCGCGCATGGTCGAGGCGCGCGCGAAGGGCGCCGACACCCCGGAGGCAATCCGGTTCGGCATCGCCCGCACGGGCGGGGTGATCAGCGCGGCGGCCGCGATCCTTGTCGTGGTCACCGGCGCGTTCGCGTTCTCGGATCTGGTGCTGATGAAGTACATCGCGCTGGGCATGATTTTCGCCCTCGTCCTCGATGCGACCGTGCTGCGTCTGTGGCTGGTGCCTGCGGTGATGAAGCTGCTCGGTGACTTGTGCTGGTGGCCGGGCATCGGCCAATCGCGGCGCGGCTCAGCCGGTGTCGCGTCAGCGGCGGGGGAGAACGAGCAGCGCCCCGGTGACCGGGTGGGCGATGACCTCCACCGGGTGGGCGTAGACCCGGCTGAGTAGCTCGGTCGTACACACGTCGCGCGGGGGACCGTCGGCCGCGACGCGCCCGCCCTCGAGGACCGCGACCCGGTCGGCATAGGCCGCGGCGAGGCCGAGGTCGTGCAGGACCACCACGACCGCTGCGCCGTCCGCCGCCCGGGCACGGGCGATCTGCATGACGGTCTCTTGATGGCCGAGATCCAGTGCGGCCGTGGGCTCATCGAGCAGCAGCGTTGCGGTGTCCTGGGCGAGCACCCGAGCCAATGCGACCCTGGCCCGCTCACCGCCCGACAGCGTGGGGAACGAGCGTTCGCGAAACGCGGTCACATCGCAGTCGGCCATGGCCGCTTCGATCCGGCGCTCGTCGTCATCGGCGCGTCCGGTCCGCGCCCACGGTGCCCGTCCCATCGCCACGATCTCGCGGGCGGTGAACGGGAACCCGACGGCGTGGCTCTGCGGCAGCACCGCGCGGCGCTGCGCCATTTGCACCGGCGTCCAGTGCCCTAGGGGTTGCCCGTCGATTTCGACGCTGCCGCTCGCTGCCGGGAGTTCGCCCGCGAGTGCCGCGAGCAGCGTGGACTTTCCAGCACCGTTGGGTCCGACGAGCGCGACTACTTCGCCTGCGGTGGCGTGGAAGTCGACGTTCGACAGCACTTCGGTGCCACGGCGATGCACGGTGAGATCGCGGGCGCGCAGGGTCACGGCACCGGATTCCGTGGGCGCCGGCTCGGGCAGGCGGCGCGCAAAGGTGTCGCGCAGCCGGGTGAGGATGGTCTCCGCCTCGGCCATCAGCCCCACCCGCCCTGGCTCGCCCGGGTCCGTCGCAGCAGCCAGAAGAAGAACGGTCCGCCGATCAACGAGGTCAACATGCCCAGTGGCAGATCGGCATTCGGCACCAGCGTCCGCGCGCACACGTCGGCGAGCAACAGCACGATAGCGCCACCCAGCGCGCTCGCCGGAATGAGCGTGCGATGCGCGGGACCGATCAGCATGCGCATGACATGCGGCACAACGAGACCGACGAACAGGATGATGCCGGTGAACGCGACGCTTGCGGCCGTCAGCACCGCGACGATAACGATCGCGACCTGTCGCAGCCGCTCGACATCGACTCCGAGGTGCCGGGCCGGGCCCTCCCCGAGGGCGAGTAGATCCAGGCGCGGCGCGATCGCCTGCGCAGCAACGACACCGAGTATCGCCATCGGCGCGACCACCGCCACTGCCTGCCAGGTGGCGCCATTGAGGCTGCCGAGCTGCCAGAACACCACCTGATCGCGCGCGGCCGGTTCGGCCACGAACACGAACAACGCGATGAGGCCGCCGGCGAATGCATTGATCGCGATGCCGGTCAGCACCAGCGTGACGACCTCGGTTCGGCCCTCGGACCTCGCGAGCAGGTAGACGAGCGCGGTGGTGAACAGACCCGCGACGAACGCGGCGGCAGCCACCGACCAGCTCGCGACGAACGCGCCGCCGATCACGATCACCGCGCTCGCGCCGACCGCGGCGCCCGCCGACACACCGACAACACCGGGTTCGGCGAGCGGGTTGGCGAACACGCCCTGCAGCAGTGCGCCCGAGCAGCCGAGACCGGCGCCGACCACGATCCCCAGGGCAACGCGCGGGAAGCGCACCTCCCACAACGTCACATCCCCTGCGGGATGCGACGGCATCGGCCCGAGATCGATCCCGATCCGGTGCAGCACACTGCCGAGCACCTCGGCCGGTGTGGTTGGAATCTGGCCGAGGCACGCGGCGATCACGGCCACCACGATCAGCGCGACCGTGAGCGCGGCCAGCACGATGGCGGGCCGGCGAAGGCGCGCGCCGCGTTCCGGCACGACGGTCGTCATCGCGCGCGCTCCCGCGCGACGGTCGTCACTGCGCCTGCTGCGGATAGATCGCCTCGGAAAGTGCCGCGAGCACGTGGCCGGTATTGGGCCCGAAGCTCAGCAGCACGCTGTCGTCCATGTCGACGACGCGCTGGTTGCGGCCCGCCGGGGTCTGCGCGATACCGGGGATCTTCTCCAAGCCCGCTACGCCGCCAATGGATTCCAGGCCGTCGGTCATGGTGAGCAGGAGATCGGGTGCGGCCGCGATCATCGCCTCGCTGGTGATCGGCACGAACGGCTGGGTGAGTCCGGACGCCGTGCCGGCGTCGATTGCGCCGAGCGCTTCGATGAGCGAATCCGCGCCGGAACCGGGCCCGGCCAGCATCGTGATCGCGGTGCCGCGCAGGTATACGAACGCGATGCGCAGCTTCTCCGAGGCTTGCGGGACGCCCGCGGTCGCCGCATCGATCTCGCTCTGTGTCCGCTGCGCCAATGCGGCGCCCTGCTCGGGCACGCCAAGTGCGTTTGCGACCGCGGTGATCTGAGGAGTCACGCCGGCCATCGTGCGGTTCGGATCGAAGTAGACGACCGGCACACCGGCGGCGCGCAACTGATCCTGGACGGCCTTGGGGCCGATCGTCGTGTCGGTGAGAAACACCGTCGGCTGCAGCGCGAGAATCGCCTCGGCGTTGAGCGAGTTGCCGCCCGGAGTCACGTTCGGCACGTCCTCGACAGCGGGGAATGCCGCGGCGGTGCTGCGGCCGACGAGGTTGTCGCCGAGCCCGAGCGCGTACACAGTCTGCGCGAGCGTGCCGTACCGATCGGCGGCCACGATCCGGCTCGCATCGGTGATCGTGACATCGGCGCCGTCGAGGCTGCGCACCGTTACCGGCAGGGTCGTGGCCGGGTTCTGCGCCACCGGAACCGGATCGAGCGAATCGAGCGTTGCGGTGGTGTGGCCGCTGTGCGCAGACCCTGTCGCCGCCGACTCGTCGGAACCGCATCCCGCCAGCAGGGCGACCGCAGTCACCGTCGCAGTGAGCACTCCCAGCAGGCGTAGACGTCGGCGCATGAAGGTAAGGCTAATGAAGGAGTCCCGGGCGCTCGTGCTCCTGTCACGCACCGAGCGGATTCGGCGAGCTCACGTCGTCGAGCGCGGCGGAGATCGCACGTGGCAGTTCGAGTTCCTCGGCGAGCAGGATTCCGGTGAGCTGGGCGCTGTCGCGGGCCCCGACAATCGCGCTTGCGACGCCGGGCCGGTCCCGGATCCACGCCAACGCCACTGCGAGTGGTGAGGTGGCCAGCCCGTCCGCGGCGGTGACTACGGCCTCGACCACGCGGGTCGCCCGGTTGTCCAGGTAGGCGCCAATTTCGTCGACACGGTCGTCGTCGGCACCGCGGGAATCGACGGGCACCCCGTCGCGGTACTTGCCGGTGAGGATGCCGCCGGCCAGTGGGGCAGCGGCGAACAGCCCGATGCCGTGGTGCTGTGCCGCCGGCAGGAACTCGGTCTCAGCGCCGCGTTCGAGCAGCGAATACTCGGCCTGACCGGCGACTGGCTCGGCGTGCCCGCGCGAGACGCCTGCGAGGGTGGCGAGCTGCCAGCCGAGGTAGCCGCGGGCACCGACGTAGCGGGCACGGCCGCTTGTCACCGCGAATTCGAGCGTGGCGGCGACCTCATCGATCGGGGTGGCCGGATCCCAGGTCGCCACATTCCAGATGTCGAGGTGATCGGTGTCGAGCGCGCGCAGCGTGGCGTCGAGCTGGTGCAGCAGCGCCCGGCGGGAGCAGTCGACCTGCTCGGACTCTTCCTTGGCAGGGTTGATGCCCGAGCACGCACTGATCACCAAGGCGTCGCGCGGCACCACATCGCCGATCAGTTCGGCCAGGATCTTCTGTGCGGCGCCATCGGTGTAGTCCGGTGACGAGTCCACCAGCGTCCCACCGGCATCGACGAACGCCGAAAGCTGCGCGGCGGCCTCGTCGCCGTCGGTTTCTCGGCCCCAGCTCGCGGTGCCGAGACCGATCCGGGACACCCGCAGCCCGCTGCTGCCAACCGTTCGCTGCTTCATCACCGCGTCAGAGTAGTAGCCGTATGCGCATGACGCGGGTCCAGCGCGCCGCGCGTCGGCATGTCGTGACATGCGTCTCGCCAATCCGTGATCACGAGCGGATGGCCGTATCGCGACGGCGTGTCGGCGGCCATTTGCTCGTGATCACCGCGGACCCGCGGCGAAAGATTTGGCAGGTAACCTCGCGCGGGTGAATTACGCGGTGTGGGCGACCAATTGGGATGAACGGGCCGAAGCGGGCCCCGAGCACGCGGCTCGCGGCGAGTCGCGCCGTGCTCCGAGGCGTGCCCGGTGATCGAGTCGATGACCTGGGCCCAGGCGATCATCCTCGGAATCGTCCAAGGGCTCACCGAGTTTCTGCCGGTCTCGTCCTCGGGGCACCTGCGGATCGTCTCCGAGGTGTTCTTCGGCGACGATGCGGGTGCGTCGTTCACCGCGGTCACCCAGCTCGGCACCGAAGCCGCCGTACTGCTGTACTTCGCCCGCGATATCGGCCGGATCGTGATGGCCTGGTTCCGTGGCCTGCGGGACGCGACCCAGCGCGGACTCGATTACCGCATCGGGTGGTACGTGATCATCGCCACCATTCCGATCGGCGTCTTCGGGTTCGTCTTCAAGGACGCGATCCGCACGGCGGCGCGGAACTTGTGGCTGATCTCGGCGATGCTCATCGTGTTCGCGATCGTGATTGCGCTCGCCGAGCATTTCGGTCCCAAGCAGCGCCCGATCGAGCAACTGACCACCCGCGATGGCCTGGCCATGGGCTTCGCGCAGTGCTTGGCCCTGGTTCCGGGCGTGTCCAGGTCGGGAGCGACCGCGAGTGCCGGCTTGTTCCTCGGGCTCACCCGTGAGGCCGCGGTGCGGTTCTCGTTCCTGCTCGCGATCCCGGCGGTGACGGCCTCGGGCCTGTTCAGCCTGCCCGACGCCTTCGAACCGGCCGGTGAAGGCCTGTCCGCGTCCGGCGCCCAGATCGCGGTCGCGACGCTGATCGCCTTCGTGATCGGCTATGCGGCGATCGCGTGGCTGCTCAAGTTCGTGGTGAACCACTCGCTGTACTGGTTCGTCGGTTACCGGATCATCCTCGGCCTGGTGGTGATGGGTCTGCTCGCGGGCGGAGTGGTCTCGGCGACGTAATCGGTGAGCGGCGTTTTCGTGAGGTCGCGGAACGCCGCTGCGGAGCGGGCGCGGCTGCACACCGCTTAGGCTGGCAGCCATGACCGTGATCCTGCTGCGGCACGGCGTGTCGACGTCCAATGTGGCGCGCACGCTGGCTGGTCGCTCACCCGGTGTCGAGCTTGATCCACGCGGTCAGGAACAGGCACTCGCGGTGGCGGAGCGGCTCTCGGCGCTGCCGATCGAGGCGATTGTGCGGTCTCCGCTGCTCCGCTGTGAGCAGACCGTCGCTCCGCTCGCCGAGAAGTGCGGCCTGACGCCGGTGATCGAGGATCGGCTCGCCGAGGTCGACTACGGCGACTGGACCGGGCGTGAGCTCAAGGAACTGCTCGAGGAACCGCTGTGGAAGGTCGTGCAGCGGCACGCGTCGGGCGCGGTGTTTCCCGGCGGTGAGGGCCTCGCAGACGTACAGGTCCGCGCGATCGCCGCGATTCGCGAACACGAGCGACGACTGGCCGCCGAATACGACCGCGACGTGCTGTGGGTCGCCTGCACGCACGGCGACGTGATCAAATCCGTGCTCGCCGATGCGCTCGGTATCCACCTCGACGGATTCCAGCGCATCGTCGCCGAGCCTGCCTCGATCAGCGTGGTCCGCTACAGCCCGACCTCGCCGTTCGTGTGGCGGATCAACGACACCGGCACCGATCTCACCGCGCTCGTGCCGAAACCGAAGTCAGCCCACGAGCAGACGGAGGCTGTGCCCGGTGGTGAGGTGAACACTCCGGCGAGCGGGGATAATGGATCGGTGGACCCCGGCGTGCCGGCGGTGCGCTAACGGTTCGGACTGGTCAGTGACTACGCAGATTCGGGAGGTGGAAGTTGCCCCGCGCGATACACGTGTTCCGCACTCCTGATCGGTTTATCGCAGGCACGGTTGGCGAGCCTGGCGATCGCTCGTTCTACCTGCAGGCGGTCCATGAGGCCAGGGTGGTGAGCGTGTCACTCGAAAAGCAGCAGGTGCAGGTACTCGCCGACCGGATGGGACTCCTCCTCGAGGAAGTGCACCGGCGCTTCGGCACCGCCATCCCGCCGGAGCAGGAAGCGGTGGACACCAGCCCGCTGCAGATGCCGGTGGACGTCGAGTTCCGGGTCGGCACGATGGGGCTCGGCTGGGACGCGGAGTCCGAGGCAGTCGTCGTGGAATTGCTCGCCGTCACCGACGCGGAAGTCGACGAGTCGGTCGTACTCGACGACACCGAGGAGGGACCCGACGCAGTGCGTGTGTTCCTCACGCCGATCCAGGCGCGGGAATTCACCACACGTACCGAGCGAGTTGTCTCGGCCGGTCGTCCACCGTGCCCACTGTGCGGCGAACCGTTGTCCGCCCAGGGACACATGTGCGTGCGAACGAACGGCTACCGCCGCGGCGAGCTGTTCAACGCCGCCGAGGAGTTCGGCGACGAAACGTGACGGCCCTTCCCGACGACCCCGCGACCGGCGACGGCGAGCTGCTCACCTGTGGTGAGCTGCAGATCATCGGCCGGATCAGCACGGCCAGCAACGTCACGCTTGTCGCCGAGTCCGTGCTCGGCGACCGCTCGATGCGCTGCGTGTACAAGCCGATCAAGGGTGAGCGCCCGCTGTGGGACTTCCCGGACGGCACGCTCGCGGGCCGTGAGGTTGCGGCGTACCTGGTGTCGGACGCGCTCGGTTGGAACGTGATTCCCGAGACGATCCTGCGGGATGGGCCGCTCGGGCCGGGGATGGTGCAGCGCTGGGTGGACTCGGTGGACAACCACACCGACGACGGTGACCGGCTCGACCTGATCGACATCGTGCCCACCGGCTCGGTGCCGAAGGCTTCCGC
>NZ_LRRB01000276.1 GCF_001646865.1 Aldersonia kunmingensis | reverse complement strand
GGGGACCGTCTTCGATGCGGACCGTGGCCGCGTCCGGCCGCCCGAGCAGGTGCACGTGGTCGGTGCGTGAGGGCGAATGCAGCCGAAGCGAGGTCGGTGCGTGCGCGCCGACCCGCCAGCCGGTCGGCACGCTCCACGGGTCTGCCGACTGCGCGGTCGGCCAGTTCGCCAGCCAGCGGTGCACGGCGGCCGCGATGAGCACCTCGTCGGGAGTGACTGCGGCCTCGAACTTTTCGAGCCGGCGATCGAGCAGCCCGGTGTCGAGCGCACCCGCCCGCACATCCTCGTCGGCGAGCAGGTAACGCGCGAATTCGATATTGGTGACGACGCCGAGCACATGGGCGTCGGAGAGCGCGCGGTCCAGGCGGCGGAGTGCCGTGGCCCGGTCCGGACCGTGGGCAATGATCTTGCTCAGCATCGGGTCGTAATCACTACCGACCACGGTGCCAACCGAGATGCCCGAGTCGACCCGAACGCCGGTACCGATGGGTTCGATCAAGCCCGCGACCGTGCCGCCGGTCGGCAGGAAGCCTCGCGCCGGGTCCTCGGCGTACACCCGGACCTCGACGGCATGCCCGTCGAGACGCACATCCTCCTGGGCGAAGCCCAGCTTCTCCCCCGCCGCGATGCGCACCTGCCACTCGACGAGATCGAGGCCTGTGACCAGTTCGGTGACCGGATGCTCCACCTGCAGACGGGTGTTCATCTCCATGAAGAAGAACTCATCGGGAGCATCGGCCGACACGATGAACTCGACGGTGCCTGCCCCGACGTAGTCGACGCTGCGCGCGGTGGCGCAGGCGGCCTCGCCGATCCGGGCCCGCGTCTCGGCGTCGAGGAGAGCGGACGGCGCCTCCTCGACGACCTTCTGGTGCCGACGCTGAAGGCTGCACTCGCGCTCGCCGAGGTGCACGACGTTGCCGTGCGTGTCGGCGATGATCTGCACCTCGATGTGGCGGGGACGCAACACGAACCGTTCGAGGAACAGCGTGTCGTCACCGAATGCGGAGGCGGCCTCGCGGCGAGCGGAGGCCAGCGCATCGCGCAGCTGCCCTTCCTCGGTGACCAGGCGCATGCCCTTGCCGCCGCCACCGGCGGACGGCTTGATCAGCACCGGGTAGCCGACATCGCCTGCCGCGGCGATCAAGTCGTCGTCGGTGAGACCAGGGCGCGAGATACCGGGCACGATCGGCACATCGAATGCGGCGACCGCATTCTTCGCGGTGATCTTGTCGCCCATCGTCTCGATCGCACTCGCGGTCGGGCCGAGGAAGGCGATGCCGGCATCGGCGCACGCCAGGGCGAACGCCGAATTCTCGGACAGGAAGCCGTATCCGGGGTGGATCGCCTGGGCGCCGGTGCGCCGGGCAGCCTCGAGCACCTTGCCGATGTCGAGGTAGCTGTCCGAAGCAGGCGCGGTGCCGAGTCGCACTGCGACATCGGCCTCACGCACGTGCAGCGCGTCGCCGTCCGCATCGCTGTAGACCGCGACGGACTTGATGCCGAGCCGGCGCAGCGTCCGGATCACCCGCACGGCGATCTCGCCGCGGTTCGCGACCAGGACCGCGTCGAAGAGCGCGCCTCCGGCACGGGTGTCGAAAAGTTCGGGTTCTGGAGTACCCAGATTCGTGTTCATCTGCCTCACATCCGGAAGACGCCGTAGGAGACCGGCTCGAGCGGGGCCTGGGCTACTACCGAAAGCGCCAGTCCCAGAACAGTCCTGGTGTCTGCGGGATCGATGATGCCGTCGTCCCACAGCCGCGCGGTCGAGTAGTACGCGCTGCCCTGATGCTCGTACTGCGCTCGAATCGGCGCCTTGAACCGCTCCTCCTGCTCCGCAGTCCAGGGCGTGCCGCTCGCGTCGAGCTGATCGGACCGCACGGTCGACAGCACCGATGCCGCCTGCTCGCCACCCATCACCGAGATCTTGGCGTTGGGCCACATCCACAGGAATCGCGGCGAGTACGCACGGCCGCACATCGAGTAGTTACCGGCTCCGTAGGAGCCGCCGATGACAACCGTCAGCTTCGGCACCCGCGCGCACGCGACAGCGGTGACCATCTTCGCGCCGTGCTTGGCGATACCGCCGGCTTCGTAGTCGCGGCCGACCATGAAGCCGGAGATGTTTTGCAGGAAGAGCAACGGGATGTTGCGCTTGTCGCACAGCTCGATGAAATGTGCGCCCTTGAGCGCAGACTCGCCGAACAGCACGCCGTTGTTGCCGATGATCCCGACCGGATGGCCGTGGATACGGGCGAATCCGGTGACCAGCGTCTTGCCGTACTCCGGCTTGAACTCGTCGAAGCCGACCTCGCCGCCGCCGTCGCGATTAGCGCCTTCGGCACGGCCATCAACGATGCGGGCGATGACCTCGCGCACGTCGTAGGGAGTGCGCGAATCGGTGGGCACGACGTCATAGATCTCGGCCGGATCCTTCGCGGGCTCGGCGACGGGAGTGACGTCCCACGGCCGCGGCGAGCGCGGCGCGAACGTCGACACGATGTCGCGCACGATCCGCAGCGCGTCCCGATCGTCCTCCGCGAGATGGTCGGTGACGCCCGAGACCTTCGAATGCAGGTCTCCGCCACCGAGCTCTTCGGCAGTGACGATCTCTCCGGTCGCGGCCTTCACCAGCGGCGGGCCGCCGAGGAAGATGGTGCCCTGGTTCCGCACGATGACCGCCTGATCGCTCATCGCGGGCACGTACGCGCCACCGGCGGTGCAGGATCCGAGCACGGCTGCGATCTGCGGAATTCCCTTGGCGCTCATGGTGGCCTGGTTGTAGAAGATGCGGCCGAAGTGCTCGCGGTCGGGGAAGACGTCGTCCTGCATCGGCAGGAACGCACCACCCGAGTCAACGAGGTACAGGCACGGAAGCTGGTTCTGCAGCGCGATTTCCTGCGCACGCAGATGCTTCTTGACCGTGACCGGGTAGTAGGTGCCGCCCTTGACGGTCGCGTCGTTCGCGACGATCACGCACTCGCGGCCTGCCACGCGGCCGATGCCGGTGATGATCCCGGCGCCGGGGCAGTCGTCGTCGTACATGCCGTTGGCCGCCAGCGGCGCGATCTCCAGGAACGGGCTGCCCGTGTCCAGGACGGCGTCGACCCGGTCGCGCGGCAGCAGCTTGCCGCGGGCTTCATGCCGGTCGCGGGCCTTCGCGGGGCCCCCAAGTGCCGCCGTCGCCAGCTTCTCGCGAAGCTCGTCGACGAGTAATTGATGCTGCTCACGGTAGGTCTGCGTTACCGTCACGCCACCATTCCTCGATTTGAGTTAATCTGAACTAACTGAAACGAGGCTAACCCTGAGTGGCTGGTTTGTACAGACCGACCGAGGACATGTGAGCAAGTGACGAGAACCGAGCCGATAACCGGCGATCCGGCCGAGCCGTCGACCGAGCGCAGCCGTGCCAAGGCCGACCGGCGGAGGCAACTGCTGGTCGCCGCCGCTGGGCTGATCGCCGAGCGCGGCTTCGCAGGGGTTCGGCTCGAGGACATCGGTGCCGCGGTCGGCATCAGCGGGCCTGCGGTCTACCGGCATTTCCCGAACAAGGACGCTTTGCTCGCCGAGTTACTCGTGGAGATCAGTCATCGCCTGCTCGACGGCGGTAAGCGAGTGGAGACCGAGGCGCCCGATCCGCACACCGCGCTCGAGGGTCTCGTGGAGTTTCATCTCGACTTCGCCTTCGGCGAGCCGGACCTGATTCGCGTCCAGGATCGCGAGCTGACCTCGTTGACGGACGCGGCCCGGCGCGAGGTGCGCGTGACGCAGCGGCGCTACGTGGAGATCTGGGTCGGCGTGCTGCGCCGGATAGATCCCGGCCTGGACGACTCTGCTGCGCGCGTGATGGCGCACGCAACTTTCGGACTGATCAACTCGACGCCACACAGCGCCGACCCCGCATCTCCGCAAACCAGCCGAGCGGTGTTGCGGCGAATGGCGCTGTCGGCGCTGCGTACGTAATCGTCGAAATACCTTGCTGAATCAGCTCTTTCGCGTCATGGCCGAGTAGCCGACCGCGAGCGCGGCTGCTGCCGCAACGCTGATCACCCAACGGATCCAATCGATTCCGCCGGTGTCGCCCTTGTCGAGAAGGCCTTCCCAGACCCAGTAGCCGATCAAAGCACCGGCAATGCCGAGCAGGATCGTGGCGATCCAGCCGTAGGCCTGCTTTCCAGGTAGCACCAGTCGGGCAATGACACCGATGACCGCGCCGAAAATGATGGTGCCGATGATGTTCCCCATGGGACAGCTCCGTTCCGTGTGCGCCGCGCGCGTCAATGCTGCGGCAACGTTCACACATCCGACGTCTCAGTACCCGACGCTACTCCGAGACAAACCCGATAGGGAGCGGTCACGCCAACTCTCATGTGAACGGGAACGCCCACTATTGGCCGTTAGTGACGGGATCCCGCGCATCCGGGCGAAAAGTGTTCAGTGCCGTTCAGTTCACCGCTCCGGCACGCCCGCCCTACGCGACCGCCGTGCGTCCACCGTCGGCCGGCAGGACAGCGCCATGGATGAAGCCGGCCTGATCGCTGACGAGAAATCCGATGGTCTCGGCGATTTCAACAGGATCGGCGACGCGGCCCGCCGGCGCCTGCCCGGCGAGTTTGGCCAGCCGGTCGGGGCCGTACTGCTCGATGGTGCCCTCGGTGCGCGTCGGGCCAGGGGCTACCGCGTTGACGCGGACTCCGCGCGGGCCGAACTCCGCAGCCCACGACTTGGTGAGCAGTTCGAGCGCGGCCTTACTCGACGCGTAGACAGCCGAGCCGGCCGTGCCGAACGCGGCAACCATCGTGCTGACATTGACGATGACGCCGCCGCCTCGTTCGACCATGCCCGGAGCGACCGCTCCGACCAGGAAATAGGGCACTTTCACGTTGATCGCGTAGCACGCATCGAAATCGGCTTCGGCGACCGTCGCTGTCGGGCCGAACACGGCGATCGCGGCGTTGTTGATCAGGATGTCGATCTTCCCTGCGGCGGCGATCCCGGCTCCGGCCAGCGCGCGAGCGCTTTCGGCGTCGGTCAGGTTGGCGCACAGAAACTCCGCCGTGCCACCGGCAGCGCGGATCTCGTCCACAACAGCCTGCCCGCGTTCGACGTCACGCCCGCTCACGAGAACCGTCGCGCCGCGCGCAGCGAGCAGTGTCGCTGTCGCGCGGCCGATCCCGCTCGTAGCTCCGGTGACCAGGGCGACTCTTCCGCTCAATGGCATGGCCGCATCGTAGGGCGACCCTGCCCTGCCCGGCTACCGTCCCGGCACTGGACAGGCCTCGACAGCCTCGGCAACAAACGTCGGTTCGGGCACCGGTTCCGGTCGTGCCCCCGCTTCCCAGTCCGCACCCGTGAGCGGTGTATCTCGCGCGAGCAAATCGTTCTCGTCGGCCGTGAAAGCCCGAGCCCGGCTGAGGAATCGGAGCCCCTCCGGCGTTTCGAGACTGAATCCCGAACCGCGCCCGGGCACCACATCGAGCACCAGTTGCGTGTGCTGCCAAGCGGCGAACTGTGATCCCGAAATCCACACCGGCACAGCCTCCGCCGCAGTCGGGGCATCGTCACGGATCTCACCCGCGCCGAGCCGGAGATCGAGCACCCCGAGCAATACATCGCGGTCACCAACGATGAATTCGCCATCGGGGTAACACATCGGCGCGGAACCATCGCAGCACCCGCCGGACTGGTGCATCATCAGCGCGCCGTGGAGACCGCGGAGGCGGCGGAGAAGCTCCGCCGCCCCCACGGTGGCTCGCAATCGCGGCGGAGCGCTGCGCTGCTGCTCTACCGCTTCGCTGCTCATCAGAAGAAGCCGAGGGCCTTCTGCGAGTAGGACACCAGCAGGTTCTTGGTCTGCTGGTAGTGATCGAGCATCATGTGGTGGTTCTCGCGACCGATGCCGGACTGCTTGTAGCCACCGAACGCGGCATGCGCGGGGTACTGGTGGTAGCAGTTGGTCCACACCCGGCCGGCCTTGATGTCACGGCCGGCGCGGTAGGCGACATTGCCGTTGCGCGACCACACACCGGCACCCAGGCCGTAGAGCGTGTCGTTGGCGATCGAGATGGCCTCTTCGTAGTCGGAGAACGACGTCACCGACACGACCGGGCCGAAGATCTCCTCCTGGAAGATCCGCATGTTGTTCTGTCCGGCGAAGATCGTCGGCTGCACGTAGAAGCCGCCGTTGAGGTCCCCGCCGAGCTGCGCACGCTCACCACCGGTGATCAGCTGCGCACCCTCGGCCTTGCCGATCTCGATGTAGGACAGGATCTTTTCCAGCTGATCGTTGGAGGCCTGCGCACCGATCATCGTCTCGGTGTCGAGCGGATCACCCTGGCGCACAGCCTTTGTGCGGATCGCGGCCATCGCGAGGAACTCGTCGTAGATATCGGCCTGGATCAGTGAGCGGGACGGGCAGGTGCACACCTCGCCCTGGTTGAGGGCGAACATCGTGAAGCCCTCGAGCGCCTTGTCCTGGTAATCGTCGTTGGCGGCCAACACATCCGAGAAGAAGATGTTGGGGCTCTTGCCGCCGAGCTCGAGCGTGACCGGGATCAGGTTCTGGCTGGCGTACTGCATGATCAGCCGGCCCGTGGTGGTCTCACCGGTGAAGGCGATCTTCGCGATTCGGTTGCTCGACGCGAGCGGCTTGCCCGCCTCGGTGCCGAAACCGTTGACGATGTTCACCACACCCGCGGGTAGCAGGTCGGAGATCAGGCTGAACAGGTAGAGGATCGAGGCCGGGGTCTGCTCGGCAGGCTTGAGCACCACCGCATTTCCGGCCGCGAGCGCGGGCGCGAGCTTCCAGACCGCCATCAGGATCGGGAAGTTCCACGGAATGATCTGCCCGACAACGCCGAGCGGCTCGTGGAAGTGGTAGGCCACGGTGTCGTCGTCGATCTCCGACAGCGAGCCTTCCTGGGCGCGGATCGCACCGGCGAAGTAGCGGAAGTGGTCGACTGCCAACGGGATATCGGCGTTGAGGGTCTCGCGGATCGGCTTGCCGTTGTCCCACGACTCCGCCAGTGCGACGGATTCGAGGTTCTGCTCGATGCGATCGGCGATCTTGTTGAGGATCACGGCGCGCTCGGCGACCGAGGTCTTGCCCCAAGCCGGTGCAGCGGCGTGCGCAGCGTCGAGCGCGAGCTCGATGTCCTCGGCGGTGGAACGCGCAACCTCACAGAAGTTTTCACCGGTCACCGGAGTCGGGTTCGTGAAGTACTGGCCCTTGGTGGGCGGCACCCACTCACCGCCGATCCAGTTGTCGTAGCGCGACTGGAACGACATCAGCGACCCGGGTGCGCCGGGGCGTGCGAAGACGGTCATGCGAACTCCTATGACGTTGGTGAAGCGTTGTGATCCAGACCATAGGGACGCAACGTTGCAACAACGTTGGGAGCGAGACTGCGCAGGTGAACGCGGGTGCGCGGATCAGCCCGCGAGTTCGCGATTCAGCACCGAGATACGCGCGCTCGCCCGGGCGAACGCCGCCGATTCCGGATCGAGCGAGGACCGGTAGACCGACCACAGGTCGGTGTCGTCGCGCCCCTCGGGGGTTTCCAGCCAGCGCGCCAGATGTGCCGGGTTGCCGGCCCGCAGCAGCGCGGTCCGCATCCGCTCGCGCAGATCCGCGCGCACGCGAACCACGCCGGGTGCATCCGAGGACGGCAGCACCGGGCCGCGGTACAGACCGGCCGCCCGTTCGACGTCACCGCGATCGAGAGCCTCCTCGACATCGCGCACGTCCGAATTGATCGGACTGGTCAGTCGATATGGCCGTGAGGACAAGCCATCGGCGCCGTACACCTTGCGCAGCCGGGAGACCTCGGCGCGGATCGTGACGGCATCGAGTTCCTGCTCGTCGAGCAGCACGGCCAACTGCTCGGCGTTGAGCCCCTCGGGATGTTCGCCGAGCAGCAGCAGGATTTCGGCGTGCCGGCGCTGCAGCGGCACCGGATGACCGTTGCGGACGATCGTCGGCGTCGCGGCACACAGCAGTTCGACGCGCGGCATCTCCACTCGAGTCGTCTCCGGATCGAACAGGTGCGGGCGTTCGAGCAGATGGAAGCGCAGTTCGGATTCAACGGTGGCCACGGTCGCGCGGATCAGCGACATCACCTCGGGCACCGCGACGCGTGGACCGCCGGTGATGTCGATGGCGCCGAGAATTTTGCCTGTGGTCGGGTTGTGCACCGGCGCCGCCGAACAACTCCACTCGTGCACGGCGCGGCTGAAATGTTCGGCCTCGAAAATCTGCACGCTGTGATCGACCGCGATCGCGGTGCCCGGGGCGTTGGTGCCTGCGGCGCCCTCACTCCAGTCCGCGCCCTCGGCGAAATTCATTCGCCCGGCCCGATCGCGCGCGGCGCGATCGCCCTCAACCCACAGCAATCGGCCGTGCTCGTCGGTAATGGCCACCAGGAGTCCGGTGTCGGCGAGGTCTTCCACCAGCAGTTTGTCGATCACCGGGCGAACAAGCGCCATCGGATGCGCGGATCGGTACCGATCGAGATCGACGCCGGACAGCATGGTGTTCGCGGCGGGCGAATCGGGGCTCACCCCGCCGGAATGGCTGCGAAGCCAGGATTCACGAACGACCGCACGCACACCTGCGGCGTCGGAGCTCTCCACGAAGCTGCGATGTGCCGCAGCGACCTTGCGCGCCAGCGACGCGACATCGTCGCCCGGCGGCACGGCGAGCCACGGGTTACCGCGCTCGGATCGCTCGATCGACATCCAGGACTTCTTCCCGCCTGCGGGGCTGCTGCCCGCTCTCG
This sequence comes from Aldersonia kunmingensis, assembly GCF_001646865.1. Classification (GTDB taxonomy): domain Bacteria; phylum Actinomycetota; class Actinomycetes; order Mycobacteriales; family Mycobacteriaceae; genus Aldersonia; species Aldersonia kunmingensis. The sequence goes on along the minus strand of NZ_LRRB01000276.1, from coordinate 5,119 downwards.
GTTGCGTAATGCCTGCTTGGGTAATGCCCACTGTAACGCGGGTCACGCACCGAATTGATCCGCAAGTTGTTCACCCGGGGCCAGCTCACAGACGTCGAGATTCTCGCGTCGCGCCATCCGGACAAACTCGGCACCGGGTCCAAAGAACATCCCCGGACGCACCGAGTCCATCCCGATCGGCCACAACGTGCCGTAGTGAATGGGCACCGAATGCTTGGCCGCGACGGTATGCGCGGCCTGCACGGCGCGGTAGGGATCCATGTGTCCCTCGCCAAGCGTCGGTCCCCAGCCGCCCACGGGAAGTAGGGCGAGGTCGACGTCGGTCACCCAGTCGCCGAGATCCGGGTAAAGGTCGGTGTCACCCGCGAAATAGGTCCGCTTATCGCCGGTGACCAGATATCCGAGCGCAGCGGTGCTGCGCGGGCCGCGCCGCCAGCGGCGGCCATCGTGAGCTGCCGGAACCGCACGAATCGACACACCACCAATCCCGACCGTGTCGCCCGCCCGCACCTCGATCAGACGGTGGCCGAGCGCGCGCAACGCCGGGACGGCATCCGGCGCCCCGCGCGGCACGACGATTGGCGCTTCTTCGTCGATCAGGCGCAGCGATGGCAGATGAGTGTGGTCCGCGTGCAGATGGGACAGCAGCACCACATCGGGATTGAGCACCCGTGGCCCGGTTGGTGGCAGGCCGCGGCGGCGGCGCAAATGCGCGACCCGCGGAGTGAGTACCGGATCGGTGAGTACGTGGGTGTCGCGATCGGTAATCAGCGTCGTCGCGTGGCCGAGCCAGCGCAGACCAGCGCGCGAAGGGGACTTCTCGGAATCATCCGGACCGGCGGCCACCCAACTACCATCCCAAGACGAGCGAAAGGATGCCATGCGCACCACAGCTGGAGTACTTCGAGTCGTCATCGAGTTCCTCGTGCTGTGGCTGAGTACGGCCGCGGCGATCCTGGTTTTGGACGCCGTTTTGGGCGGTATTCACCTCGACGCAATCGGGTCCACCAACACCCGGTTCGAGACCCTGCCCGCCGCATTGGCGCTGGCATTGGTGTTCGGCATCCTCAATGCCGTGCTGTGGCCGTTGATCATGCGGTCGATGTCGTGGATCGGGCCGGTGCTGCTGTTCTTGCTGGTCTTCGTTGCCGGTGGCGCGATCATGCTGCTCACGCTCTACCTCGTACCCGTGGCATCGGTGGACCGCCCCTTCGATGCGTTCGTACTTGCAGCATTGCTGTCGGCGTTCAGCTCCCTGGTGGCCGGCGCGATCGCCTCCCGATCCGATACCGCGTACCGACTGATGCAGGTGCGGCGTCAGCGGTTTCGATTGCGCCGCGGCCCGACGAATTCCGACCAAACACCCGGACTGCTTTGCGTTCAGATCGATGGACTCGGCTACGACGTGTTGCGCCGCGCCATCGCCGACGGCGTGACACCCGCGCTGGCGAAGCTTGTTCGCGATTCCCACCGGCTGACGCCATGGCACACCGACTGGAGCAGCCAGACCGGGGCGACCCAGCTCGGGGTGCTGCACGGGTCGAACCACAACGTTCCGGCCTTCCGCTGGTACGACAAGGAGACCGGCAAGATCTCGGTGTTCTCCAATCCTGCCGACAACGAGGAACGCGAGCGCGAACGCGCCCACATCCCTGGGCTTTTGGCGGAGGACGGCGCGAGTCGCGGCAATCTGTTTACCGGCGGTGCGCACGACAACGTCCTTGTGGTGAGCCGCATGCGCGGTGCACAACTCGGCGGTGGCGCCGGGTACGCGTCCTATTTCGCCGATCCCGCGAGCGCGCTGCGCACCTTTGTGCGCATGGTCGCCGAGATCCAGCGCGAACTCCGACAGTCCTTGCGACAGCGCCGCAAGGACATTCGGCCCCGCGTGCCCCGGGGCGGAGTGTACCCGTTCGTCCGGGCGTTCGCGACCGTGCTGGCCACCGATGTCACCGTCGCGGCGGTGGTGGGCGACCTGATCAAGGGGCGCAGCGTCATCTACGTCGACCTCATCGGGTACGACGAGGTGTCCCATCACTCGGGCATTTCACGGCCGGAAACCCTTGCGGTGCTGACCAAATTGGACGACGTCGTGGAAATGCTGCTCGCCGTGGTGGAGCAGGCCGATCGGCGGTACCGGGTGGTGCTGCTCTCCGACCACGGCCAGAGCCAGGGCGCCACCTTCCTGCAGCGCTACGAAGAGACGCTCGAGGCGCTGGTCCTTCGACTGGTGGGCCGGCCACAAGCCGCAGCAGCGACGACGCCCGCCGATCCCATGCACCATCACGCCGGCGCGGAGGGTCGCGCGTACGCGGCGGCGAGCGTGCACTCGCCGACCGCCAGTGAAGAGCCGAGCACACCCACCGGCGCGCCGATCGTGCTCGGCTCCGGCAACCTCGGGCTGATCTACTTCCCCGACCTGCCCGGACGGGCCGATACCGAGGCGATCGAGAAGGCGCACCCGGGACTGCTCGACACGCTGCGCAGCCATCCCGGTATCGGCTTCCTACTGGTCGCCAAACCTGGCGGCGGATCGGCGATCCTCGGCGAGCACGGCGAGATCGACGTCGAGTCGGGCACCGTGACCGGCGCGAATCCGCTTGCCGGGTTCGGCCGCGACGCGCTCGAAAAGGTGCGCCGCACAGACACATTCGACAATGTCGCGGACATCATGGTGGGCGGCGCGTACTGGCCCGAGACCGACGAGGTTGCTGCGTTCGAGGAACAGGTCGGCTCGCACGGCGGCATGGGCGGCCCCCAGAGCACGCCGTTCCTGATCTACCCCTCGCACCTGCCCCCGCCACCGGTCCCCCTGCACGGCGCCGAGGCGATGCACCAGGTGCTGGTCGGCTGGCGCGACGGGGTGAACATGCCTGTTCCCGAGGAAGTCTCGGCCGCGCCGCACACTTCCTGACGCGCCGCACACCGACTCGCCGCACGACACACCGGAGCCCGCAACAGAAGGTGCGCGACGAAAACCTGCACGGCGCTACTCGCTGAGTAGCCCCAAGGACACCTCGCGCATCTCCACCTTGCGCACCTTCCCGGTGACGGTCATCGGGAACTCCTCGACCACGTGGACATAGCGCGGGATCTTGTAGTGCGCCAGTTTTCCGGCGCAGAACTCGCGGAGGGAATCGGGATCGAGCTCCGGTGCGCCCTCGCGCATCCGGATCCAGACCATCAGCTCCTCGCCGTACTTGTCGTCCGGGACACCGATCACCTGGGCATCGAGGATGTCGGGATGGGTGTAGAGGAACTCCTCGATCTCGCGCGGGTAGATGTTCTCACCGCCCCGGATCACCATGTCCTTGATTCGGCCGGTGATCGCCACGTAGCCGTCGGAGTCCATTACCCCGATATCGCCGGTATGCATCCAGCGCGCCGCGTCGATTGCCTCGGCCGTCTTCTCGTCGTTGTTCCAGTAGCCGAGCATCACCGAGTAACCGCGGGTGCACAGTTCGCCCGCCTCGCCGCGGGGCAGAGTCAAACCGGTTGCGGGATCGACGATCTTGACCTCGAGGTGCGGCCCGACGGTGCCGACGGTTGCGGTGCGTTGATCGAGCGAGTCGTCGCGCCGCGTCTGCAGTGACACCGGCGAGGTCTCGGTCATGCCGTAGCAGATCGACACCTCACTCATGCCCATCCGCTCGATCACCTGCTTCATCACCTCGACCGGGCACGGCGATCCCGCCATGATCCCGGTGCGCAGGCTGGACAGGTCGTGGGATTCGAAGCTGTGCTCCGCGAGTTCGGCGATGAACATGGTCGGCACCCCGTACAGCGACGTACAGCCGTAGGCGGCGACGGCTTCCAGCGTGGCCTTCGGATCGAACGCGGGCGCCGGAATGACCATGGCCGCACCGTGACTGGTGCATGCGAGGTTGCCCATCACCATGCCGAAGCAGTGATAGAACGGCACCGGGATGCAGACGAGATCCTGTTCGGTGTATCCGCACAGCTCGCCGGTGAAGTACCCGTTGTTGAGGATGTTGTGATGGCTCAGCGTCGCACCCTTGGGGAATCCGGTTGTGCCCGAGGTGTATTGGATGTTGATCGCATCGTCGGTACTCAGTTCGCCCTGAACCCGTTGCAGCGTCGCCCGGTCGGCGGCGCGGCCCTGCTCGAACAGCCGCGCCCACTCCTCCGAACCGAACAGGACGACCTGGTCGAGCTCGGCACAGTTCCCCGCCACCTCGGCGATCATCGCGCCGTAGTCCGAGGTCTTGAACGAGGGCGCCGCGATGACCATCGCGATGCCCGACTGGTTGAGCACGTACTCGAGCTCGTGCGAACGGTAGGCGGGGTTGATGTTCACCAGGATGGCGCCGATCTTGGCGGTCGCATACTGGACGAAGACCCAGTCGGCGCTGTTGGGCGCCCAGATGCCAACCCGGTCGCCCTTGCCGATCCCCGAATCGAGCAGGCCGAGCGCCAACGCATCGACCTCGACGGCGAGTTCGCGGTAGGTCCACCGCCGGCCGGTCGCATGCTCGATCAGCGCATCCCGGTCCGGATGGGCGGCAACGGTGCGGTCGAAGTTGTCGCCGATGGTGTCGCCGAGCATCGGCTGCTCCGATACCCCCGAGACGTAGCTGGGTAGTGCCTTCGACATCGCAGTCCCTTTCGGCCGCCGTACGCTCCTCAGACTGAGCGTAGTGACTGCGGTCACACCTGAACTACCCCCGGACGGGGGTGGGCCCTCCAGTGGCCGAAATGAGGTCGGCGGCACGCTCCGCAATCATCACGACGCTCGCGTGGATCCCGCGACTGATCGGCGTCGGCGCGATCGACGCGTCCACCACCGAAAGACCGTCGATGCCGTGCACCCGGCAGTCCGCGCCGACGACGGCACCCGGGTCCTCGCCCGGACCCATCCGGCAGGTTCCGGTCATGTGCTGCGAGGTGCCCAGCCGCGTGCGCAGCCAGTCGTCGTCCGCCGCGAAGTCCGGATCGATCTCGGTGACCACGCCGGCACCGCGCATCCCCTCGAGTACCTCGCGCGCGACCAGCGCCGCGGCACGCAGTGCCACGCGATCAGCCTCGGCATCGAGATGCCGGTAGGCGATTACCGGCGCGTCGGCCGGGTCGGCGGATGCCAAGGTGAGCGACCCACGCG
>NZ_LRRB01000007.1 GCF_001646865.1 Aldersonia kunmingensis | reverse complement strand
GTGATGCGCAGGGTCGCACCGAAGCGGTCGGCGAGCGCCTTGAATTCGTCCAGCTGGCCGACGTTTTCGCGGGTGACCACAACCGAGATCTTGGCGTCCTTGAAGCCGGCCTCGGCGAGATTTTCCAGCGCGCGAACGGCCATCGCGAACGAACCCGGTCCGCGCACAGCGTCATTCACTTCGGCGGTCGCGCCGTCGATGGAAATCTGCACGTCGACGTAATCGGAGGCGGCGAGCCGCGCGGCGACCTTCTTGTCGATCTTGACGCCATTGGTGGAGAACTTCACGCCCACCTGATGCTCGGTGGCGTAGTCGACGAGCTCCCAGAAGTCGGAGCGCACAGTCGGTTCACCGCCACCGATGTTGACGTAGAAGACCTGCATGCGCTGCAGCTCGTCGATGATCGCCTTGCACTGCTCGGTGCTCAGCTCACGCGGGTCACGCCGGCCCGACGAGGACAGGCAGTGCACGCACGACAGGTTGCAGGCGTAGGTGAGCTCCCAGGTGAGGCAGATCGGCGCGTCGAGACCGAGCTCGAACTGGTCGACCAGGCGGCCCACCTTGGGGGGAGCGGTAGTGGGGGCGGAGAGTACGGACGTCATCGAGATACCTCCTCGGCGGCTTCGGCGCGCACGAGCATGTTCGAATTAGCTAGCGTGGCAAGAGCTTTGCCGTAGGCACCGGCGGCCGAATCGTCGACCCCCGCCGCCCGCAATGCCGTGCGCGCATCCGGATGGTTCGGCAGCGACTCCACCACCGCAACCACAGTGCGGTTCTTCAGGAACGACAACTTCCGGGTGCCGAAGTGATAGAGCAGGGCTCCGAACGGCTCCGGTCGAATCGCAACCTGCGGGTGCAGGCGCCAGCGAGCGTCCAGCTCGAATGCGGGCACGACATCGGCGGACATGGTCAGTAGACCCCGCACATCCCGTCGATGGAAACCTCTTCCACCAAGGTCTCCTCCACGAGCGAGTCCTCGATAACGGACTCATTCCGGTCAGCCATCTGACACCTCCATGTGTTTGTGAACGGACTCGGGTCAACAGGTGGCTGTGACCCGCGCCACCCACAATATGGCATCGAGTGCAGAAAGGGAATATGGGTGGTCGCCGCCTACGCGAAACCCGCCGTTCGGACAGGTCAGCACCCCGCCCACCGGCCGTAGGAATACACCCATTCGGGGCACGCGAACGATGCATTCGCGCAGCTAGCGTCGGTTTTCGAGGGTTCACCACGGAAGGGACGCCCCGATGATCGCCACAGCAGAAGCCATCACTGCCGCACCCGAGCCCGTCCTCGACCCCCCTAGCGCCCGGTCGTTCCGGCGACTGGAGCGCGGACGGCGTTCGGGTGCTTTGCTGCCCGACCATTAGGAACAGTCGAGTGCTCCGCTGCGGCCCAGCCCTCGTCGAATCTGTCGGCGACGGGGGCTGGGTCCGCACCCCGCATTTCCTCGTCCATCGGTCTGGCGAGAACCTCACCGTGCGGCACGGCTTCACCGCTGGCGAACTCAACGACGATCTGACCGGGCTGATCGTCGCCGAACTCGACGACACCGGGATCCTGCGCGGCCGCGACGAGTTCGAACTCGTCTTCACCGGCGTGGTCCGCTCGACGGTTTCCGGCGCAACCGCGGCCTGGGCGACGTTCTACCGCAACTCGCTGCGCCGGCTCGAGCACGGCGTCGCGAAGTTCGCGCCGGTGCACGCACACGCGCACGAACTTGTGGCCGGACCGCGGGTGATCGACCTCGGCTCCTGCTTCGGGTTCTTCCCGCTGCGCCTGGCCGCGACCGGCTTCAATGTCACGGCAACGGATCTGAGCGCACCGACGATGCGTCTGCTCGACCGCGTGAGCGGCGCGCTGGGCATCCCCGTTCGCACGATCGACTGCGACGCTGCCGATGTCCCGTTGCCGGATATGGCCGCGGATACGGTCACCGCCCTGCACCTCATTGAACATCTCGACCCGGATGCGACGGAGGCGGTGCTGCACGAGGCACTCGGCCTGGCCCGCCGCCGCGTGATCGTCGCCGTCCCATTCGAGGACGAGCCCCGCGCCTGCTACGGGCATATCCAGCGCTTCGACCTGCCGACCCTCGCGCGGCTGGGCGAAAAGGTCACCGCGGCACATCCGGGCGTGCGCGCCAACGTACACGAATTCCACGGCGGCTGGCTGGTTTTCGAGCGGTGATCCGTTAGATCAGCCCACGTTTGCTGGCCGCGTAGACCGCTTCCGCGCGACGGCTCACCTCGAGCTTGCGCATGATGTTGCTGACGTGGAACTTCGCGGTGGTCGCCGAAATATAGAGCTGCTCACCGATCCTGCTGTTGGACAGGCCCGCCGCGAGCAACCGCAGCACCTCGAGTTCGCGGTCGGTCAAGCCCTGACGCGGCTCGCTGTGCCGATTCATCGAACGCACGACGGCGGCGGCACTGCGCGCGTCGAATGCACTCTCCCCCGCCGCAACGGCGCGAATGGCGCGGACCAACTCGGTGGTGTCCACGTCCTTCACCACATACCCACGCGCACCGGCCTGAACCGCCCGCACGACCAGTTCCTCGTCCAGAAATGTGGTGAGGATCAGCAGCCCGAGTTCGGCATTGGCCGCGGAAAGCTTGCCGCACAGGGACAGTCCCTCAAACTCCGATCCCGCCGAGAGCTTCAGATCCAACAGTGCGACGTCGGGCTTGCAGGCACGGACCACTGCCTCTGCTTCGGCTTCCGATGACGCCTCCCCCACCACGGTTAGATCGGGCTCGCGCTCGAGCACCGAGCGCAGACCCTGCCGGAGGATGGCGTGGTCATCGACAAGCACCAGCCGGATCGTCGAAGTTCGAGCCGGAGTCTCGGCTGCGGTCTCGGTCATCACGTTTGGCTTCCTTCCGCGTTCTCGGCTGGTCGCGGCACGGTCGCGACGATGCGCACACCGCCCATCCTGGACCGCTGCACCTCGATCGTGCCGCCGTGTTCGCGGGCTCGCGCGGCCATATTGGCCAGCCCGCGGTGATGTCCGTTCACGTCGGTCGCATCGGCCAGGCGCAGCATCGTCCGCATCTTCTCCGGATCCCCGGTGCCGTCGTCGGCGACCGAAAGCGTCACGGCGAGTGGGCGATACGCGAGACGGATGTTGGCGCGCTTCGCATGGCCGTGCACCGCGGTGTTGAACAATGCCTCGCCGGCGATCCGCAGCAGCGCGTGCTCGACATCGCCGGGCAGGTCCGCCGCCGTGCCGTCCACGCGCAGGGTGACGCGCAGATCGTCGGGCATATGGACGGTCGCAAGCTGTTCGAGTAGTTCCGGCAGGCTCGACCGGGCGGCATCGCCGGGATGGTTGAGCGCATAGATCGCCGAGCGCAACTGCTCGACCGCCGAGCGGGTGAGATCCTTGGCGAGATCGAGCCGATGGCTCAGGTCGGGGCTTTCGATCTCGCTCCGGCACACCTCTATCTGCATGCCCGCCGACAGCACGAGTTGCGCCACGCTGTCGTGCAGTTCGCGGGCGATCCGCTGGCGTTCCGAATCGAGCACCTGACGGCGTTGCGCCGCACCGAGTTCACGTTGGGTGGCGGAGAGTTCGGCATTGCGCGCGGCCAGTTCGGCGGCGTGCTCTCGCGCCTGGGCGTACGCCGCCTCGGCCTGCTCGAGCAGACGCTGCGACTTCTGCACGAACGCCGAGTTCTGCAGCGCGACCGCGGTCTGGCTGGCGAGGATGCGCATCACCGTCTCGTCGGTGCCGTCGAGCGTGCGGGTTTGCGGCGTCCAGGCGGCGAAGGCACCAACGATGCCGCCGTCCAACTCGATCGGGACATGCGCGTGATGGCCTTCGATCACCGGCAGCCGGAACTGTGCGAACTCCCCTCGCAGAATGTCGTTGAGCCGGTTCAGCACGGCGTCCGGCAGGTGCGGTCCGGGAACCCGCGCACCGGGCACGCCCTCGAAGGCATGCGGGGTGCCCTCCGAATCCAGGATGAGATGGCGCGGACTCGCCTCGGGCAGGGCACCATCGGCCAAGGCGAGCAATACCCAATCGGCGTCGAGGTGCGCTCGGGCCGCCTCCGCCACCGCGCGCACCAGCGGCTCCGGGCCGTCCACCGTTTGCACGAGCGCGCGCGAGATCGCATCGAGCGCGGCAAGCACACGTTCCAAACGCTGTGCCGCACCCCGGAATTCGGGATAGAAGCTGCCCTTGCCCGACCGGACGCCGGTAAGGCGTTCCAGATCCGGCGCGCCGACCCGGCGAGCTTGGTATGGCGACGCGCTCACAGCGCCGCCCGGAACAGCGCATGAATCTGCGCATGATCGGCCGTCCGCGGGTTGGTCGACAGGCAGGCGTCCTGCAGGGTCTGCGCGGCGAGCCTGGGCAGATCGTCCTCGGTGACCCCGAGTTCGGCGAGGCCCTTCGGCACGCCGACTTCACGGGCAAGTCGCTCGACGCGGTCGGCCACGGCGAGTGCGGCAACCGCCGGCGTATCGCGATGCTCGGGCAGCCCGAGACATTCGGCGATGGTGGCGAACGGCGCCGGGTCGGCCTCCGCGTTGAACCGGATGACATGGGGCAACAGCACCCCGTTGATAACGCCGTGCGGGAGGTCGAGCATGCCGCCGACCTGATGGCTCATCGCATGTGCGGCACCGAGAATCGCGTTGGTGAAGGCCAATCCGGCCTCCAGGCTCGCCTGCGCCATCTCCACACGCGCGGGCATATCCCCCGGCCGCACCATCGTCGCCGGTAGGTTCTCGGTGACCATGGCGACCGCACGTAACGCGTGATGGTCGGTGAGCCGGTTGTGCCCGAGCGACACGAACGCCTCGATACCGTGCGTGAGGGCATCCAATCCCGTTGCCGCATTGAGCCATTCGGGCATCGTGGTGAGCAGCCGCGGATCGATGACGGTGATGTCCGGCACGAGCGCGCGGCCGAGAATGGTGATCTTGGTGCCGCGCGTGGTGTCGGTGACGATGCAGAACTGCGAAACGTCGGCGCCGGTGCCCGAGGTCGACGGGACCATAACTAGCGGCGGGATCGGCGCGGGCGCCCGGTCGACGCCCTCGTAATCGAGAATATTGCCGCCGTTCGCGGCCAGGATGGCGATGCCCTTGGCGGCATCGATCACCGATCCCCCGCCCAGTGCGATGAGGACGTCGCACCCGTTGTCGCGGTAGTACTCGTGCCCGGCGGCGATCTCGTGGTCCTTCGGGTTGGGCGTGAGATCACTCCACACCCTCGCATCGAGTCCCTCGCCGCGCAGGTAGCCCAGCAGTTCGTCCACCCAGCCGGCGGCAAGCAGGCCCGGGTCGGTGACGAGCAAAGGGCGGACCGCACCTAGCCGCACTGCAGCAGGTGCCGCCTCGGCGAGCGAGTCGATTCCGAAGACGATCTCCGGGGCGTGAAACTTCAGTAGCCGAGTGGGTTCGGCACCGGCCGCGCCGCGATCCGGCACGAGCAACGGTGTGACCACGCGGGCCGCCGACCCGGCGCGCTCGAGTTCTGTCGTTGCGTCCAGTTCAGCCACCGCCTCGTCCCTACCGAGCCCTGGGACTGTGACCCAGGTTACACAGCTACCTACCCTAGGAGCGGTCGCGACTAACGCCAACCTGCGGCCGGGCAGGTGGGTACCTACCCGATCGGGCAGGTAACGCGCCAGGTCAGGACAGTGCGCGGGCCAGCTCAGCGGCACGGGCGACCAGTTGTTCGGCATCGCGAGCGACGATGACCTCGTCACAGACGTCGGCGTACTCGGGCATCGCGCACGTCGCCTGCCGCCAGTACCGGTCCGGTTCCGGGGTCACCCAGGCCAGCCGATGCACCCGGCGGCGCAGCGCCCGCAGCCGTTCGGTGTTCGGTGGCAGGCCGCCCGAGCGCCCGTCCCCGACGATCAGCACCGCTGTGCGGGAGTCGAAGGCGTCGGCGTGGCCGGTGAGCGCCTCGTCGAACATGCGGCCGTAGTCGCTGCTGGTCTCGAGGTCGAGGTGCGCATCCGCCAATACCGCGGCGAGGGCGTCGTCCCCGCGGGTCCGCAGCAGCACCTCGGTCACCTCGACTGGGCGGTCGACGAACGCGAGCACCCGGCAGCGCTCGGCGCGGCGATGCATCGCCTGCGCAAGCCGCAGCGTGAACGCGGTGACCGGACGCACCGACAGCGATACGTCCGCGAGCACGACAAGCCGCACCCGGTCGGGCAGTGGTGTGCGGGTGATCAGCCGGAACGGGACGCCGTCGGTGCCGAGTGCGGCGCGGGCGGTACGGCGCATATCCAGCGCGCCGCGGCCATGCTCTCGCGGGCGCGGCCGGCGCGCCCCACGCATCCGGCGCAGCACCTCATGACAGGCGAGGTCGACATCGGGCGCGAGGGACACCTCACCGGCGGTGTCGCCGAACTCGCACTCCGCGGACGCACCGACGCTGTCCGCGAGGGCGGCGACGAATTCGGCCATGGCACGGCTCAATTGGGCCACTTGATCGGCGGTCAGCCGCTGCGCCGCTACTTCCCCGCCGTATGTCTTGCTCGGGTCGTAGACATCCAGCCAGGCCAGGATCGACTCCGGATCGTCCCACTGCAGCGTGCCCGCGACGACCGGCCCGACCGTGTCGGCGAGCGATCCCACCGTGCTCGACGATGCACGGTCCACCTCGAGGGTGTACTTGACGCCACGCCGGCCTTCGTCGGTCTCGGCGGAGACGGACAGCTGGTCGGCCTCGCCGGTGACGCTGATGTCGTCGTCGTCCTTGTGCGGGTTGAAGCCCTTATCCGCGTCCGGGGTGTCGAAGTGTTCCCCGACCTCGGCCGCCCGCTCGTTGTACTCGGCGTACTTGCCGATCTCCTGGTTCTCGTCGAGCTCTAGATGCTCGGGCAGCCCGGCCCTGGAGTGGGCCTTGGTCGAATATTCCTGCGCCGAGACTACTTTCACGGATGGCGACCCGAAGAATGCGTCGAAGGCCCGGTCGAACCCCGTGTGCTCGCGCGAGTATTTCGCACAGGTGGCGCGCAGGCCCGCACGCAGCACGTTACGATCGTGCGCCCCGAGCAGACCCAGTACGCGGCGCATCTCAATCGTCTCGGCAGGCGATACCGCAACACCCGCGAGTCGCAGTAGCCGTGCGAACGCTGCGGCCACCACGTCGAGCACATCGCTCGGGGCGATTGTGTTCACCGGATGCGCTTCCCCGCCGTACGCGGCTCACGCCCGCCGCCCCCGCGGCCGCGGAAGGCGGCCGTGGTGGTGTTCGACGGCCGGGCGGCCACGGTCGCCGGTTCCCCCGCATCGTCGGGCTCCGGCTCGGCGGCCACCTTCCCGGCCAGGTGGTTCAGCGCCAGATCACGATCGCTGGAGAACTTGAGCAGCGCCGAGAACAACACCTGGCGCTGCGCATCACCGGTCTCGATCCCATTGCGGTGCAATATCATTGCGGCCCGCGCCGCATCGACCACCTCGGAGATGGACGGGCTCTTACGCAGCGGCAGTTCGCGCAAGGTTCCCGCGAGGTCCACGACATCGGCGACCACAGCCGCCTCCGCCTCCGGTGCGCGCACGGAGACGATCTCCCGCTCACGCTCGGGTGCCGGGAAGTCGAGATGGAAATGCAGGCAGCGGCGTTTCAGGGCCGCCGACAGTTCGCGGGTGTCGTTCGACGTGAGGATCACCCAGGGCGTCGAGCGCGCAGCGAAGGTGCCGATCTCGGGGATGGTCACCTGCCGCTCGGCGAGCACCTCGAGCAGCAGTGCCTCCATCGCCTCCTCGGTGCGGTCGACCTCATCGACGAGCAACACCACCGGTTCCTCGGACAGTACCGAGTCCAGCAGCGGCCGGACAGCCAGGAAATCTTCCGAGTAGAGACCGAAATCCTTCTGCGCCAGCATCTTCGATGCCATTTCGACATCGGCAGTGTCGGCGAGCAGGTGCGAGATCCGATCGCGCAGCATCTGCACGTGCAGCAATTGCTTGGCGTAATCCCACTCGTAGAGCACTCGGTTGTCGTCGAGACCCTCGTAGCACTGCAGCCGCACAAGCCGCCGCCCGCCGGCCGCCGCGAGCGCCTTGGCAAGTTCGGTCTTGCCGACACCCGCCGGACCCTCCAGGAGCAGCGGGCGGTCCAGCGCGGTGGCCAGGTGGACGACCGTGGCGAGATCGTCGTCGGCGATGTAATCGTGTTCGCGCAATGCGTCGGACAGGTCCTGCGCGCCGTCGAATTCGATCGACTCGACTGGTGCGATGGCCGCGGTCATGAGCGCTCCCGGTGTTGGTCGTTGTGCGGCGTTGGTGATGCGGAATTGGGCTGTGGATGGAGACGGCACTGTGGATGAACCGCACCCGTCTCGGCCCGTGAACGGAAGATTTGTTGCGTTAGACGGAGTGAACGCTTCCGTTCACTCCGCCCAACGCGAGTGCGGATGAAACCTCAGTACTTCTCGTTGATCGCGTGCCCGACCACCGGGATCATCGACTCGACGGTGACCTCGCGAGGGTTGCCCGGGGTGCACCAGTCGCCCTGGATGTGCTCGGAGATCGCGAGGACGGACTTGTCGTCGCCCTTGATCACTTCACCGCGGCCGGCGTACTTGCCGGTGTTCATCCGGTTCTTGTCATAGGTGTCCGTACGAACCGACCCGAAGTTCTCCGGGATGCCCACGTCGGCGGCGAGCCGGATCGCGGCCTCCACCGCCGCGTCGGCGGCCTGCACGGTGGTCATGTTGCGGGTGTCCACGCCCATCGCGGTGGCGATCTTGGCGTAGCGCTCGTAACGCGAGGGCAGGTTGTACTCCCACACGCGCGGCAGGGCGATGGCGTTGTTGAGGCCGTGGTGGCTGTCGAAGAACGCGCTCACCGCGTGCGAGATGGAGTGCACGATGCCGAGGCCTCCGGAGTTGAATGCCTGCGCCGCAATGTATTGCGCGTTCATCATGCCCTCGCGCGCCTTCAGGTTGCGCGGCTCGAATACCGCCTCACGCAGGTGCTTGCTCACCAGCTCGATCGAGTACAGCGCGTTGCCGAGCGAAGACGCGAAGTCCAGCCGCGAGACATAGGGCTCGCTGCCGTGCGCCAGCACGTCGAAGCCGCAGTACGCGGTGAAATGCTGCGGGCAGCTGTAGTACAGCAGCGGATCGTCGATCGCGACCGTCACGATGGTCGCCTCGTCGAAACCGACCCACTTGTGCGGATGTTCCATATCGGAGGTGTCGGTGATGACGTAGGCCCAGGAGGTCTCCGAACCCGTTCCCGCCGTGGTGGATACGGCGATATGCGGCGGGTTCTCCTTGTTCGTCGACTTCGCGAAGCCCTCGAACTCGTTGATATTGCGGCCGTCGTGCGCGATCACCACGCGGGCACCCTTGGCGGCGTCATGGCTGGATCCACCGCCGACGGAGATGATGCTGTCGCAGCGCTCCTGCTTGTAGAGGGCGGCGGCCTCCATGCAGTTGTAGTCCTTCGGGTTGGACTCCACCTTGTCGTAGAGCACCACCTCGACGCCGGCGTACTCGATCTTGCCGATCAGCTCCTCGATGATTCCCGAGCCGCGCAAGCCGGTGGTCACGAGCAGAGTGCGCTTGAAGCCGAGGTTCTTGGCCTCGACGCCGATGATGTCGTGCGCGCCGACGCCCAGCAGCGCCCGCGGGAAGGGGTGGAACTCCTTGATCGGGAAGTCCCAGATCTGGTTCAGCTCGATGGCCATTGTGGATGCTCCTCGGTGGCTTTGGTCGTCGCGGCGATACCGCCGATACCCACCGTGTTCTCATGTGCCCGCCGTCACAATGCTTCTCGGGCACAACCGGCTACCCGGCACACCGGAACCCTCCAGTCGGGTAGGTCGGCTCCCCCGCCGGACGACCCGCGACCCACGCACGAGAAAACCCGGCCGCGCATTGCGGCCGGGCCTCTCCATGCGCCCACAGCGTTGTGGGCTTGCTGCTACGTCAGGTGGTGCACGTCCTGCAGGCCGTACACCGGGGTCGGGATGTCCTCGTAGCGCGCCTTGAGCTGCAACGCGAGGTAGAGCGAGTAGTGCCGCGACTGATGCAGGTTGCCGCCGTGGAACCACAGCCCCTCCTGCTGGGTGGGCTTCCACATATTGCGCTGCTCGCCCTCCCACGGACCGGGGTCCTTGGTGGTGTCCGAGCCGAGGCCCCACACCTTGCCGACCTTGTCTGCCACGTCCTGGCCGATCAGGTCGGCGGCCCAGCCATTCATCGAGCCGTAGCCGGTCGCGTAGACGACGAGATCGGCCTCCAGTTCGGTGCCGTCCTCCAAAATCACACTGTGCTCCGTCAATTCGCGCACGTTGCCGTGGGCGAGCTTGATATCGCCATTGGCGACGAGCTCCGCCGCGCCGACATCGATGTAGTAGCCCGATCCGCGGCGCAGGTATTTCATGAACAGCCCCGAACCGTCATCGCCCCAGTCGTGTTCGAATCCGGCCTTCTCGAGTCGGTCGTAGAAGTCCTTGTCCCGCTCGCGAATTGCGTTGTAGACCGGGATCTGGAACTCGTGCATGATCCGGTAAGGCAGCGAGGCGAACGTGAGATCGGCCTTCTGCGTTGTCATTCCGGCGGCGAGCGCACGCTCGGAGTACAGATCCCCGAGGCCGAGGTCCATCAGCGAATCGGATTTCACGATATGGGTCGAGGAACGCTGCACCATCGTCACGTCGACGTCGTGCTCCCACAGCGCCGCACAGATATCGTGCGCTGAGTTGTTCGCGCCGATCACCACAGCCTTCTTCCCGGCGTACTGGTCCGGGCCCGGATGGTGGCTCGAGTGGTGCTGATCGCCGCTGAACTTCTCCGCACCCGGGAACGACGGCACGTTCGGCTTGCCCGACATACCGGTGGCGAGCACGAGTTGCTTCGGCCGCAGCACCACTTCCTCGCCGTCGCGGTCGACAACGACCGTCCATTCCTTGGTGGACTCGTCGTAATCTGCCGACACGCAGCTGCTCCGGCTCCAATACGGCACCTCCATCACGCGCGTGTACATCTCGAGCCAGTCGCCGATCTTGTCCTTCGGCGCGAACACCGGCCAGTTCTCCGGGAACGGCAGATACGGCAGGTGGTCGTACCAAACCGGGTCGTGCAGGCACAGCGACTTGTACCGTCCCCGCCACTGGTCGCCCGGTCGGTCGTGCTTGTCCAGCACAACCGCGGGCACGCCGAGCTGACGCATGCGCGCGCCGAGCGCGATGCCACCCTGCCCGCCGCCGACGATCACCACGTAGGGCTGGCGGGTGTAGCCGAGCTCGGCCTCCTCGTTCGCCCGCTGCTCCGACCACGTGACCCGGTCCTTATCGGCACCGTGCCGCACGCCCTTGGGCCGGCGGGCTCCCTTGCCTTCCTCGTGGCCGTCGAGTTCCTGCAGCGCGGTGAGCAGAGTCCACGCCTGGTCGGCACCGGAATCCTCGTCCCGCTTCAGGCGCAGATGCCCGACGCCGCGGCCGACCCCGGTCTCGAAAGCGATCCACGCGGTGACGACGCCATCTGCCTCGGTCGGCTCCTCGGTGGCACGGAAGCCGGAGGGGTTGGTGTCCGAGAGCTGGCCGGTCAGCATGTCCGCCACACCGTCGCGTCCCTCGACGGTCTTGATGTTCCAGGTGAACGCGATCAGATCGCGCCAGAAGCTCTCCACCGCGAACTTGTCCGCCGCCGCGGCAACATCGCGCCGAACCAGCGCGACCTCGAATGCGGTCAGCCACGCCTCGACGCGCTGGGCGGGCGTCCGCTGCCCGTACAGCGCGGTCGAATTTGGTTCCAGGGTCTGGGTCATCACAACCTCCGTCTTCGTCACTCGTTGTGACCCAGAGCACACACCCGGCTGCAATGCGGCTGCCAGGGTTGCATCGAATTGCATCGACGTTGCAAGTGGCGCGCGTCACAGCCACGTCGCCTACGCTCGATAGACGTCGCCTAGAAGAGGTAGCGCCCGTGAGCATGTTCAGCGCCGTCCGGCCCGGCACCGACCTGCCGAGTTACGCGCGTGACCTGCGCCGTATGCACGACGCGGTGATCGCCGGCGGCGCCAGCACGCTGCAGCCGCGGGATCTCGTCGCGCGCTCGTGGACGAGGGTGCTCGATGCGGGACTCGATCCCGATGGCACGAATGCCCGCGACCCGCTTCCGGTGGAGGAGGTCGAGCGTCGCCGGCGTGTATCTCAGTTGTCGGGCGTCATCGACGAGCTGCGTGAGGTGATCTCGTCGGTCGCCGACGAGTCGCATCTGCTGCTGGTCGTGACCGACGCCGACGGGATCATCCTGTGGCGCTCGGGTTCGGCGCGGCTGCGGCGACGCGCCGACGAACTCGGGTTCGAGGTGGGTGCGCTCTGGACCGAGGCGGCCGTAGGGACGAACGCAATCGGCACCGCGCTCGCGGAGGCGGCTCCGGTGCAGTTGTTCTCCGCCGAGCACTTCGAGCAGACCCAACATCCCTGGTACTGCACGGCGTCACCGATCCACGATCCGCGTACCGGTGAGCTCCTCGGCATCGTCGATGTCAGCGGGCCCGCGCTGACCTTGCACCCCACGATCACCGCGCTTGTGGAGACGGCGGTCCGGCTCGCCGAATCGCAGCTGTGGCGCCACCACGAGCATCGGCTCGAACGGTTGCGCACCGCCGCCGCGCCGCGCCTCGCGTCCACCGACGGCCCGCTGTTGCTCGTCGACGAGCACGGCTGGGTTGCCCACGCGTCGGGCATTGCAGCTCGCGATCGGATTGCCGCGCCGCGGGGCGACCGCGCGGTGACCGTCCCCGGCCTCGGTCTGTGCATCCCCGAGCAGATCGGTGATGGCTGGCTCGTCCGCCCCGCGGGAGCCGACACCCGCCTGCGGATCACGCTCGATGCGCGCACTGCGGCGCCGACGGTAGAGGTCACCGGCGCGGACCGGTCCTGGCGCAGCCCGCTCACCGCACGGCATGCCGAAATCCTGCAACTGCTGCACCGCAGTGGGCGCGAGGGCATGTCCGCGGTCGATCTGAGCCGCGAGATGTACGGCGATCCGGACCACGTGGTCACGGTGCGCGCGGAGGTATCCCGGCTACGGCGCGTGCTCGGCACCGTGGTCGAGACGAGGCCATACCGGCTCGGCGACGCAGTCGCACTGACCGTGCTCGGTCCCGTCGGGTAGCCCGCGTTGGCCGGCCTGGTCGAGCGCATCGGTCGCGGATTCCGCCGCCACGACCCCGAGTACGACGCACTTCGTAAGGCCGCACGCGCAGCAATCGTCATTCCGATCGCGTTCGCGATCGGCAAGTACTGGATCGACGACGCTCAGGCAGCACTGTTCGCAGTCTTCGGTGGTTTCGCGTTATTGGTATTCGCCGATTTCCCGGGTGACCGACGCGCCCGCGCCGGGGCGTATCTCGGCCTGTCCGTGGTCGGAACGGTGTTCATCACCCTGGGCACCTTGGTATCTCGGGTGGGCTGGCTCGCCGTCGTCTCGATGTTCGTGGTCGGTGTCGCGGTGTTCTTCGCCGGCGTGCTCAGCGCGGCGATCTCGGCGGCTACCCGCGCCGCGCTCCTTACCTTCGTGCTCCCGGTGGCGACGCCCGGGCCGGCCGGTGTCATCCCGGAACGATTGGCCGGCTGGGCGGTCGCCATCGTCTGCTGCGTGCCTGCCGCTCTCTTTCTCTTCGCGCCTCGTCATCACAACCTGATTCGGCGCCGGGCGGCCCGTGTCTGCGAGTTCCTCGCCGACCTGCTCGACGGCACAGGAAATCCGGCCGTGGCCCGCGCAGCGACGGAGGAACTGCAGACCAGCTACCTCGCATCGGCCACTCGGCCGGTCGGGTTATCGGCCGGTGGCCGCGCGATCATCCGCGTGATCGGTGACCTGCGGTGGCTCACCGATCGGCTGACTACACCGAGCGCCCAGGCGGGCTCCCCCGAGCAGAGCAGCAGGGTGTTGCGATGCGCGGCAAAGGTGCTGGCCGGCGACGACGCGGCTGTGCGTGCCGCGGCGAGGGAGGGCCTAGAGGCTGCGGTGCTCGAGCTCGATAGCGCCCGAGACCGCGAATTCGAGGGCTTCTCCGCGGTTACCGGTGCGACCGCCTCCACCCGGCACGCAGCGACCATCGCCGTGCTCACCGCGCATGCCATCGATTCCACCGTCGCGATCACCGGCCGGATCGTCGCGTGGTCGGCCGCTGCCGATGCGCGTCCGGTGTTCGATCGGCTGCTCGGACGGCAGACGCGCG